>CAYGZE010000151.1:0-10415 GCA_964354185.1 uncultured Anaerolineales bacterium | reverse complement strand
CGGTCCGGCTGCCCGCGCGGCAGGCGTACTCCCACTCGGCCTCGGTGGGCAGGCGGTAGCCGTCGGCCGCGAAGTCGCACGCGAGCGTCTCCACGTTGTAGCACGGCCGCAGGCCCTCGCGGAGGCTGCGGAGGTTGCAGTACTTCACGCCGGCCAGCCAACTCGCCCGCTCGACGGGGCGGTCGGGCCCGGGGAACTTCGACGGGTTCTTGCCGGTGAGCGCTTCGTAATCGCGCTCGGTCACCTCATGCACATCCATCCAGAAGGCGGCGAGGCGGACGCGGCGGGCCGGCCGCTCGTCGGGCTCGCCGCGGTCGTCGCCCATGACGAACTCGCCGGCCGGGACGAGGACCATCTCGACGCCCGTCGTCGTGGTGGTCTTCTCGGGCGCTGCTGCCAACGGAGCGGCCGGCGGCGCGGGCGTCCCTTCGCCGCCGCACCCGGCCGCCGGCGCGAGTGCCGCCGCGGCGACGGCCAGGAGCAGGCATCGCGTAAATGCGCGCATGACAGTGTCTTTAGTGCCTCGCGCCCTCGTGGCCGGCGGGGTTCCGCAGGACCTTTTGCGCGCGGCCGCGGATCTCCTCGGCCGCCTCGGCCAGCCGCGGGTCCGCCGCCATGAGCAGGCCCGCCCGCTGGCGCAGGACCTTGACGGCCCAGCGGCACTCGCCGACGAGTTCGTCCTGGTTGCCGCCGATGTCGACCCACGCCCGCGTGAACTTCTTGCACCGCTCGAGGGCGTCCGGCCCCTGGTCTTCCAGGACCGTCGCGCGGAACTCCTCGACCATCTTCTGGGCCTCGTCGGGCGTCTTGATCTTCTCGCGGCGGTCGGCCACGCGCTCGTCGACGGCCCGCGCGAGCGCCTCCAGTTCCGACAGGGGCTTCGCGAGTTCCGGGTGGGCCTGCTTCTGGCGCCCCAGGTAGTCCAGCGCCCAGTGGGCGTACTCGACGTACGACTCGATGCGGCCGCGGATGTGGCGGATGAAGACCATCACGTCCTTGAGCGACTGCTCGATCTCATCCCGGCGCTTCTGCTGCTCGCCGCGCTTGTAGATGTCTTCGATGAGGTCGCGGTTCGAGCACGTCGCGCGGCCGCGGTACTCCGACTTCTGGCCCTCGACGTCGAGGATGTACTCGCACGGCCCGACGCCGAGCGTCGCCCGCACCACGTCGACCACGGTGAACGCCTCCAGCGGCGTCGCCCGCGCGCGGTTGATCGGGTAGAGGAGCGCGGGCCCCTCGAAGGCGAGGCCCTCCTTCAGGGGCTGGAGGCAGCCCCGCCCGCCCTTGTCGATCCAGCACGGATACCGGAACGAGCCGAGGACGGTCGTCCACCGCTTGCGGTCGGGGCCGAGCGTGTCCTCGCCGCCGAACATGCCGAACTTGGCGAACCGCCCGTCGGGCTTCTCGGTGGCCATCTCCCAACTGTCCGCCAGCCCGTCCGCCCGCCGCCAGTCGACCCGCCACTGGGCCGGATACGGCGCCGTCCAGTCGAGGTGGACGACCTGGCCGGCGTCCGCCCGCGCGACGTCGCGGCGATGCCAGATGCCCTCGCCCTCGAGGACGGCCACCCAGACCTTGCCATCCTTGCCGTAGGCCACCGCCGTCTGCTCGATCCGCCGGTCGGCCCCCGCGCCGCCGAGCGCGGCGCGCGCGTCGGCATCGCGGCCGTTCCAGACGGCCATGACGAGCGCGTCGCCCTCGCCCACGAGGTGCAGCACGAAGTTCTCGGCCGGCAGTTCCGCCACGTCGGCCGCCAGGTCCGTCGCGTCCAGGACGATGTCGTCGGCGAAAAAGTCCGGCAGGACCGTGAACCGGCACGGCGCCTCGATCGCCAGGGCCGCGGCACCCGCGCGCGGCGACGTCTCGACGAACGTCTGGCCCGTCTTCAGGGCGTAGGCGAGCGTCGCGGGCGAGCCCTTGGCGACGTTGAACCGGACCTCGACCGCCGCGCCGCCGGGCCCGTTCTCCGTGACCTTGACCGCCTCGATCCGGACCGCGCCCTCGGCCGCCGGGCCGAGCACCGCCCGCCGCGCAAAACCTTTCGGCCCGGCGCCGTAGAGTTCCGCCCCCGGCCCGCCGCGCCGAAGGACGAGCGCGAGCACGCTATTCGCAACGACGGCATCGCCCTTAAGCGCTAGCGGCGCGCCGCCCTCGGCCAGTTCCTTCCATCCCTCGTGCCGCGCGATCGCCTCCGCCGTCGGCGGCCCGGCCAGCGGCGCCCCCGTGTCGTACACGCGGACGGCCGCGGCCGCCGCCTCCTCCCCCGCCGCCTCCTTCCACGGGACGTACTCGCCCTCGTAGAGGCGGAACAGGTCCGCCCGGTACCGCACGCCGGGCTGCATGCAACTCAGGTACGCGAACCAGCCCTCCGGGTAGTCTTTCTCCACGCGGAACGTCACGTGGAGTTCCGTCCACTTGTCGGGCACCAGGGCGAACTTCTCGCTCCGGACGGCGCGGTCGTACGGGTCGGCGCGGCGCTCGATCTCCAGTTGCACCTGGACGGCGCCCTCGACGCTCCGCGCGAAGACGGCGAAGGTGCAGGTCTTGCCCTTCGCACCCGCGTCGAACGACTGGCCGAACTGGGTGCCCCACTCGCCGACCTTCTCGATGGTCACCAGGGCGCTCGACTGGCCGTCGGCGGCCATCGCCTGGTCGACGGCGAACCGGGCCTCGGTCCCCTTGCCTTTGTCCATTCGCCAGCCGTCCTGGCCGAGTTCGAAACTCGGGTTCGTGAAAAGGTTGGCCGGCGCGGCAGCGCCCGCGGGCATCGCCGCCAGGCCGGCCGCGGCGGCGCCGAGTGCCAGGATGATCCACCCGTCTCGCCTCGCCATCGTTCGCCTCCCGTTTCCATGGCGCGCGGGGCGCGCCTCACTTCGCGCCGAGGATCTGCTCGGCCATCGGGCGGATCTTCACGGCCAGCGCATCCTTGGCGCCGCGGGCCGCCTGTCTGGCGCGGCGTGCGGCCATCCGCGCGCGGGCCAGGGCCGCGTCCTGCGCGCGGCCGAGGGCGCCCAGGTCCTCGCCGGCCTTGCGGCACTCCGCCGCCGCGCCCTCCTTCCCGATGAGGCCGCCGACGGCCGCCGCCAGGCGCGCCGCCTCCTCGGGCGTCCGTGCCGCGCGGTCGCGCGCCAGGTCCCGGTCGAGCCGGTCGCAGACGGCGAGCAGGACCTTGGCCGTCGCGGCCGCCTCCTGGTCCCCGGCGGCCGCCTCGCAGGCGGCGCGGACCTGGCGGCCGAAGGCGGCGTACTCGCCGATCCGCGCGTCCGTGCGCCGCACGTGCTCCACCATCGCCGCCAGGCGCTCGCGAATCTCGTCGGCCGCACGGGCGTCGCGCTCCCGGTCGAACTGCTTCTCGACCCAGTCCATCACGGCCGCGGGCGTGGCCGGGGCGTCGCCCGACCCCAGGCCCTCCAGGGCCAGGACGTACTGGCACGGCCCGACACCGAGCGTCGCGCGCAGGACGTCGATCGGCAGAAGGGTCGCCAGGGGCGTCGCGCGGCTGCGGTCGATGGGATAGATGAGCACCTGTCCGCGCCACGTCTCGGGCACGGGCGCGGCGTCGGGCGGCTCCTCGAACGTGATCGAGTCGCACATGCCGTCCGCGCCGACAAAGTCGGCCCGCCACTTGGCCGGAAACGGCGGCCGGAAGCCGCGCAGGACCTCCGCGGGCTTCTCGTTCTCGGCGATCGCGCGGCCGGCCCCCCACGGGCGAACGCCCTCCAGGCACGCGACCCAGACGCGCTTGCCCTTGGCGCACGGGATCACGCAGAGGTTCCCCCGGAGGCGGTCCACGTCCTGCCCGGCGGCCTCCCACACGCACATGAGCATCGGCGAGGCGTCGTCCGTGCCCTGGAGGAAGAAGTTCTCTGCCGGCACCGGCGCGGCCCTGGCTCCGCCGGCGGGCGCGGCGACGACGACGTCGTCGCCGAAGAACTCCGGCACCACCACGCAGCCGCCCGCCGGGGAGGGCACGAGCCATGTTAACTGCTCCACCTCGTCGCCGGGGAGAACCTGGAGAACGGGCTCGCCCGCGGTCATCCGGAAACGGCAGGACACATCGCCGCGGCCTGTGCGGGACTTCACCTCGATCTCGACGGCAGAGGGGTCGTTCTTCAGGACCCGCAGGCCCGCGCCGAGGGTGATCGGCGGCACTGGGGACACGAGCACGCGCCGACGAAAACGCGCGGCCGCCGAACCATAGACCCAGGCGGCCCCGCCATCCCGGGCCAGCACCACGGTCAGCCTGTCGTTCATCAGGACGGCGTCGCCGGCGATCCGCAGTTCGGCCGCGCCCTCCGCCACCGCCGTCCAGCCCTTCCGCTCGGCGAACTCCTCGGCCGCCACGGAGCCGTCCGACGCCGTGCCGCGGTCGAAGAGGTGCACGGACGGGTCGGGCGGCTCGGCGGCGGGCGCGGCCGACAGGACGCACAAGAGCGCGAGAACAGCACTCAACAGGCGAGCGAGCGAACCTGCGGCCGGCCCGCGCCATTGCGGATTTCGGATTGCGGATTTCGGATTGGACGGCAACGGCGAAAGACCACCGCGAGACCCCTCGGCTGCGCTCGGGGTGACACCAAGGGCGCGGCGGGCGGCGGCACACAGGATGGCCGGGATGGGACGGAACACGCCCGCGCGCCCTCCTCACTTCCAGTCCGGGTACATGTCCGAGCCTTCCTCGGTCACCCTGCGCGGCGAGCCGCCGGCGGCCGGCACGACGTAGAGTTCCCACGGCCCCTCCGGCCCGGGGGCCTGGCAGAAGACGACCTGGCGCCCGTCGGGGCTGAAGCGGCCGTACCGTTGAACCCCGCCGAACCAGGTGACGAGCCGGTTTTTCGTCCCGTCCGGGCGGATGGCGCCGAGGTGCGTCTCGGTCTCGTAGACGATCGTCGAGGAGTCGGGCGACCAGTGCGGCTCGCACGCGCCCTTCTCGCCGTAGACGAGCGTCGGCGTGCCGCCGCCGGCCGGAATGATGTAGATAGCATTCGCGCCGTCCCGGAGGCGGGCGAAGGCGATCGTCTTTCCGTCCGGGCTCCAGGCGGGGCCCGAGCACGTCGTCCAGCCGTCGGGCGTGACGACTTTCTCGGCGCCGCCCTCCAGGTCGCGGACGACCAGCCGCCCGCCGCGCCGAAGGACGATCCGCCGCCCGTCGGGCGCCCACTCGGCCTGGTCGCCGTCCGAGATGCGCCGCGGGTCGGACCCGTCGGCCGCGACGGTCCAGACGCCGGCCGCGCCGCCGCGCGTCGAGGTAAAGAGGATGCGCGAGCCGTCGGGCCGGATGGCGGGATCGACGTCGTGCTCGCCCGCGGGGCCGCGCGTCAGTTGCTTCAGGTCGGAGCCGTCGGGCCGGACGGTCCACAGCCGCCACTCGCCGGACCGGTTGCTCGAGAAGACGATCCGCGGCGGCGGCGCGGCCGGCGCGGGCGCAGCGTCAGGCGCGGCCGGGGCCGCGGCGGGCGCGGGCGCTGCGGGCTCCGGCACAGCGGTGGACGCGAGCACCGCGGCCAGAAGGGCGCCGCGGTCCCCGTGCGCCGGGTGCCACTGGCTGCTTGCAGCCAGTGCTCCGCGAACGGGGGCGGACAAGCCGGGCGCGGCAGCGGGCGCGAGCGCTGGCGCGGGAATCTGCGCCGCCAGCGCCGCAACCGCCGCCGCGAGCGCCGCCAGGATCGCCGCGATGAGGAACCTCACGGTGCCCTCCCTTCCCCAGCGCGCCCGAGTTCGCAGAAGCGCCGGAACCCCTCGTCGGCCAGGAGCCCCTCGGCCAGGAGGCGGTACCCGTCGGCCAGGGGGTGGCTGGCGTCGGCGTAGCACGCGCTCGGCAGGGCCGCGGGCACGCGGCACGGGATGCCGCGGCCGCCGAGCCAGGCCGCGACCTCGCGCGTCCTCTCCTTATACGCCGCCAGGCTCGCGGGCTCCAGCATGGGCTCGTTGAACGGGCCCACGAGGACGAAGACGCGGCTCCCGCGCGCCCGGAGCCTCTCCACCGTCCGCCGCAGCGCCGCCCACTGGAGCGACCCCTCCAGGTCCACCCACGCTGGGGCGAAGCGCGCGACGCCCTTGGCCGTCCACGGCCGCGCGTCCGGCGCGGGCGACGGCGGCTCGTCCGGCGACGGCAGCCGCAGCGTCACCGCCCCGGCCGGACACTCGTACGGATGTTCAAGCGTCCATGACGCCAGGTCCAGGTCGTCCCAGTAGGCGACGCGCAGGTGGTTCGCCCACCCCGCGAAGGGCAGCCGCCGCCCGATCACGATCGCCAGCCGCCCCGCGACCGGCTCGCGGTAGCACGGGATCCACGGGTCGAACTGCGGCACCAGGCGCGGATGGTTGAACGCGAACTCCTTGGCCACCCGCAGGTCGTGGCGCTCGCTGCTCATCCAGAGGAGGTTGCAGTGGAGGACGACGCGCCGGCCCGCGGCCGCCCCGCCGTAATACGCGACCAGGCCCTCCAGGGCGGCCGGGTGGATCCCGTCGACGCCCAGGTTGGCGAAGCGGTCGGCCCCCGCCAGCGCGTTGAGGCAGCCCGAAAGCGTCTCGCCCTTCGCGACGTAGTGCCCCCAGACGACCGAGTCGCCGACGACCAGCGTCGCGTCCCGCGCGGCCGCCTCGCGGACGAGCCGCGCGTACGTCCAGTAGTCGCTGCCCAGCCGGTACGGCAGGCGCAGGTCCGGGCCCGGCGGCAGGGGCTCGACCCGCTCCCACGCGGGCGGCAGGGCGGCGAGCACCGCGCCGACGATCGCCGCCATGACGAGCCACTGGCGGCCCGAGAGGCGAAGCGCGCTCGGGCCGAACGCCGCGTCGGCCGCGCCCGCCCCGCCCGTCCCGTCACGCCCTGCATCGATCGCGCTCACGTCCGCCTCGCCCCCGCCTGTCAGAACTGGAAATAGTAAAACGCCTGCCCGCCCGACCCCGCGAGGAGCGCGACCCAAAGCGCCATCGCGGCCGCCAGGCCCACCCGCACCGGCGCGGCCTCCAGCAGGCGCCGGGCCCGCGACTCGCACAGCCGCTCGTAGAGCCACACGGCCCCGGCCATCGCCATCGCCAAGAGCGGCACCGCCGGGTCCGTCGCCGCGAACCGCGCGATCCGCCCCACGATGAGCCACGCGTCGCCGAAACTCCGCGCCCGGAAGAAAATCCACGCGAACGTCACGAAGAAGAACACGCCCACGCGCTTGACGGCCGTCGGCACGCGCTCGCGGTACCACGCCGCCCTTTCCAGGCGCCGCGTCAGCACGCGCCCCAGGGCGTGCAGCGCCCCCCAGGCGACGAAGGTCCACGCCGCCCCGTGCCAGAGGCCCGAGATAACCATCGTCAGGGCCATGTTGACGTAGGTCCGGACCTCGCCGCGGCGGTTGCCGCCAAGCGGGATGTAGACATACTCCTTGAACCATGTCGAGAGGCTGATGTGCCAGCGGCTCCAGAAGTCGCCCAGGCCCGTGGCCAGGTACGGGTGGTTGAAGTTCAGCATCAGCCGGATGCCCATCGCCCGCGCGATGCCGCGCGCCATGTCCGTGTAGCCGCTGAAGTCGAAGTAGATCTGCCACGCGAAGGCCAGCGTCGCCAGCGCCAGGGCCGGCCCCTGGTGGGCGGCCGGGGCGCCGTAGACTTTATCGACATAGAGGGCCAGGTAGTCGGCGAGCGCCACCTTCTTGAAGAGGCCCGTCAGGAAGAGCGACGCGCCGTCCGCCAGGTCGCGCCCCGTGATGCGCGGCACCTCGGCCAGTTGCGGCAGGAGGTTCCGGGCCCGCTCGATCGGCCCCGACAAGAGTTGCGGGAACATCGAGACGAACGCGGCGTACCGCAGGAAACTCGGCTCCCGCTCGACCTCGCCGCGATAGTACCCGATCGTGTAGGTCATCGACTGGAAGATGAAGAACGACATGCCCACGGGCTGGAGGTACGGCAGCCCCGGCGGCATCAGGACCGCCGGCGAGGGCAAGGCGTACGCGACGCCGGCCCAGCCGAGGGCCGTGTTGAGGCTCCCGACAAAGAAATCGCCATACTTGAATAATCCAAGGAGGCTCAGGTTATTCGCGACGCTCACCGCCAGCCACACGCCCCGCCGCCGGCTCCGCGACATCGCCAGGACCGCCAGCCAGTCCACCGTCGTCGCGTACAGGATCAGCACGAGGTAGTACGGGTTCCACCAGCCGTAGAAGACGTAGGAGGCCGCGAGCAACCACGGCAGCCTGAGGCGCGTCCGCCGCACGGCCAGGTACACCGGGTAGACGATCGCGAAGAAGAGGACGAACGTCCAGGTGTGGAAGAGCATGGGGGCCTAGGGTTCCCTGAGGGCGCGGAGGTGCGCCTCGACCGACGCCGCGAGGCCCTCGAGGTCGTAGCCCCCCTCGAGCACCGAGACGATCCGCCCGCCCGCGCTCGCCCGCGCGATGCGCTTGACGATGCGCGTCAGGTCGGCGTACCCCTCGGCCGTCATCTTCATCCCGCCCAGCGGGTCGTCCTTGTGCGCGTCGAACCCCGCCGAGATGAGGACCAGGTCCGGCGCGAACCGCGCCGCCGCCGGCTCGAGGGCCTCCGTGAACGCCTTCTTGAACTCGGCGTCGCCCCCGCCCGCCGCCAGCGGCACGTTCACCGTGAACCCCAGGCCCCGGCCCTCGCCCTTCTCGTCGGCCGCGCCCGTCCCCGGGTAGAACGGGTACCGGTGCACGCCGAAGTACAGGACGGTCGGGTCGTCGTAGAAGGTCTCCTGGGTGCCGTTGCCGTGGTGGACGTCCCAGTCGACGATGAGGACCTTCGCGAGGCCGTGCTTCTTCTGGGCGTACCGGGCCGCAATGGCGACATTATTGTAGATGCAAAAACCCATGGCCTTGTCGCGCCGGGCGTGGTGGCCGGGCGGGCGGACGGCGCAGAAGGCGCTCGCCGCCTTGCCCGCGGCCACGGCGTCCACCGCGGCGAGCGCGCCCCCCGCCGCCAGCGCCGCCGTCTCGGCCGACGCCTCCGAGATCGGCACGTCGCCCGTGTCCAGGTATCTCACGCCATCGGCATAACTGGATTCGACGCGCGCCACGTACGCCGCCGAGTGGACCGTCGTCAGCCACTCCCGCGCCGCCGGCGCCGGCTTGATCGGGACCAGTTGTTCCAGGAGGCCCGTCTTCCGCAGCCGGTCCACGATGGCCGTCAGCCGCTCCGGCCGCTCCGGGTGGCCGGGGCCCGTCAGGTGCCTGAGGTACGCGTCGTCGTAGACCAGGCCGACCTTGGGCGGCTTCGCGGCGGCCGGGGCCCCCTCGGTTCCCGGGTCGCCCTGCGGCCCGGCGGGCGCCGGCGCCTCGGAGAGCGATCCCGCGGCCAGCGGCGCCCGGCGCACGCACCGAAATCCGATCGCGTCGCGCGTGAAGCACGCGTCCTGGAACCCCGGCGACTCGGCCGCGCGGCAGGCCGACCGGCACGCCTCGGGGCCCGAGTTCCACGCCCCGCCGCGAAGGACGTACCGCTCGCCCTTGGCGGGCCCGCGCGGGTTCTCCGACGGGCCCTGCGCGTAGGAGCCCTTCTCGTACACGTCGTTGCACCATTCCGCCACATTGCCATACATGTCGCACAGTCCCCATGGATTCGACTTGCGCGTGCCGACCGGCCGGGTCTTCTTGGCGGCGTTCGGGCCGTACCAGGCGTAGTCGCCCAGGAGGCGCGGGTCGTCGCCGAAGAAGTGCGCGGTCCGGCTGCCCGCGCGGCAGGCGTACTCCCACTCGGCCTCGGTGGGCAGGCGATAGCCGTCGGCCTCGAAGTTGCACCGGGCGGTTTCCTCGTCGTAGCAGGGCCCCAGGCCCTCGGCCCGCGACCGCTTGTTGCAGTAGAGCGCCGCGTCGGCCCACGAGATCTGCTCGACCGGCCGGTCCGGGCCCTTGAAGTGCGAGGGGTTCCCCAGGACGAGCCGGTCCCACTGGGCCTGCGTCACCTCGCAGAGGTCCACGAGGAACGGGTCGACGCGGACGGTGTGGACGGGCCGCTCGTCGTCGCGGCCGCCGGAACTCCCCATCTCGAAGGTGCCGCCGGGCACGAGGATCATCGTGTCGCCTGCCGCCGTCGAGACGAAGGCCGGCGCCGGCCCCCCTGCCCCTCCCTCCGGCCCCGACGCGCACGACGCGAGCGCGAGCGCGCAGACCGCCGCCGCCAGCGGTGCGGCCCAGGCCCGTGCCGTTTCCGGAAAGGCGCGGGACATTCCGCGCGCCGGGTGCCACTGGCTGCTTGCAGCCAGTGCCCCCCGAACAGGGGCAGACCCTGGGTACGGCGGCGGGTCTCCGCTGCACTTCGACAAGCCGCCAGCGCCGCCCTCCCGAGACCGGCGGCGCCTTTCCGGAAACGGCGCGAGCCTCCTGTCGCGCGGCACGCTCATGGTTTCGCCTTGGCAGCGGGCGCCCAGTCGGGCTCCTTGTCGCACAGGCCGTCGTCGGTGATGGCCGTCC
>CAYGZE010000150.1:0-10435 GCA_964354185.1 uncultured Anaerolineales bacterium | reverse complement strand
CGCGCACCCGCTTGACCGTCCCGCGCGGCACCCGCTCCATGCCCGTCCCGACGTATACGTCATGGATGTAGAAGTATCCGACCGTCTTCGCGAAATCGACCCGGTCGGGGACGACCGGCGGCCGCGCCCGCGGCCCGAGGGGCATCGGGTCGTAGCACCCCGGCGGCTCAGCGTGCAGGAGAACCTCGTTGCCGAAAACGTCGACGAGGGCGAGGCCCATCTCCTCGCCCCGCACCTGGCGCGAGCAGAGGAAGTACTTCCCGGCCGCGCCGGGCGCCGACGGGTCGTCCAGCGGGTACGGGTCCTCGTACTTCGGCGCGACGCGGGTGAACGTGTCGTAGTTGCCGACCATCACGAGGTCGATCGCGCTCGCGGGCCAGGTGCGCAGGACGGGCGCCTTCCCGTCGACGCCCAGGCCTCGGTCCACGAGCGCCAAGGCGCCCCACGGGCGGTCGTGGCACGAGCTGAAGGTGGCGACGAAGCGGCCCGTGCCGCCGATCGGGCGCGCGTCGAGGATCGCGCCCGGCGAGGCCGTGTTGTTCCCGAAGCGGACGGCGTGGTTCGTCCCGTCCGGGTTGCACGTCCAGAGGCCCTGGGCGTCGCCGAAGTTCCGGTCGACGTACTCCCAGCGGTCGTAGAGGATCGTCCCGTCGGCCGTCAGGGCCCCGTGGCCCTCGTGGAGGGTGCTGTGGCCGATCTGCTGGATGTTCGCCCCGTCGGCGTCGGCCCGGAAGAGGTTGCCCATGATATGGCGATTGCACATGCAATACTTAGGTTCTCGCGTCGACGTAAACGCGATTCGGCCGTCCGGGAGGTACAAGGGGTCGATGTCCGTCACGCCCCCGAGGAACGTCAGTTGCCGCACGCCCGACCCGTCCGCCCCGATCTCGTACAGGTGGTAGTCGTCCCGGATGTCCCGGCGCATGGAGAAGAGGACGCGCCGGCCGTCGAACCGCACGTCCGGGTCGCGCGCGACGCCCTCGGGCACTTCCAGGAGGGTCCGCACCCGGCCGCCGCGGCCGAAGTCGATCGTCTTCAGGGCCCCACCGCCCGTAAACGAGCCCGTGTTGATCTCGCCCGTCTGGAACATCGTCTCCGTGTTGTGATGGTCGGGCCGGTACTGGCGACGGACGACGAAGAGAATCGGCTGGGCGGTCAGCAGGGGGTTCGCGAGGAGCGCCTCGCGCTGAAGCGATTCGAGGGCCTTGCCAATCGCCTCGGCGTCGTCGCGCGGCGCGGCGTCCGCGGCCCGGCGCTCGAGGTCGCCGAGCCTTGCGAGGAACGCCTCGCCCCTCGGATAGCGCGGGCCGAACGTCGCCCGGAGGTCCTCGACCGCCACGCGCAGAGAGCAGGCCCCGTCGGTCACGGCGCGCCGCGCGGCCGCCAGCGCCTCGCGGTCGAGCGCCGCGAAGTGCGCGGCCGTCGCGCCGGCGTCGATCTCGCCCTCGGCCCGGAAGTCGTCGAACAGGACGTGTCCCCAGCCGCCGCGGTTGTGGTCCACGATCCGCAGGAACACCTTCTGCCCGGCGAGCGCGGCGACGTCCCACTCGACCGGCTGGAACCGCTCGGTGTTCTTGCCGCTCGCGCGGCGGATCTCTTTGCCGTCCTCGGTGCACAGGGCGACGTAGGTGTCGGCGTGGCTTCCGCCGCCGACGAGCAGCGTGGCGCGGCCGCCCTTCAGGACGAAGACCGGCGACTCCAGGACGCCTGTCATCTCGTCCGTGCGGTTCCCGTCCCGCAGTTCGATCGTGTTGAGGAAGTAGCGGCCCTGCTTGTTGTAGCGGACCTGCGGCTCGTTGTGGAAGAACTCGATGTCGGCGACGAGGCGGTCGAACCGGCCCTCGACCACGCGCCAACCCTGGAGGTCGCCGCTCTCGAAGTCGAAGGCGACGACCCCCGGCTCCGCGCCGCGGGCGGCCGCCGCCGCGAGCGCGAGGGCGACCGCCACGGCCGCCGCCGGCAACCTTCCAGAAGGCACAGACCGCTTCCGAGCCACTTCCTTCACCTTTCCGGCGGGGATCACGCACCCCTCAATGCTTGGCGGGCTGGTACCAGAACGACTGCCAGTAGGCCCGGTCGGTGGCGTAGGGGTCGATGGGCGCGTCGGGCGCGAGGTCGGCCGACAGGATGCCGTAGCGCTTCATCTCCCGCACGTAGGCGTCGTTCGGCCGGAAGCCCGGCATGTCGAACCGCTTGATGTCGTCGAGGGCTCGCTTGGTCTCGACGATGGAGGCGAGAATCTTCTGGTAATCGGCGTCGTCCGGGCCGGCGAAGATGCCTGGCGCCGCGTCGCCCGCGTGAGGGGTCTGGGCCTTGTCGCGGCAGATGCCGTAGCCGCCCGCCTTTGTCGGAAGCGCGGCGAGAAGGAGCAGCGACTTCTCGGGCCGCGTCAGGTTGTAGGCCCAGTGGCGCATGCCGTGAGCGTCGTCCGAGGGCGACAGGGGCAGCCGGTTCTTGTCCTTGTGGCACTCGCCGCACCGGCGTCCGATGGCCTCGGCGGCAACCTGGACGGCGGGCCACTTGGCGTCGCTCCGGTCGGCCGAGTTCTCGTCGTACCCGCCGATCATGCCGCTGCCGACGGCGGCGTAGGTGCCGGGGTAGTTGGCCCCGGCCTCGATCCAGTAGAGGATGACGCGGCGCTCCTCGTCGGAGACCTGGACGTCGTGGTGGCCGCCGCCGATCTTCTTCATGAGGGGGCTGACGGCGGCGCCCATCGAGCGGGGCGGCCGGTTGCCGCGCGCGTTGCGGCCGTCGGCCATCTGGCCCTTGCCGGTCAGGTTGACATAACTGTGCGAATAGATCGGCCCGCGGTCGCCCGCGAGGATGACGCCGCCCGAGCGTTTGTCATAGTCGTGGCACTTCAGGCAGTGGCGGTCGAGGATGGGCTGGATGTCGCGCGGGAAGTCGAAGACGTCGGGCACGCCGCGCACGGGCTCGATGCGGCTGGGGGGCCGGCGCATCGCCTCCAGGTTCCCCCGGAGGGGCGCGGCCTCGGTGCGGTTCTCGTGGCAGCCGACGCACCCGAGCGTCTCGCCCGGCTGGACGGTCGCAAAGCTCTGCATCCGCTTGATGGAGCGGTCGGCGTCGTCCATGGCGACGAAGAAGAGGCTCCGCATCGCGGGCACCTCGAAGTGGGCCGACCCGTCCGACTCGACGGGCACGGTCCCGAGGAGGCGCGGCAGCGTGAACGTGCCGCCCATCGAGATGGGCTCCATGCCGCCCGAGAAATGGACGGGCATCGGGAGTTGCTCGAAGACGAGGAGTTTGCGGATCTCGCCCGGGCGGACGCCGTCCATGTTGCGGCCGCGGGTCACGTCGGCCAGGACGAGGCGGCCCGTGTCGGTCGCCAGGTCGACGCGCGAGGCGATGACCGGCTCGCGCGGGCGCGGCGCGAGGGGGCGCGGCTCGTGGGCCTCGCCGTCCGGGAGGTCGCCGGGGCCGAGTTCGTACACCTTCTCGGCCTTGCCCGCGCCGTCGAGGAGTTGGACCGTGCGGCCGCTCGCCACGAGGAAGCAGTCCTCGGAGAACGGGTACGGGTCGCGCCAGCGGTTGCCGCCGGCGACGCACCGCGCCCGCGCCAGGTCGTCCGGCCCGACATTCGGATCGACGATCGTCACGTCGCCCAGGTGCTCGCGGATGCCGTGGCCGGGCGAGAAGATCGAGACCACCCGGTCGGTCCCCGGGATGGGCTTGGCGTCGAGCATCACGATGGTCGGGTGCATGTTGCCGAAGTAGACCATCTGGCCGGTGCCGTCGGGGTTGGCGGTCCAGAGGTGATGGAACTCGACCTGGCTGCGGTCGACGTACTCCCAGCGCATGTAGAGGATGCGCCCGTCGGACATCACCCACGGCGTGTTGTCGTGGTCGTTGTTGCTGGAGATCATGCGGATGTGCTTGCCGTCGGCGTCGGCCCGGTGCAGGTTCGCCACCTGGGTGAGCCAGCAGTTGACCCATCGGCGGCAGCGGGCGGAGCCGAAGAGGATGTCGCCGTCGGGCAGGTAGATCGGCTCGATGTCGTCGTAGGGGCCGTCGGTCAGTTGCCTGAGGCCCGACCCGTCGGCGCCGATCTCCCAGAGGTGATACGTGTCGGTGGCGCCCTTGCGGTACGAGAAGAGGATGCGCTTGCCGTCATAGGAGACGCACGGGTCGCGGACGTTGCCCTTGGGGTCATCCAGAAGGCGCGTGACCCGGCCGGTGCGCAGGTTGAGGCGGGACAACTGGCCGCCGTCGAGGTAGGTCTTGCGGTTCGCGTCGCGGGCGTAGTAACTGAAGTTGGCGTACCAGTGGCCGTCGTGCCCGACGGGGCGGACGGCGAAGACGATCTCCTCGACGCCGGCCATCGGGCCCGCGAGGGCCCGGGCGAGCATGGTGCCCGGCGCGGGACCGGCGGGCGCGGCCGGCGCGGGAACGGGTTCCGCCGCGTGCGCGGCCAGTGCGGCCGCCATCGCCGCCGCGGCCGCCAGCGCCGCCAGGTACGCCGCTTTCATAGCGCCTCCACCGCGCTCAGCCGCGCGGGCCCGCCTCGCCCGCGCCCGTCACAGCGACAGCAGGTACTCCACCAGGTCGTCCAGTTCCTGCTTCGACAGGTGCGACGTCTTGCCGTGCTGGTCCTTGGCGTTGAACTTCGTGAAGACCTCCTGAAGGGTGGTCGCCTCGCCGTGGTGCAGGTAGGGAGCGGTGCGCCAGAGTTCGATGAGGGTGGGCGTGTCGAACTCGGCCCGGCTGTCCAGGGGACCGCGCGTGCCGACGTCGTAGATCTTGAGGTTGGTGAAGAGCGCCCCGGCGTGGCACGAGGCGCAGGCCGTCTTCGAACTCTCGAAGAGGGCCCCGCCCTTCTTGGCGCGGGCGGACAACTTGCCCTTCACAAGGTAGGGGCTCTCGGCGGGTGAGAGCGACACGAGGTATGCCTTCACGGCCTCGACGTCGGCCTTCTCGGGCTCGCGGAAGAGGATGAAGCGGAAGCCGGCCAGCGACGCCATGGCCATGTCCTCGCGGACGCCGTGGGCCATCATCGGCGGGGTCTTGTCCGCCAGCAGGAGCGACTTGGTGTTCTTTGGGTTGCCGATGCCGTCGTTCAGGAGGTCCCAGTTCATGCCGTCGGCGCGGGCGTCGTCGGGGTGGCACGTCGCACACGAGAGCCAGTGCTGGAAGCAGTAGGTCGCGTCGTTGAAGATGACCTCGCCCCTGCGGACCGGGTCGGGCTCGCGCGCCGGGCCGAGGGCGACCTTGCCGGCGGCCTTGCACGTGGCGGGGTCCACCAGGAGGACCTCGCCCGAGTAGTACCCGGCGATCGCCAGCCGCGCGCCGTCGGGCGCCAGGGCGACGCCCCGCGGCCCGTTGCATGGGACGGCCGTGCGGACGATCAGGCCGGGCCCGTACAGGGCGGCCAGGTCGTTGACGAGCGCCTCGCGGTTCTTGGGGTCCTTCTTGATGTCGGCCCAGACGGTGGGCGTCGACCGCTTGGCCGCGTCACCCTCGGGCGCCTCGCCCACGAGCATCTTGTGCAGGTTCGCCAGGTCGATCTTCGCCACCTGGTGGACGCCCGAGAGGGTGACCCAGGCGGTCTTGCCGTCCTTCGCCAGCGCGACGCCCCACGGGTTGGCCGCGCCCTCGAACAGGTAGTCCAGGAGGACCGTCGCGTAGTGGCAGCGCTTTTCGAGGTCGAGGATGGAGAGGGCGTTCGTGTTGACCCATCCGCGCTCCAGTTGGGTCGTGGGGAGCGTGGTGCGGCCGACGGTGTGGGCGACGTAGGCCCACTTGCCGTCGGCGGAGACGGCCACCTGGCGGACGAGCGTCGAGCCGGCGGGCAGGCGGATCTCGGCGGCGGGGCCGAGCGTCTCGAGGTTCAGCAGGCTCACGGCCGCGGAGACGGACGGGTCGGCCGCGCTCATCGCCGGCGTGCGGTTCGTCACCACGGCCAGCCGCTCGTCGGGCGTGACCGCGACGGCGAACGGGTCGCGCGAGGCGCGGAGGCGGGTCTTCTCCTTGCCGCTCGCCAGGTCGACGACCGACACGTCGCTGGTGGCGGTGTTGCAGGCGAGCAGGAGTTGCCGCTTGACCGCCACGGCGACGCCCGCGGGCCGCAGGCCCACCGGCAGGCGCCGGACGACCTTGCCGCCCTCGGCGTCGACCTCGGCCACGGTGCCGGCGCCGAGTTCGGCGACGTAGACCTTCTTGCCGTCGGCCGCCCAGGCGACGCCCATCGGTTCGCCCTTGAGGGCGACCTCGCGCGCGACTCCTGCGCCGGCCGCATCGATGAGGACCACCGACGCCGCCGTGTGGTCCGAGACGGCCAGCCACTTGCCGTCGGGCGACCAGGCGACGTCCTCGGGCGACCGGTACGGGCCCGCCTTGGCCTGGGCGGCGCGGACCCCGTCCGACCAACCGTCGAGGCCCAGCATCACCGCCGCCGCGACGACGGCCAGGACACACGCCGCGCCCGCCGCCGCCCTTCCGCTTCTCGCTCTCGCCATGGGGTTCAGCCCTTCCCGATTCTCCCGCCGGGCGGCCCGCCCGGCGGCCTTGCCTCCGAGTGCGTTCAGATTCTCGACCGGTCCACGTGCGCGTCAGGGACGGCGCCGTCCATGTCCATCCGCGGCCGCGCCCCGAGCGCCGCCTTCACGGGATCGAACGTCTTCAGGATTGCCTGGTAGTCGGGGTCGTCCCGCGACCGGAAGACGTCGCCCTTGCACGCGCCGCGTCCACCCGCGGCCTTGGCGAGCGGCGCCGCCAGGAACGGGTTGAGTTCGACGTTCTGGACGCGGACGTACCCCGGCGCCTTGACGCCGCCGGCGTGACACGCCGCACACCGCCGCGCCGACACGTCGGCCAGCGTCTGACCGAGCGCCGCCGGGTACACCCGCCGCCCTCCCTCGCGGCTGGCGTCGCCCATCTCGTACGTCGCATAATACGGCACGTTGAGGTCAATCCACGCGAAAATCCGCTCGAGCGCGTCGGAGTCGAGCGCGACGCGCGGCTTGCCGTCCTTGTCCGGATGTCCGCCGAGGAGTACCTCGGTCAGGCGGCTCCGGGGCGACCCCCACTGGTTCGGCGCGATCTGGAGGATGTTCGCCTCGTTTCCGTTCCGCGTGTCGATCCAGTTGACGTAGCGCCGCGTCAGGACCTCGTACGACACGTTGAACCAGTCCGTCCGGTCGGCCGCCAGGTCGACGCCGCCCTGCGGATCCATCCCGTTGTGGCACCGGACGCAGTGCCGGTCGAGGACCGGCTGCACGTGCCGCGCGTAATCGAACCCCGTCACGCCCCACGCAGGGGGCCGCAGATCCTGCGGCCCGCGCGCCAGGGCCGCCGGGCGCCCTGCGACGGGCGGGGTGGAATCGCGCGGCTCATGGCAGCCGATGCATCCCTGGACCTCGCCGGGGACGAACTGGGCGAAACTCCGCATCCGCTGCACCGCCACGCCGCGCCCGTCCACCGCGAGGAAGTACAGCGCCCGGCCCGTCGGCACCCGGAAGTGGGCCGACCCGTCCTCGGCCACGTCCGCCGTCCCCCACACCGTCTTGGCCGCGTACGCCGCCCCGCACGAGATCACCGGCCGCTGGAACCCGAACCCGAGCACGTCGGTCCGCAGCGCCTTGGGCATCTCCTCGACGACACGGATCGCCTTGACGGAGCCGCGCGGCACCGCGGGCTCCAGGCCCCGGTACACGTCCGCCAGGTAGACCGTCGCCAGTCCGTCGGCCGGGCACGCCTCGCCGCCCGCGTCGGGCGCCTCGGCCACAGGCGCCTCGGGGCGGCTGAGGACCGGCGGCCGCGGGCGCGGCCCGAGGACCGTCCCGTCGTAGCACCCGAGTCCGTCGGGACTCGTGTAGATCTCGGCCATGCCCCGGCCGATCTCGGCGAGCAGGAGCCGCCCGTCGCGCGAGACGAGCAGCCGACGCTCGTCGACCGGGTTGGCCATCTCGTACGGGCCGCGGACGAAGTTGCCGTCGCCCTGGTCCACCTTGCCGATGGAGACCTCGGGCGTCAGGTTCGTAATCGCTTCCTGGGCGTTGATGCCCTTCTGGGTGTCCAGCAGGCCGATGGCCCCGCGGATGGGCCCGTTGTGGGCCGTCAGGGTGCACAGGACTTCGCCCGCGCCGCCGATTGCCGCCGCGTCCAGGAAACTCGCGGGCGACAGCACGCGGTTCCCGTAGAAGACGCGCAACTGCGTCCCGTCCGGGTGGACCGCCCACAGGCTCTGGATGGGGATGGCGGGCCGGTCGACGTACTCCCACCGCGAGTAGAGGATCCGCCCGTCGGGCAGCACGCTCGGAGAGAAGTCATCGACATAATTTGCCGACAGGCGCCGCACCTTCCCGCCGTCGCGGTCCATCCGGTGCAGGACGCCCGACGAGGTCACCCAGCACAGCGGGCCGCGGGGCGAGCGGGTCGAGACGAAGGCGATGCCCCCGTCCGGCAGCCAGCACGCGCCGTAGTCGTGGCACGGGCCGTCGGTGAGTTGCACGAGGTCCGTCCCGTCGGCGTTCACCCGGAAGACGTGGTACCCGGCCCCCTCGCCCTGGCGCCAACTGAAGACGACCTCGCGCCCGTCCCACGAGAGGTCCATGTCGAGGATCTGCCCCTGGGGCGACGCCACGAGTTCGGTCACCGCGCCGTCGGGCCGGACGGGCGCCAGGCTGTAGAGGCCGCCGCCGGGGGCGAAGCCCTCCGCGTGGCGCGTGTACACGTGGCTGGGGTTGAGCGGCCGCCGCTTGAGGAAGAGGAGCCGGTCGATGCCGATGCGGCCGGCCGCCACGTCGGCCGCCAGGTCCTCCGACTCCTCGAACATCGCATGGCCATACTTCCGCGCGAGCGCCCGTAGGGCCTTCTCGCCGGGCGGCTCGGCGAAGACGAGGATCTCCGACGCCCCCGGGTTCGACCCGCCGTAGGAACTGAGGAACTTCAGGCGTACGCGCCGAACCTCGCGCGGCTCCAGGCGGATCGCCTGCGGGCCGGCGACCTTCTGGAACTCGCCCCGGGCGGCGGGGGCGGGGGCGTCATCGAGCCAGACCTCCCACGCGCGCCAGCACTCCTCCATCTGCCAGGCCGTCCGGGCGAAGTAGACGATCGCGCCCACCCGGACGGGCCGGTCCCAGGCCAGGGTGAACTCGCCCCGGCCGGCGGCCGTCGCGCCCTGGACCGCCCACGCCCGGTTGAGGTCGTCCCCGGAGCCGCCGGCCGGCACGACGCCGTCCACCGCGAACTTCGCGAGGTAGTTCGCGCTGAACTCCGACGACGCCGTGACCTGCGCCTTGGGCGCAAGGTTCTCCGGCAGGCCCGGCCCCTGGCCTGTCTCGGCGGCCGGGGCCGCCAGCGCCGTCACCAGGATCGCCGCGAGGGCCGCGGCCGGCACCCCCGCGAGGGCCGCCGCGCGCGGCCCGGCCGCGGCCCTCCGCCACGGGACATGCCGGCCACCGCCCTCGTGCATGACGCGCTCCCCTTCGGGTCGCGGCTAACCTCGCCGCGCCTCGGCGCACGCGCGCACGTCAGTCGCGCTCCCCTCTGGGTCGCGGCTAACCTCTCGGCCCCCCCGCGCACGGGCGCACCCTCTTCCTATGACAGAACAGACCGGATGGCCGCCGGTGTCGGGCGAAATGGCGCCGCTCCCGGCGCGGCCCTCGGCGCCACTGAGGGCGCGTCCCCGGCCGGGCGGCCGCCGGTCGCCGCCCGCCCGGGCCCGCGCGAAATCAGCCCGCGCGAAATCCCTTGACAAACCCCGCCCCGGAGACGAGTAGTGCCGGGGCGAAGGTCCGACCCCGTCCCTGGCAAGGAGCGAGACGATGGACAAGATCCGCATCGGCATGATCGGCGTCGGCCAGATCGGCAAGCAGCACTGCGCGAACTACGCGAAACTGGCCGGGGCCGAGATGGTCGCCGTGGCCGACTTGGACGAGGCCGAGGCCCGGCGTGTCGCCGCCCAGCACCAGATCGCCGACGTCTATACCGACTTCCGCCAACTCCTGAAGCGCCAGGACATCCAGGCCGTCGACGTCTGCCTCCACAACAACCTCCACGCGCCCGTCACGATCGAGGCCCTCCGCGCCGGCAAGCACGTCTACTGCGAGAAGCCGATCGCCGGCACCTACGTCGACGGCAAGGCGATGTTCGACGAGGCGGCCAAGAGCGGCCGGAACCTGAGCATTCAACTCTCGACCCTGTTCACGCCGGAGGCGAAGGTCGCCAAGCGCCTCGTCGACGCCGGCCGCCTGGGGCGCATCTACCACGCCCGCTCGACCGGCTACCGCCGCCGCAACCGCCCGTTCGTCGACGGCTACGGCACCCCGGCGTTCGTCCAGAAGGAGATCGCGGCGGGCGGCGCCCTCATCGACATGGGCGTCTACCACGTCTCGCAGATCCTGTACCTGGTGGGCCGGCCCAAGGTCGAGCGGATCAGCGGCAAGGTCTACCAGGAGACCGCCATGGACCCGAAGCG
>CAYGZE010000149.1:0-10458 GCA_964354185.1 uncultured Anaerolineales bacterium | reverse complement strand
CTGGGGATGACCTTCGGTCGTGGGGCATTGGGATGGGCCTTCGCCACGGCGTCGGCGACTTTCTCCGTCCACGTCTCCGAACGGACTTCCGGCGGATTGGCCATGTCCTGGTTGGCGTCCGGCCAGATCGTATAGAGGAGCACCTGGCACTTGGGGTTGGCCTTGTACACCTCGCCGGCGAATAGCGGCGCTATGGCCGTGTCTTTCAGGTCTCGGTCATCTCCGGACCAGGTGTTCCAGCACAGCAGGAGGATGGCGTCCCACGGTTTGTCGGGGCCGAGTTTGTCCTTCCACTTGTTCTGCTCCGGATGGTCCCAGTTCCACCACAACGGCGCGCCGAGAATGGAGATCTCGTCGTCCTGGTGCTGGGGGTGCCCGGCGGTTTTGGCCAACGGATCGAGCAACCGAAACGTCTGCGAGTGGCTGTTGCCGATGTGGACGAAGCGAAGGCCGGGTTGCTTCGCCGTTTCCTGCGCTGACAGGCCTGCGCACAAGCCTGCCAGCATGGTGACCAGAGCGATCAAGTTGGGTGTTCTCATGGAATCCTCTTTCTCATGCGTCGGAATTGTGGTTCTGCCAAAACGTGTGCTTTGTGTATCCGGGTTATCTCGCGTCATCGGTATTCGATCTCGTAGTAGATGGTCTTGTTCTCCGCCCCGTCCAGTACGATCCGTCCGTCTGTGGCAGGTAAGGTTCGTCCGGTGCGGCGGCCGTCGTGGTCCAGCACGTGAACCGTCGGCGTTCCCGTGCGCTTGACGCGGATCTCCGCCACCACCGGCTCGACGATGACTGGGGCCGTCCCCTTGTCCATCAGGACCCCGGCGCTGCCGAGAAATCTCTGGCCCTTGTTGCGGCAACGGGCAACGGCGAGGACCAGCAGGCGACTGGCTTGGGTTACGTCCGTCTGGTCACGATCCAGACACGTCACGTAGACCGCCGCGAAGGGATTGTGGTGCGTGATGGTCACAGGACCGAGCTGACAGGCCCGGTCCCTGGCAAAGCCTACCACGGCCTTGGTCGCGGGAGTGTCCATGGTAAAAAACCCATCGCGCGGATTGTCGCCCCGCGTCCAGGACAACTGGCCGGTCACCGAGTCGATCCTGTTGGCGGTGCGCAGGGCTTTCAGTTCTTCCGGGGCATCGCTGGGCTGGGGCGTGTCGGTGAACTGCACAACCACCCGCCCGCGGGGCCAGGGATTCCGTCGGCACCCGGTCACAATCGAAGCTCTTGACGTCGTGGGACTGCGTGGTCGTATCCTCGAAGTCGATTCCCTTGCCTTCGATGAACTGGGCAGCGCAGACCCGGCGGGTCGAGATCACCGGCGATTCCTTCACGTCGCCACGCAGCACCTGACGGCTGATGGCCGGGAACGCGCCCATGATCGTCGGCACGAAGGCGTTCCAGATATAGCCGTCGATTCGCTCCGGGTACTTATGGCCCGCTTGGGTGAAGATGAACGATGTGTCCCAGCCTTGCAGGCCGAAACCATAGGCGCCGTGGATGGCCAGTTCCTCAACTCCCCACTCGTTCGGCAGGCAGTGGATCCACTCCGAAAGGCCGAAGGCACGCCCGTGCACCTGCTGCAAGCCGGAGGACAGCGATCCCGAGCCGGGACGGGCCAGCATGCTGTCGTTGTTGAAGTCGCCCAGCACAAGGTTGAACCCGGACAGTACGCCCCCGAAGTAGTTGTGCCGGTCGATGATGTCTCCCAAGGCGTCGGAGCGGAGATTGTAGTAATGGCTGAACATCCGCCCGGCCTGCCAGTTGGAGCACACGGTCATGCCTTGGTAACCGGCCTTGTGGACGGCCGCCGTCCAGGTGGAGTAGAACTCGTCCTGAACCTGGGTCAGGAACGCCATGTGATCCAGGAAGCGCCGCGCGTACGGCTTGTGCGAACCGGCCATCTGCGCCGGGTCCCAGAACCAGGGGTTGCCGCCGGGGAAGATGTTCCGTTTGTCCAAATGCTCGTCGGGATAGGCGTCATAGGCGCCCTTGAGTGCCGCTTCGCCCCAGGCCTTCACCAACGCTTCGTGGCTGCCGTACTTCTGTTTCAGCCAGTCGCTGAACCGCTCGGCCATCAACCGCTTGTAGGTCGGCTTCTTGGCGATGGCCGGCATGTTCGAGTAGAACAGAACGGTCTGCTCGTTGATGCACTCGACGTAGGCCAGCGCCGGGTCGTCCTTGTACGCCAGGCCCGTGTAGGGGTTGACGTGATTCAGCAGGAGGCAGATCTGTTCGATGAGCAGCCTCTGCATCTTCGGCGAGGCCCAGATCAAGTCCCCCGCCACTCCCTCGATGTCCTGGCCCGATCCGTGGACGATCTCGTCCCACGATTCCACGCGGTCCCGTTCCTCGACGCCCACCGTGAAGGGATAGTTGGGGGAGAACGCGTAGTACACTCCGCGTTTCCGGAGTTCGGCGGTGTAACTGTCGAGATTGTCCAACTTGGCCGGATCGAACCTGAGGCACGACTCGCGGGACCTCATCCCCGCCCACGTGCATGAGCCGGTCATCTTGTGGAGGCGGACGCAGTTGATGCCGTACTTGGCGAACCAGGCGGCTCGGCGCGCTCCTTCCGGTTTCTCAGGGAAATTCTCGATATAATTGCTGTTGATCCCCCAGAGACGGATCGGCCGGTCGCCGCGCATCAGTCGCCCGTCGCGGTTGACGATGCGGTCGGCCGGCGCCGTCACCGGGTCCAGCCACTTCTGCATGCCGATGACCGATTCGTCGCCTTCGACGTCCTGCTTGGGCTGCCACGGGAACCACTTCTCGATGCCCGGTTCATCCGGCAGTTCCGCTGGCGTCGCGCACCACTGGTAATCGGCCGGAAGCTCGATCGACATCGTCAGCTTTCGCGTCTGTCCGGCTGCGAACTTGCCCTGCCCCAGCAGCAACTGGATGGCCGCACCGCCGCGAACATCGATACCAGGATCCATGCGCAGCGCCGTGGTCCCCTCGCGGTTGGTGATCACCACCGAGGTCGCGGCCTTGGCCGTCGCACCGGCCGCCATGGGATAGTCGAAAGATGCCTGGCCGGCAGGGCTGTTGATTTGCACGCGGTCTTTCCCTCGGAACGAAGCACCCCAGTCAGCGCTCACGGCAATCACGTTCGGCGAGAACTCGCGCAACGCCGTCAACTCATAGGCCACGTTGATCCGGCGGGGCCCGGCGGGAGTGATGCGCACGGCGAATCGCACCGGATCGCTTCCGACCTGGCATTCATGGACGGCGGACAGCGAGTCACCGTCCTTCGCCAGTTTGCCGGGCAGCCAGTACCAACTGCCGCCCCAGGCGGTCGGCCTTAACCTCAGAAACACGCCGTCCGCACCCACGATGAGTACCCCATTCTCAGACGGCACGGCGTGAAGCGGCATCTCCGCTCCAACCACAGGCAGGCCGAGGGACAAACCTGCAACCCCTAGCGACAACAGAATGATGCGTGTAACAACACGCTTTCCGTTTTTCATAGTGCTTCCTTTCACGGGAAGTTACGCCGGTGCTGCTTCGGGGTCAAACTGGGCATCTTTCTCGAAGGGGAACGCCGGTCTCTTGCGACGTACGTAGTTCAGGCGATCGAGGCGCATGTCGCCGGCGCCCGGCGTCAGCAGCATGATATGTCGCGGGGCGATGCGGTCCTGACCGGGAAAGCGATAACCACACTTGGTGACGACGACCTTGTAGTCCGACGGGTCCAGACCAAACGGTTCGTAGTCTCCCGGGCCGCCCATGAACGCCGCGCCCAGCACCGTGGTCACACCGCCGATGCGTACTACTGCCGCACGCCGGTCCTTGACCAACCGCACTACCTGCGCCTCGGCTTCAAAGGGCGGGCCGAAGCGTTTCTCGATAAAGGCGCCGATGGACAAACGCACCGTCTTGCCCTCGCCCGCCTCGAAGCAGCGCGCGACCGATTGGGGGTCGTGGATGCCGAACACCAGCGCATCGGGCACTTTCTGCTCCACGAGGTGCCGCAACACGATCGGCAGGTCGCCCGGCGTGCTCGCGGTGACGTTGTCCCCGCTGTCGGTCAGCAACACCTTCGACTCCTTGGCTTCCAACGCCCGCGTGACGCCTTCTTCTAACTCTGCCGTCTCACACCCGAAGGCGAACTGGCCGCGCGCATCCCAGATCCTGCCGGCGAGATGAATCGCGGCGGCCCGCGCAGCCTTGCGCGAACCATCGGCGCTGATCATGACCGACATGCCCGTGTCGGGCGAGTCCGTCCAGGCACACCCGACGAAGATTGTGGCCGCCAGAATCCGGGCCGGATGGCCCGCAACCCCTTCGCGTTCGATCCGGCGAGCTTCGTCGACCAGCGTCCTGAGCGGTTCGGCGGTGGTCATGGCCTTCTCGCCCGGAAGGACTATGGGAACAGGCAGAATGTACGACACCGGACGAATCCTGCCGCGAAGAGCATCGAGCAAGAGGCTTCCGGCCTGTTCCGCGATTTGTCCCCCATCCGTGTGGGGGGCGGTCTTGTGGCCGATCAGGATGTCGCCAAAGCGGGCCAGTCGCATCGGGATGTTCCCGTGCAGATCGAACGTGCAGGCGATCGGAATCCTGGGACCCAGGACGTTCCGCATTTCCTCCACCAGGACCGATTCCGCGGGCCCGATCCCTTCGGCAAACATGGCCCCGTGAAGTCGCAGGAAGACCGCGTTCACCGGCAGCGAAGCGCGAAGCGAACCCAGAATGCGGTCCAGGGCCTCGCGGCAGGCCTTTCCCTCGACGGTCCCGCCCCCACTGGGGTGCGCAGAAACGCCTGGAACAAGCTCAAGGCCGGCGTCCTTCCACACCGCCAGATTGAACGGGCGGACGTCGGTCTTCGGATAGTAGTAGCTCTCTGTCCGCACCGGATGGAACGTGTTGGTCTCATGGGAGAAGCTGGCCACGAACACCCGGTGGGCCGCGCGCGTTGCCGACGGCGCCGCGGGCTTCTGGCTTGTCCCTGTCTGGGCGATCAGAAGGCGAGCGCTTCCGGCAGCAGCCGCCATCGCCGCTGCGTGGTGAAGAAACCTGCGGCGCGAAATGGAGGGGGCCGTGACGTTCCGCAGGGGTCTCATTTTCGTTCCTCCGAACCTGCATTGTCCGCCCGCGGCCCGTAGTGCGGTAGCGGCTTGCCGAACTCGTACGGTCCGATATCGGGTCCGGCGCCCGTGAAGTCATCATTGACGTTGGGAAGGATGGAGGCCTTGTCGATCAGCGGGCTCTCTCGGGCCAGAGCAACGCCGGGCGCAACCATCCCCCCTTGACCGACGAGGAAGCCGTTTCTTTCATGGCCAGTCCGTTCTCGGAATTCCTCGAAGGATTTCGTCATGACCTGCACGGTCGGAGAGTAGTAGCGCCAGCTCGCCCCATTCCTGTAGGTGTTGTAGTCGAAGCGGGTCAAGGGCGAATGCGTACCGAAATTGACGCCGTCGACCACATTATTCATGAACACCATCTGGCCGGTCATTACGCCGGGGTCCTTCACATCTCCGGCCGTTATGGGAGTGTTCCGAAAGCTGCTCGCGATTCCGCCCGTATTATGGTAGGCTACGACTCCATCGCTGCCCGCGACCATCTTTGCCGGCCCGCCGAAGTTGCGGATGAAATAGACGGGTCCCCCGAGGATCGGCTGCGCGGTGATGTGAAACCGATTCCGCATGAACCGAACATTCCGGGTCGAGGAGTCTGCTTCGCAGGCGTCGTCGGCATATCCTCCCGGCCAGACTCCCGAGACATTGTTGTAACAGTCGATGGCATAGCCGTGGATGCCGTAATTGTCCCAGAATCCCTCCACAGAGTTGTAGCACACCACATGGCCGGAGCCGAGGAGGCAAATGCCGTCGCCGCACTCAGGCTCGATGATCTCGCCCCCCAGTCTCGGATCCATCCGGCTGCCGTCGCCCTTCTTGGGGCTCCAGCCGTGAATCTCGTTGTCGGCGATGTAGAAATCGCGGGGGGCCCTGAAGCCGGGCTTCTTGGATACCGCATAGTCTTCCTGATAGACCGTTCCGTCGCCGCTCGGCTCGGCTTCGCCTCGAATCCCGTAGCCTACGTTCTCGAACTTGCAGCGCTTGACGGTCAGTCCCCGGCACCCGCCCAGCGGATTGCACGCCCGGATCGCGACCCTGGCATTGCGAAAGGTTAGCCCCTCCAGGTAGACGTAATCCGCTGCCGTGACGTCGAACAACGCTTCACAGCCGTCCCCGTCGAAGATGACCTCTCCGTCTCCTGCCGCCTTAAGGACGATCGGGCGCTCTGCCGTGCCATCCGCGACGCAATAGTATGCTCCATCGAACCAGACCCGCACGCCGCCTGCCGCTCGATAGTTGTTTCGTATCCCCTTGTAGATCCCCGCGTGGATCAGGAAGATGTCGCCGGGCTGCGGCATCTTGTCGCCCGGACGGACGCCGCCCCACGCCCCCGTTATTCCGTTGCAGTTCGGTTGCTCCCTCTTGCCCTGATACTCGTATGGATAAACGTGAAGTACGCGACCATCCTTGGCCGGCATGGGCTCAGGTCGGGTGCGGACCGTGACCGTGCGAACGGCCTCGCCTTTGGCGCCATCGGGATCGCCGAGGCTCAAACGGCACTCGTACTCCGTCCCCGGATCGAGATCGAAGATGCTGCCGGCAAAGGCGTTGGGCATCCGTTTGGGCGCCACCATCCCACCGTCGCCCACCAGCTGCCCGTGTGTTCTCCATAGATCCAGTCCTTTCCGCCAAGCCTGCTCGCCCTTCCTGCGAAACTCGACGCTCACGGCGGCGTTGTGGTTGTCGTCGCCTTCCACGGGCCAGGAGAAGCCCAGACAGATCAGCGTGGGCGGATCGACCGCCAGTTCGCCCGGCGTGACTGCGTTGCCTGGCTCCGGCGTCTGCGCAGTTGCCACACATAGCGTGATGCAGCCTCCGATCATCGCCGTCAGGAATAGTCTTGTCATGGTGCCCATAGTGTGTTCTCCCACGTCAAAGCCACTTGTCAGGTTACTGTCTTGCCCCCTTGCATATTCATCCATGCCGAAGCGCCAAGATGTCATTTGGGCTGTTCCTGGTTCTCGTTCTCGAAGCAGTAGACTACCCCTTCCGAGTTGGGAGAGAAGTACAGCCGGCCATAGGCCGGGGCTGGCGACGGACAAGCGCGCCCAAGAAAAGACTGCTGCCAGACGATCTCTGAAACCGTCACGCCGTTCTCGTCAGCGTGTGCGACTTCTCCTCGCGCCACCAAGGCGTGGCCCTGCGCCCTCACGTGACCATACCATAGGCCGTTGATGAACACCGGATAGAGGCACCCGTCCGAATAGACCACGCCGCGCTTGCCCTGACTCTCGATGTAGGCGTCGCTCAATGGTTGGAAGAAATAGCACCCCTGATAGGCCGTCTTGTTCATCCCAGGGCCATCCCAGAGCCATTTCCCCTTGCTTGGGTCAAGCGCATGGCCGCCTTTTGTGTCAAAGACCAGCAGCGTGTTCTTCCGGTACATCATGCGGGTCTGGTGGTCAATGCTGTAGTCCTTGTTGCTCCAGATCAGCGTGCCCCTCTCAGGATCAACGGCCATGGTGACGCCTGTCTTCCGGGGATAGCCTGTACCATATTGCCAGAAATCGTGGCCTTTCGTGACCGACACGAAGACTCGACCGTCACCATACGCAACGCTGAACCGCATCCACGCGCCGAAGTCCGGATACAGAAGATCGTCATAGGTCTTCTCCCACACGGGCTGACCGGTATCCAGGGACAGGGCCGAGACGCTCAGCTTGCCCTCCTTCAGCATGGGGATGAACACCTTACTCTTCACTACCACCAGCCCATCGGACGGGTGATGATAGGCAAAGACCATCGGCTTGTGCCACAGCACGTTGCCGGTCCTGGCATCATGGCACCACAACCCCAGCGACTCCTGTCTTGGCACATAGGTCGAAGCGCATCGGAAGATCAGCAGTTTCCCTTCCGCGTAGGTGGGGCTCGGGATGGATTCAGGCCCCAGGTGACTGTAGCGCCATACGATCCGCCCGGTATCCGCGTCGAGCGCGTGGACCTCGCCCAATCGATTGGCCGTGAACACCAGGCCGCCCGCCACGATGACGGGGCCCTTGGTCGTGCTCCAGATCCGCGTCTTCCACTTGATGCGCAGTGGCGGTTTCAGCGTGGTATCAGAAGACACCCAGCCATAGCCCATGTCGCCCCCGATGGTCGGCCACTCAAGATTGTTGGCGCGCGTGAACTGCTGCGGCGCGGGTTGAGACTGCACACGCGCGGTAACCACGGGCTGTTCCTCGCCTTTTCCCAGGACATACAGGATGCCGTCTTCGCCACCGAAGAACACACGGCTGTCCGCGACGGCCGGCGAAGAAGAGACCGCGCCGTTGGGCTTGCCGGCGCCACCGGTCTTGTAGGTCCATACCGGCTTGTTCCCTTCTCTCGCCCTGAGTCTGGGATCCAGGAGCAAGAAATACACGTTTCCATCCTCACCACCGATAACCATATGGTCGCGGGTCAACGCGGGCGAGGAATTGTAGCCGCCGCCAAAGAGGCTCGGTGTCGCGGTATCCACCCGCCATAGTTCCCTGCCGTTCAAGTCGTAGCAGATATCGCCGTGGAACAGGCGTTCACCGTGGATCGACGGCACCGCCCGCGTGTTGTTTTGCCCATCGAAGTCGCCTGAATTCCACTCATTGAAGCCGTAACGGCGAATCCATACCGACTTGGAGTCATCCAATGCGAGAATATACCGCTCAGCGCCCTCCGACATGTACCCCCCCAAGGCTACTCGTCCCCAGGGGCCATAGACAGGCCCGCAATGCGCGTGCCATAGCTGCAGCCCGCTCAGCATCTTGACAGACTTGCCTTCGTCCAGCAGATATTGCAAATCATGGTTCTGTCCTCCGCCGCACACAACAATTCTGTCGCCACGCACCGCAAACTCCACGATGCTCCGAGTTCCTATGGTGTGTGTCCAGATCACGGCGCCTTCGGGATTGATCTTCAGCAGCTTCCCGTCGAAGGTCGTGAAGTAGATTCCGTTCTCCGTGATTGCGGGCGCCGTGATCACGCCGCCTTCGCCCGGCACCTTCTTCAGCACACGGCCGTCCCTGGCGTCGAGGATCGCCTGATAGCCGGCGCTGGACCCGATGTACACCTTGCCGTCCTTCACCGCCGGAGACGAGTGATTGGCCACACCCTCGAGCTTCGCCAGCCAGACGATCTTGTTGTGCGTATAGTCAAAGCACACCACGTTGCCTGCCGCGTCCTGGACAAAGACCTTCCCGTCAGCCACCGCCGGGGAAGCGTAGATCGGATGCGGCAACTTCACCGCCGCAACACGGTTCAATGGAAAATCCAGGGATTCCTCAGGCGCATCGCCGCTGCGGTGCGAGTTCCGCTTGAACTGCGGCCATGAGCCCTTTACGTCGGCCGGTACCTCGGGTGATTTCGGGGGGCCCCACGTGAAGACCTCGAACGAATCGATCCTCTGCGGTCCGGCGGCACAGGAAATCAAACCGAATGCCGTGATCGGCCCAGGCGGCAACTTGCACCATTCGAGGCCGCCCCAACGCGTGTTGCCGCGCTGTAGGGTGTCCCCGTCCAGCTTCCATTCGGACCACCGCACATTGCCGTCAATCCAGCATGTCTTTTCCTCCCATTTGCCGTCAGGCTCAATCGGTGCGTGGTAACCCAGATTGCCTTCGTACCACGTGGTTCCGATCCGGAACGCAGGTCTGAGGGGCGTGGCTGAAGGGACCTTGTCTGTTCCGCCCTTCTCGAAGCACTGGCGCCAGCGGAAGCCAAGGACTGCCCACTGCGGAGGATTAATATCCTTTTCCGCGGTCCAGTAGAGCAGCGTCTGGCCCGGTTCACCGGGCTTCACCAGCAGATGGCCTGGCTTCTCCTGCCGATCACCGCCCGATGCCGGGGCCGCCGGACTTCCCGTTGGTGTCCTATCTTCCGCGACAACGGACACCTCCGGCGTCTGTTTCCCTGTCCACGCAACCCGCCAGCCCGTCGCTGTTATATTCCGCCCTCCGGGAAAATCCTCCCGGTAGATCACCTTGCCATCCTGCGCCGCCATAGCCATGGACAGAGCGGCACAGCACCCGATCAGCGTCATCAGGAATGGTTTCTTCATGGTGCTCAACTGTGCCGGCTTGATTGACGACGGCTTGCTCATACTCGTGCCTCCGGAAGCGTCACCGCCACCGCCGAGGAGCGATGGACGATCCGTTGCGTCGGTCTTGCGGCCCCTTCGGCAATCCCCTGGGAGAAACACGCCATCAGTATTGCCGCACAGGACATTCGGCTCAGGTTCATGTCCTATTCTCCACAGCGCTTCTCCGTTTGCTTGCGTTCAGTGTTCATCCAGCCGGCGATCCGACCGTCCGGGAAGTGTCCGGCTCGAAACAGTAGACCACGCCCTCGCCATTGCCCACGACATAGAGCCGGCCATAGGCGGGCGTAGGCGTGGGGCACACGTGGC
>CAYGZE010000148.1:0-10490 GCA_964354185.1 uncultured Anaerolineales bacterium | reverse complement strand
GGCCGAGTGGGCGGTGCGGAAAGTGTATAACATGGCGTGATGGCGTTCCCGCGGCAGCGGGCCGCCGTCAGAGGGAGTCGACCGATGCCTCGCAGCGACCTCGTGGAAGCGCGGGTCCACCGCAAGTTGTCGCGGCTGCGGCTCAGCCTGCGCCTGCACCTGGCCGGCGAAGGGCTGGCGTGGGTGACGCTGGCGCTGGCGGCCCTGGTCGTCGTGACGCTCGGGCTCGACTGGGGGGCCCACAAGATCACGCTCCAGCACATGACGGTGGCCCAGCGGCTGGTGATCCTGGCGCTGGCGCTGGCGGGCGTCGCCGCGGTCGCGTGGCGGCACCTCGCGGGCCCGCAGCGCGTGCCGATGAGCGAAGAGGACCTGGCGCAGGTCGTCGAGCGGCACTACCCGGCCCTGGGCGACCGGCTCGTGAGCGCCCTGGAGTTCAGCCGGGTCGCCGACCTCGAGGCGCTCGGCGCGAGCGAGGCCATGGTCCACCGGATGGCGGCCGAGGCCGGGCGCCTGGCGATGCCGCTCGCCTTCACAGCGCCGATCCGGCGGGACCGGCTCTGGCGCCGCGCCGCCGGGGCCCTCGCCGCGGCGGCCGTCCTCGGCGCGTTTGCCGCCTGGCAGCCCGAGACGATGCGCACATGGCTTCGGCGCGACCTCCTCCTGGGCCTCCTGGGCGACCCGAAATGGCCCCAGGACACGCACCTGGAGGTCCGCGGCGCCCCGGACTTCCGGGTCATGCGCGGCGGGGCGCTCACCCTTACGGTCGACGCCGCCGGCAGCCGCGTCGTCCCGCGCGAGGTCGTTCTCCACATGGCGTTCCCGTCGGTCGGCACGGTCGAGGAGACGGTGCCCGCGAGCGGGGCCGACGCGGCCACCTACGTCCGCACGTTCGAGGCCGTCGGCGAGCCGTTCCGCTTCCACGTGACGGGCGGCGACGATCGCACCGCCGAATACGAGGTCCGCCTGGCCGAGCCGCCCGAACTCCGCGAGGTCGCGTTCACCGTGGAGTACCCCGCGTACACGGGGCGCGGCGCGGCCGAGATCCAGGGCGAACAGGGCGTGCTGAGCATCCCGGTCGGCAGTTGGGTCACCCTGCGCGGCCGGGCGAACAAGGACCTGGCGGCCGCGGCGCTCTTCCTGGAGAACGAGCCGGTGGGCCAGTGCGCGGTGGAGACGGCGGCCGCGCCGGGCGGCGGCCCGCCGGCCCCGCGCCAGGTGGTCGGCCGGTTCAAACTCGCCGCCGGCAAGCGGGCCCAGCCCGCCCTTTCCTTGCGCGTCGCGCTGACGGACTCGGAGGCGTTCACGAACCCCCGCGGCGTGCGGTACACCGTCATCCCCGTCAAGGACCGCGAGCCGGCCGTCCAGATGGCCATCCGCGGCGTCGGCGGGCAGGTCACGGACAAGGCCCGGGTGCCGATGGCCCTGTCGGCCAAGGACGACTACGGCGTGCGGCGGATCGACCTGGAGTTCGGGATCGTCGGCATCTCCGACGAGGCCGCCCGGCTGCCCGTGCGCGAGTGGTCGGCGACCGAGGCCGCCGTCCAGGTGGACCACGCGCTCGATCTCTCGCAACTCTCCGCGGGCATGGCCGCCGGGGAATCGCTGGTCAAGGTCGGCGAGACGATCCGCCTGGCGGCGGCCGGCCAGGACACGCTGCCGCCGCCGGACGGGCCGAACACGGGGCGGTCGAGCCCCGCGCTGCTGAAGGTCGTCTCGGACGCGGACCTGCTGGCCGGCCTCATCCAGATGCAGAAGGCGATGCGCGAGCAGTTCCGCCAGGCGATGGTCCTCCAGAGCGAGGCCCAGGCCCGGACCGACTCGGCCCGCAAGGTCGCCGAGGCCGGCCAGCTGACCGCCGAGGTCGGCCGCCAGGCGGGCGAGTCGGCGCGGCTCCAGCGCCAGGTGGCCGCCTCGCTCGGCACGATCGCCGACCGCTTCGCCCAGATCCTCGACCAGTTGAACAACAACCGCGTCGGCACCGATGCCGACAAGCAGCGTCTAAAGGACAGGATCCTCGACCCGATGCGGGACCTGGCGGCCGAGCCGATGCGGCGCGCTGCCGCCGACCTGGGTGGTACAATGGAGGGGAAGCCCGCCGACGCCCTGGCCGCCGAGTTTGCGCGGATCGGGGGCCTCCAGGACGGCTTCTACCGGCGGATGGAGGCGATCCTCGGCGAAATGGTCCAACTGGAGAGCGCCCAGGAACTGGAGCGGTGGCTCAAGGCCATCCTGGACATGAGCGGCCGCGTCAAGGCCATGACCGAGGCCGAACGCAAGGCGCGCGAGCAGCAACTCCGGGACCAGTTGAAGAAAGTCCAGCCGAACTAGGCGGCCCGCGCGGAGGAGCGACGCATGAGACGGTGGCAACCAAGCCGGCGACACTCGGCGGCGACGGCGGCCGCCCTGGCCGTCGTCCTGGCGATGACGTTCCAGCGGCCGGCGCCGGCCGCCCCGGCCCCCGCGGCGCCCTCGGAACCGGGCGCGGCCGCCGTCGACGCCGCCGGCGGGTCGGACGTCGGCGAGGCCATCAGCATCCAGCGCGCCGCCCGCAAGCAGTGGCTCGAACTCATCCAGGCGATGCTCCAGGTGGCCAAGGAACTCGAGAAGTCCGAGCCCGAGTCGGCCCGGGTCATCGCGGCCGCCGCCCAGAAGGCCCAGGAAGCCCTCATCGCCGACGACATGGCCAAGGTCATCCAGTTCCTCGAGGACGGGATGGTCGTCCCAGCCGACGCCACGCAGGCCGGCGTCATCCGCAAACTCCGGGCGGTCCTCGAGGCCCTGCGCGGCGGTGACCTGCGGCTGCGGGACCGCCTCGACCGCATCGCCGAGTGGAAGCAGTACCTGAAGGATCTCGACAACCACCTGGGCCGCCAGCGCGTCCTGGAGGACCACTCGCGCCAGGTGGCCTTCGGCGAGAAGGAGGCCAAGGACCTCGAGGACCTCGCCCGGCAGGTGCGCGACCTGGCCGAGCGCGAACGCGAGATCCGCAAGGCCACCGAGGGAATCGCGGCCGACCCGAACGTGCGGAAACTCGTCGAGGCCCGCGAGGCGGTCCGCGCGGTGGCCCGCAAGCAGGCGGCCCTCAGCAAGGTGACGGCGTCGGCCGCCGCGGGGCAACTCGCCCTGGCGGCCGAGGCCCAGGACGCCCTCCGCGGCGAGGCCGGCAAGACGGGCGAACACCTGGAACGCCTGGCCAAAGACGCCGATCTCGCCAAGGCCATGAAGGACGCAGGCGTGGACCCGAACGCGGCCGAGGTTGCCGCAGGCCAGACGCGCCAGGCGGCCGATGAGATGCAGCAGGCGTCCGCCGCGATCGCCAAGTGGGACGCCGCCGGCGCCGCGACGGCCCAGAGCGCGTCCGACGACCACCTGCGCGACGCCGAACGGGCCCTGACCGACGCCATCGACAAGATGAGCGGCGGCCAGAAGCCCGGCCAACTGGCCGGCGAGCAGCGGGACCTCAAGGGGAAGGCCGACCAGGTGGCCGCCGCCGTCGAGAAGGCCGGCGCCGTGCCTCAGGGCTCACCCAACCAGGTCGCCCAGGCGGCCGAGCACATGGGCAAGGCGGCCGAGCACCTCCAGGAGCAGGACAAGCCCCAGGCGCTCGACCGCGAGCAGAAGGCGATCGACGCCCTCGAGGCCCAGGCCAAGCAACTCGACAAGCAGGCCGCCGGCCTCAGGGAGACGGCGGGCAATCCCGAGCACGCCGGGCAGAAGGGCCGGCAGGACGACTTGGCCAAAGACACCCGCGCGCTGGCCGAGCGGATGCAGGGCGGCAAACCGTCGGCCGACGGCGAGGCCGGCCAGGAGGCCGCGCCCGGCCAACCGTCGGTCCAGCAGGCCGCCGGGAACCAGGAGCAGGCGGGCGGCCAGTTAGGCCAGCAGAACGCCGCCGGTGCCAACCAGTCCCAGAACCAGGCCATCAAGGACCTCGAGAAGGCACGCGACGAACTGGCCGAGGCCATCGCCAAGGAGCAGCGCGAGGCCCAGCAGCAGGCCCTCGCCCAGATCGAGGCCGCGCTCCGCAAGGTCCTCGAGGCACAGAAACGCCTCTCGGCCGGGACGAAGGACGTCCACGGCAGGGCCCGGCCCGACGGCTCGTTCGAGCGCGCCGAGTCCGTCCGGCTGGCCGACCTGGCCGCCGGCGAAGGGAAACTGGCCGAGGAGACGGCGGGCGTCGCGCGGCTCCTGGAGGACGAGGGCACGACCGTCGTCTTCCCGTCGGTCCTCGGCGAGGTCCGCGAGGACATGACAAAGACCCAGGAACTCCTGGCGTCCGAGCAGCCGGGGCCCCTGGCCCAGGGCATCCAGAAGGAGATCGAGGAACGGCTCGAGGAGATGATCGAGGCGCTCCAGATGGAACTCGCCAATCGCCAGGACCAAGCCGAGCAGGGCGAGTCCGACCCGAACCAGCGGCAGCCGCTCGTCTCGCCCCTGGCTGAACTCAAGATGCTGCGGGCCCTCCAGGCCCACATCAACCAGCGGACGGTCCTGCTGGACAAGACCCGCCAGGCCGGCCAGGCGTCGAAGGACGTCATCGAGGTCCAGCACAAGGTCCTCTCGGACCGCCAGGACAAGGTCGGCAAGATGACGCGCGACCTGGCGGAGACCCTGAAGGCCCAGCAGCACTAGCCGCACCGGGCGGCGATGAGGAGGCGGACGATGAGACGCGCATGGGCAATCGTCGCGGGCGCCGGGGCCCTGCTCCTTGGCCTGGGGACGGCGGAGGCGGCGGACGCGCCCCCGGCGCCGGGCGCGGCCGGGGCCGCGACGCGCCTGCCGGCCGGCGACCCCTTCATACCGGCGCTCGAGGATCCGTGGGAAGGCTTCCTCACTACATCGGCCAAGAAGCGCCTCCTGGCCGAGCGCCAGGCTGTGGCGAAGGAGTTCCAGGAGAGCCTGCAATTCGACCCCGAGAAGGTGAAGGCCGCCCTCCTGGGCCTGGACGCCGGGGCCGCCGACACGCCGCAGGACAACATCGACCGGACGGCCGCGGTCCTGGCGGCGGTGGACGCCGACTTCGCCAAGGCCTACGCCCTCTACGCCGCCGAGAAGTGGGCGGATGCCGGCGCGGCCCTGGCCGCCGGCCTGGCCGACGAGAAGCCGAGTTACCAGGCCGCGCTCAAGCGGCTGCTCCACGGCGAGTGCCTGGCCCGGGCCGGGCGGACCCAGCAGGCCGCCGACGCCTGGCAGGTGCTCGTCAAGCGGATGCCGGAGCGGTTGAGTTTCGCCTCGACGGCGTGCCTGCGGCTGGCCGAGGCCTACGAGAAACTGGATCGCCAGTTCTACGCCCTGGCGGTCTACAAGTGGTGGGTCCGGAACTACAGTTTCCTCGACCTCGAGGCGGCCCAGCCGATCACCGAGAAGATCACCCGCCTGGAGGCCGACTACAAGGACCCCCTGAACACGGTGTCTGAGAAGATGTACGACGTCGGCCGGCGCCTCAAGGCCGTCGACTCGGGCGACGAGACGCAGACCGTCGAACGCCGCATCCTCGCCATGCTCGACGACCTCATCCAGGCCGCCGAGGACCAGGAGCAGCAGTCGCGGGGCCGCGGCCGCGGTCAGGGCCGGGGTCAGGGCATGGTCGGCAGCGGCGCGCCGCAGGGCATCGGCCAGCCCTCGAGCCCCGCCACCACCAGCGCCCTCGTGGGCGGCGACACCGTCCGGCCCGACACGCCCCTCAGCGAGCAGCGCCCGACCACCGGGTCCGACGACTGGGGAAAACTCAAGCCGCGCGAACGCCAGGACCTCATCGAGGCGTTCAAGGAAATGTACCCGGAGCGCTACCGCGAGATGCTCGAGGCCTACTACAAGACGCTGGCCGGATCGGAGAACCCGTGACGAAGTCCCCTGCCCTTCTCGGGCGGCTCGCGGTGGCGGCGGCCATCGCGGCCCTGGCAGCGCCGCCGGCGGCCGCGGACCGCGTCGCCACAATCGACGGGCGGACGATCGAGGGCTCGGTCGAATCGATCGACGCCCAGCGCGTCGTCGTGAAAGCCGACGGCAAGGCCCAGCCGGTCGCGCGGGAGGACGTGCTCTCGGTCCGGCTGAACGAGGGGCCCCCCGCGGGCGCGGCCGCCCTCATGGAAGAGGCCGGCCGACACGTCCTCGTGGCGCGCGACGGCAGCCGCGTGGGAATCGCCGACGCCATGGTCGCCGAGGGCACGCTCCGCGCCCGGTTCCCCGCCTTCGGCAAGGTGCTGGCGGTCCCGGTCGACCGCGTCGCATACCTCCTGAGGCCCGCCGAGGCGGAGCGACCATCGGACCTGGAGCGCCAGTTCGAGGCCCTCCGCCTGGGCGACGAGGCCAAGGACCACGTCGTCATCGCCGGGAGCGACGGCCGCGTTTTTCCCCTCGCCGGGGTCGTCCGGTCGCTCGATCCGAAGGTCCTCACGTTCCGCTACGACGACACGGACGCCCTGCTCGAGGCGCCCACGGTCCGCGTCATCCGGTTCGCCGCGCCCCGGCGGGACGTTCCGAAGCCCGGCGGACACCTCGTGTGCCTCGACGGCAGCCGCGTGGCCTTCACGGCGCTCGAACTGGCCGACGGCAAGGTCCGCCTGTCCTCGGCGCCGGCGTTCGGCGAAACCATCCAGATCGACGCCTCCCGCGTGGCCGACATCCGGTTCCTGAGCGACCGCCTCGCCTACCTGTCGGACCTCGAGCCCGCCGCGGCGACGTGCACGGGGTACTTCGACACCGCGATGCCCTGGCGGAAGGACCGCGCGTGCGACGGCGGGCCGATCCGCCTAGGCGGCGTCACCCATGAGAAGGGCCTCGGCCTCCACAGCCGAAGCGAACTCGCCTATGACCTGGACGGGCGCTACCGGCAGTTCGCGGCCGTCGCCGGCATCGACGAGGCCGTGCGGTTCGGGACGGCGTACCTGACCGTGACGGGCGACGGCAGGACGCTCCTCGCCAAGACGCGCCTCGACCGTGCCGATCCGCCGAAGCCCCTGCGGCTCGACGTGGCGGGCGTGAAGCGGTTCGTGATCCTCGTGGACTTCGTCGAGGGCACGTTCGGCGTCGCCGAGCGCGTGGACCTCGCCGACGCGAAACTGATCAAGTGACCCGCGTACGTGTTTGGCGTGCCCGTGACGCCGGTGCCACTGGCTGCTTGCAGCCAGTGTGGTTCCGGGCGGCACTGGCGGACAAGCCGCCAGTGGCACCCGCCGATGGGGACTTGCCAGGCACGCCAAACACGCACGCGGCAACCGCCGCACGATCCGGGAAGGGTCAGGGAGGGATCGCCATGGCCACCGTCCTCTGCATCCAGGCCTCGCCGATGAGAACGCTCTCGTTCTCGGCCCGCGCGGCCCAAGCGTTCCTCGTGAGTTACCGGCAGGCGCACCCCGCCGACGCGGTCCGCACGCTGGACCTGGCGACGGTCGCCGTCCCCGCCTTCGACTTCGCGACGGCGTCCGGCAAGTACCGCATCATGCACGGCCAGCCGCACACGGCCGAAGAGGCGCGGGCCTGGCGGGCCGTCGAGGACACTATCCGCGACTTCAAGGCCGCCGACAAGTACGTCATCGCCTCGCCCATGTGGAACTTCGGCATCCCCTACCGCCTGAAGCAGTACATCGACGTCCTGGTGCAGCCGGGGCTCACGTTCTCCTACACCCCAGGCGAGGGCTACAAGGGCCTCGTGACCGGCAGGCCTGCCGTCCTGATCCTGGCGCGCGGGGGGACGTACCCGGAGGGGAACCCCGCCCAGACGATGGATTTCCAGCGGCCGTACCTGGAGGCGGTGCTGCGGTTCATCGGCTTCGAGCGGATCGAGACGATCCTCGTCGAGCCGACGCTGGCCGGAGGGCCCGACGGGGCCGCCCGCGCCCTGGCGGACGCCGAGGCCGCGGCACGCCGGATGGCCAAGGCGTTCTAGTGCTCTGTCGCGGGTGAAACGATGGGTGCCACGGCTGCGCCGTGTGCAGCCGTGCGCGTCCGAGGCAGCACGGTTGCGAACAGCGCAACCGTGGCACCCGAAATCTGCCTGCCGGCAGGCGGGTCGGACCGCTCAGCCGCCCTTGCCGCCGTCGCCCGGCGGCCGCGAGGCCAGCCGCGACGCGACGCTCCGCGCCACATCGCCCTCGAAGTAGACCGTCCGCGTCGGAAAGGCGATCGCCAGGCCCAGACGCTCCAGCGCCCGCATCACGGCCAGGTTCACCCGTTCCCGCACGGCCAGGTGGTCGGCATAGGCGATGGGCTTCGTGAAGTAGATGACGCGGATGTCGAGGCTGGAACTCCCGAAGTCCTCGAAGCGGACCACGATGAACTCCGGGTCGACCCCTTCATCGCTTTCGAGAATCCCCCGGATGGCCGCGACGGCCTGCTCCATCTGGTCGGCCGTCGTCTCGTACGTCACGCCGATCGCCTGGTTTACGCGGCGCTTGGGCATCTTCGACCAGTTGTCGATCTTCGACTCCGCCACCTGCTTGTTCGGAATGGCGACGAGTGTCGCGGGCCAGGTCCGGATCCGCGTCGACCGGAACCCGATCTGCTCGACGACGCCCTCCGTGTCGCCGATCTTCACCATGTCGCCGATCACGAACGGCCGGTCGAGGAAGATGAAGACCGAGCCGAAGAAGTTCGCGAGCGTGTCCTGGAGCGCCAGGGCCACCGCCAGGCCGCCGATCCCCAGGCCCGCCAGCAGGCTCCCCACGCTGTAACCCAGCAGTTGCACGACCCACACGGCCACGATGACGGCCAGCGTGATCTTGAGCGCCTTGCGGAGGAGCGGCACCAGGTGGTCGTCCAGTTTCGACTGGGTCCGCGCCACCATCCGCGCCAGGTACAGCACCAGCACGTCCACCATCCGGAAGAGGAACCACAGGACGTCGGCCGCCAGCAGGACCTTGAGCGCGCCGTAGACGACGCCCCGCACGTCCGGCTCGACCGGCAGGCGCAGGACGCACACCGCCCCCGCCAGCCCGCCCAGCAGGCCCAGGCACGCCAGGGGCTTGGAGGCCGCCTCGGCGATCAGGTGGTCGAACTGAAACGGTGTGCGACGAAGGAGCGGCACGACCTTCTCAGCCATGACGAAGTCGATGATCTTCCGCGCCGCCAGGCCCGCCAGGATGAAGAGGAATGCGACTACGAACTGCCAGACGGCCGCCCCCGCCACCTCGTACACCACCCAGTCGCCGAACCACCCCTTCAGCGTCCCCGAGAGGTCCCACCGCGGGCCCTCGGCCGCGCGCGCCGGCTTCCCTGCGGCGGGCGCGCCTGCCGCCCCGGCGCCCGCGGGCGACTCGGGCCCCGTCTCCGTGACGGTCACTTCGCCCGCAACCTTCGCGGCGACCGCGTCCCCGGGCTCCCCCGCCACCGCCGCCGACCCGACGGCGAGCAGGACCGCTAGGATCATCCAGAGCGCAAACCGCCGGCCCGGGGCGCGGCCCGCACACATGCCTCGTCCTCTCATCCGGCCGACCTCCGCCCGTTTGCCGTGTTCCCTCGGGCCCCTCAACCGCAGCGCCGCGCTGCGCAGGCCCGGCCCCGCGCGGCAAGCCGCACCGCTACTTCAGGACCACGCACCCGGCGCCCAGTTCCTGGCGCGGCGCGGACTTGCACGCGAGTTTGATCACCGTGACCCCGGCAGTTTTGTCCGGGCTCGTCCGGGGCAGGCCCTTGAGTTTCAACTGCTTCGCCGTCTGCTCGAAGCGGATCGGCTTGCCCGTCGCCAGGTACGTCGCCCGGGCGACCTTCGTCTTCAGGCCGCCCACAACAAGTTCGCGGCCGGGCCAGCGGCTGACCCACCAGTAGAGGCTCTTGCCCTTGACGCTGAACGGGCCGCAGGCCATCCATTCCATCCGCCCGTCGGTCCGATCGGTGCGGCCATAGACCGCCTCGCCGTTCTGGGCGAGCCACCGGCCGACAGCCGTCAGGCGCTCCGTCGCCTGCGGCGGCACCGAGCCGTCCGGCGCGGGGCCGATGTTGAGGAGCAGGTTCCCGAAGCCGCCCGCGCACGTGGCCAGCATCCCGATGACCTCGCGGACGCTCCGCCAGTCGATCGCGCTCGGCATGTAACCCCACGACCCGTTGAAGGTCATGCACGCCTCCCAGCCGCGGCCCCGCGCGGCCGCCGTGACGTGCTCCTCGGGCGTCCCGAAGTCCTCGGGCAACTGGGCCCGGTCGTTGACGAGGATGTGCGGCTGAAGGCGGCGGGCCATGGCCGTCATCTTCCGGCTCTCCCACAGCGCCGGCGACGAGAGCGGCCACGAGACGTCGTACCACAGGATGTCGATCTTCCCGTAGTTCGTCATCAGTTCCCGCACGCACCCCTGCGTGAAGTCGAGGAACCGGCGGCGGGCCCGCGCGTCCGTCGCGCACCGCGCCCCGTCCGGGTGGTGCCAGTCCATCAGCGAGTAGTAGAAGCCGACCTTCAGGCCGGCCTCGCGGCAGGCCTCGACGTACTCGCGGACGAGGTCGCGGCCGGGACCGCACCGGGCGGCGTTATAGTCCGTCTGCCGCGTGTCCCACAGGCA
>CAYGZE010000147.1:0-10500 GCA_964354185.1 uncultured Anaerolineales bacterium | reverse complement strand
GCACCACTGACTGTCTCGTGGCCCGATCGCTGCGCCAGGTGCGACCCACAGTTCAGCCCATGAATTACAAGCTGATTCAGAAGACCCATGATACTTCTCCTTTCGAAATGCCAAGTTCCACTATGGATCACTGCACCACCGCCGCGAACGCCGCAACGGGGTGTTTCATATCCCCTTTCAGGTGCGTCAACAGCTGGCTCCTGCATGAAGAGAGACGGCCGGCGGCGACTTTCTGACAGAGAAGGGGGTTTTTCTTGGAGAGAAGTCCCAAGCCCATTAGACCGATCTCCTGACAGTCCGCAGGTAGTAATCGCTTCGACGTGGCCGATAGAACCAAGAACAGGCGGCGGCTGCGATTCCGGCCGACGCCGCCAGGTGACTCCTTCAGGGCCGACCTCCTTATGACCCCGAAGGCACAACGGGTCATGCCACTCGTTGCACGGCCTGGTCAAGCGCACTGTGGCCTCAGAACGTCCCGCCCGATTTCCAGATTGGCCGCAATATGCGGATTCCTGCCAGCCTTCAGGTCCCGAGCGGTGGACCCGGGCAGCGAAAGCGTCATCACCTCCGGCCTACCCCCCGCAGTCACGTTGGCGATCGCCTGGGCAATCTCTCCCGCCAGGCCGTAGTCGCCAGACCCCAGGACAACGACCTCGCGGGCAACCGGGACCACAAACAGGCCGGCCCAGAAGGCAAAGAGGTTGTCGATGTTGCAGTCGTGCCGCCATCTGCCGTTGGGCAGAGGTACATGTCGCGCGGTCTTCGTGTGGACGACATAGCCTTGCCGCTGGTACCGCCGCACAACCCACCGGCTACGCCTCTCAACCGCGATGAAGAGGTGGAGATCAACTGCGGCGGCATTTGAACGCAGCCGCTTACCCAGGAGGCGATAGTCAAGCCTGTAACCGAGCTGCTGGGCGCCGATCGAAAGGTTCTGCTGGTCCAGGAGCACCAGAGCCCGGCGGTTCTGAAGCGCCGAAAGATCCGTCAACTCCTCAAGGAACGTCTCCGCCGACGCCTGAATGGCGGTCGAGGTGCAGGTGATGATGGGGCTCATTGTTCGTTTTCCTTCCCGTTTCCAGAACCCGCGTTTTGCTGTTCAACTGCTTGCTTCCGCATGAATGGAGACAGCGGAGAGGGGCTTTCTGACGGGAAAGTGGGAAGTTCTGGAGGAGGAATGAACCGAGAGCTACTGGGCGGCCGATAGGAGCCAGCGGACAAGGCAAGAACGGGGCTGCGCTTCAGCCCGCCTTCCACTTCCAACTAAAGGCTTTGCGGGCCTCAGCTACAGCGGTCTTATAGAAAATCAACACTTCGGCGATGGCGATGATGAAAAGAAGGTCGCGGCCCAGGGCCACGAGGAAGTACCAGAAAACGGCGTCCGTGCCACTTCGGAGGGACCCCAGGAAACTCAATTCCAGGATGATCAGGATTACAGCAACCACCCCGATACCCAGGGCACCCCACTCCCAGGGGAAGTAAACGCAACGAATCGGCATCCGGGACTCCAACGGCGAATCCCATCGCAAACATTTCCGAGCCGTGACGAACTGTCGCCGCCCCACGAGGTGCTCTATCGCCGCCACGACGCTGTACGTATTGGCCGCGAGCGCCCAAGCGAAAAACCAGATCACGAACAGGTCTTTCAACATGCCCGCCGCTGGAACCACCGTGTAGACGCGGCTGACGTCCGCTTCAGGAGGGAGGATCGGCCAAAGCAGGAAGGTTGTCCCGCCGAAACACGTCGTGAGAAGGCCTATACCTGCAAACCACGACCAGGACTTGCGGTGCCGAAGGCAGGCATCCGCCAAGACAAAACTACCCCACATTCCCAAGAGGACAAGAAGTGTTGCCGTACCAATGCGAAGCCAAGCCTCGCCATACGGATACGCCGATACAAAGCCTTTGTAGACCAGCGGCCCTTCCAGAAAAACAAGGGCCGCAACGAGCAGCCCGCACAATAGCACGTGCAGTCGGTGGCGCTGGTGGACCGGCGGAAAGGGCTGTGGCCCTTTCCCAACTTGGACGCCGGTCAGCAGACCCACAAACCCACCGAAGGCGTCCTTGAGGGTGTCTTTGAGGCGGCCACTGCCCTCGGGTGGAAAGAGGTCCTGGCAGACCTCGCCGAGCGTTTCCGCGGACACCACTCTGGCTCCGTGCTCAGCCACAAAGTTCCTGAGCGCCGGCCTGTCGTCAACTTCCGGCGCATTCCCAGAGGGCACGTAAACCAACCGGCTGCCCGCCTGGACCGCATACTCCACCTTCTCGGGGATCCCGTCCACAGGGAGGGTCCTTCCCTCCTCCGCCGCACTGGCCGCAAAGGCCCCGGTCAGGGCAACATCGTTGGGAACAGGCCTCCCGAAGTACTCCGACAGAATCGCCACCGCGAGGGGAAGGGCAATCGAACCGCCCTCGTATTGACGCGGCAGATCGGCCGGATCGCCCCGCATGGTGGCGATCTCCCAGCGGACGAGCCGCTCGTCCAGCCCATCGGGGTAGCCTGTGCGCCTCAGGTAGGCGTCCGCTGCCGCGCGGGCCCAACCGGCCGCATCCCGCATGGCCGCGTCGATGCTGTCGATCGCTTGGCGGGCGTAGACAATACCCTCTTCTCTTGCGACCTCTCCCTCGGCCTGCGACGGATGCTCGAGTGAGACGTGGACGAAGCGTATGTGGCCACCCTCGCCGCGAACATAGAACAGGGCCTGCACAACCCCGGAGCGGGTCTCGTCGCGGGCAATGAACCCCAAGAGCCTGCCGATGCGGCCCTCAACGTGGTTGGCCAGTTCGTGCCATCCGGACCGCCTGAGAAACTCCACATAGGCCCCGAAGAACGGCTTCAGGAAGGCTGCCACCGCCCCCTCGCTCAGTTCCAGGTCCTTGGTCTTCTCCTGAAACGTCCCGTTGGGCGGGGGCACGGTTTCCGATGCGCCCTGCTCGTGCGTAAGACACAACTCTTCATGGACACGGTCGGTCCGGCCCGCGACCGCCTCGCTGACGGCAAGAAGACAACGGAGCCAGGCCATCTGGTCCAACACGACAGGGGTCCGGTACTTGGCGCGCAGCGCCATGGCAAGCAGCCCGAGCATCTGGCGAAGATGGTGGGGGTGATTCACCATCCAGAGGGTGTGGTGGTCCAGGAGTTCCGGCACCACGCGTTGGATCACCAAATCCAACGTCCGCAGTTCAGGGGCGGATAGGCCTTCCCAATCTCCACCCTCTACCCGGGTCAGGAACAGTACGAATGCCTCGCGGGGCCTCTGGGCCTCGACCAACTGAAAAACCGCCGCAAGGCTATCGGTAGGTTCATCCATGCTTGCGTTCGGCCAACGTCATGGCCCGGCGCACGGCCGCACGTACAGATTCGTCCGGATCGCCTGCCAGCGGCTCGATCAGCGGCCCCGCCTTGGGCCCTTGGATACGGGCCAGGACCTCAACCGCATGCGTTCGAAGGCCTGCGTCGCCGTGTTTCAGCAGCCGTTCAAGAATGGGCACGTATGCCTCGCCGCCGGCCGCCGCGAGTTGCTCCACCCCTACAACCGGCTCCAAATCAACCCTCAGAGACCTCTTCTGAGGACGAACCGCCCGGGCCTCTTCGGGCTCGACAGAGCATTGCCCTTGGCCATCCTCGATGAGGATGTACCGAGAGAGCCGGCAGGAGTCGCCTTCAAAGAGCCGCAGCCTCGCCAGACAATCCTTGTAAGGGGAGGCTTCTTCCAGCGCGCGCACCGTCACCCGAATCTGTTCGCCAAACTGCACAATATGGAACTCAAAAGGAGGCTCATCCTGCCGGAGTACCTGCTCGGAGAACCCCTCGCCGGTAGCAGCAGCCATTCGAAGAGGTGCAGCCTCAGCGGGTTCAAGAATAGGTAGTCTAATAAACGCTTCCGACCTGACATCCGCAGCCTGGCCGACCTTGGCGGCCGCGAGTACTTCGCCGAGCACCTCCGGAGCACGGGCAACCAAACGCAGGATCTGCTGCCCAACGTACTGGTTCCACCATTCGCCGCCCTCCTCAGCGTAAGCGTCCGAGAGCCACTTTCCGGCCTGGACTTGCTCGTGGCAAGTCCGGCACTCGGCAAGATGCCGCTTCACCAAGCGCTTCTCGGCTGCATCGAGGCTGTCGTCCAGGTATCGAGCCAAGAGGTTCTGCGACGGGCATTTTGTCCGAGCCCCGGCAGCCTTTGCGCCGCTTAACACACCCTCAACGTACCTGGCCCCAGCGGCCACCTGTTCCCAGCGAGCCCTGCACTTGGAGCAGGCCTGCAGGTGCCGCTCGAAGACCCCGCGCTGCTTGGCCGTCACGTCCCCCTCACACAGGCGACCAAAGTCCGCGTCGGTCAGACAGGTCTGTGCGTTCATGTTCGGACTCCTCCGCTCATCTACTCATCTATCGTAGCTTTGCTCGATTCTTCGCCGTCCTCTGGCCGGAAGGCTGCGTACATACGGCTGATACGCGTATAGACGGCCTCTTCCGAAATCTTGCTTAACTGCAGGATCAGGCCTTGCGTCTCCTCAAGGTTCTTGCCCGTTCCTGCGGCGAAAATCACCGGGATCTGCCATGCTTGGGCAACACCTGCGTTGAGCAATCCCGCGGCCAGCCAAACAAGTCCCATTTGCGGCCAGCGCCGGGCTTCCGCGGTGACCTTGTCGTGCAGGGCCTTCACCTCCGCGTCCGAGCACTTGGCCAAATGCCGCCAGCCGACCAGGAGCTCCTTGATGCGCATCTTTCCTTTATCATCTTCGGCGGCCAAACCCTTGTGGGCCAGGATGATGCGGTTGATCAAGTCGCCCTGTTCCGTGCGACTCAGCCGCCAGTCGAGATCCTCCCATGCCTCCGCCGCCTCGGCTTCGAGAAACCGCTGGTGATCCGGACGGGGCCATATCCGCATGCGGCCCCCTTGGCTTGGCGCTTCACCAACCTCAAGATGCGGGCGCTTTGACCGCAGCGCCCGGAAACACGCGTGCATCGCCGTCTGCCAAACGTAGACGCCCAGCCGTCCAGGCTCCACCGTCGCCCCTTTGCGCAAGCGTTGGTGCAGACCCAGGAACGCCTCTTGGTACACGTCATCCGCCGAGGGTGTACCGCTATCCTCGAATCCGAACTTGCGGATGGCACAACGGACCAACTGGTAGTAGGCCTTAATAAGGGCGGCCTTCGCACCGGCGAGATCCTGCTGATAGCCGAGAAGAACGGCCGTCTGGCAGGCCGCCTGAAACGCGTCATCTGGGGCCGACCGATCCTGCCCTTGGCCGGAGCCCTTCTTGCCGGCTGCCCGGCCGCGCGAAAGGCCTCCCACCAGGACGTCCCCGCACGGACCGAAACTTTGCCGAAGGCCCTCGATGACACAATGTTCGGCCAAAGCCAGCGCCTTCCACGCCTTGACCAGGGCCTGCCGGCAGCCTTCAAGGTTGTCGGGATCCTGGCAATACGCCGGCGACGCGGGCATAGGCGTCCTCCTGCTCGATGCCTTCAACCAGCCGAGTGGTTCGGGGCGCCTTCAGCAAGATCACACCACCCGGTTGGCATGAGCGACAGCAATGCACTCGACAGGGCAGCCTCCGGACCCTCTGCGCGTTCAACGCCCCCTCCGAAAACAGAGACCGGATGCCCATGAATTCTTACAAGAATCTGACTTCTTTTTGAAAAATCTTCGCGGCCACCTCGTGCCGGCCCGTAGAGTATGCCGCGACAGGCCCGCCGGTGTCAATTCCCATCTCCTTGGTCATGGGGCCTTTCTATCAGACGACCTCGGGGCACCGCCCTGGGAACCAGACTTTGGAGCACAGCAAGACCACCATCTACCTTCGAACGCTACGCCGCTCTGAGCCGCACCTGAACCAAACTCCTCGCATGATCAGTAGTCCCCGTAAGATCCTTGTTCCGGCTTGGCTCTGTTCGGTTGAAGGAGGTGACCGAAAATGACCAGACCGGCCCAAGTCGATGAATCGCCGCAGGAGCGGCGCAGCGGAGGGGCACCCCACCAAGGGTATCTCTCTGCCGCCGGTGCTCCCGCCGACGGCCTTCGGGTTCCGAGGTACACACCAGTGGAAGGGCCACCCGCACCAGCCCAAGCCGCGCCGTGCTGTGACACCTGTCGCAACAAGAAAGAAGGATGTCGGTCACTCTGCGAGGATATTAGGAAAGTGCTGCCCAACGACCACACGGGGAGAGGCCGGAGAGAGTTTACAAACGAACTCGCTCTTGACAGCCATAAGAAGCCAGTCGCCATGCCGAGTTCCCCGGATTTCAACAGACTGCTTGAGGTGCCCCACATATTCACCCTGCGCCAACTGCAGGCGATACGGCTCTTGCACGAAGGCAAGAGCAGAACTCAGGTCCGTCAGGCCATGGACGTAACCAACACAAGGGTGTCGCAACTCGTGAGAGGCGCCCTGAGGCGCTACGATGTGCATGAAGCACGTTTGAGGGCCCTGATGACTCTGGAACTGAAGCGGCTTGGGCGTTCTCTGTTTGAAGATGGCCACGATTAACTGCCGTTGCCCTTTCCCCGGCCATTCAGAATCCTAAAGAGGTCTTTCTACCTCTTCATTTTCCTTTTGGCCTGCCCTTTCACAGGAGAACCGTAGTACTGGCCGTCCTATACGACGGCGTCTCCCAAGAACAGCGACGGAGCCACACTACAAGAAGGAGGTTTGAAATGGACATCACGCAGGTCCTGAACGCCGAGGCCCCCAAGGAATTCATCTTCGCCGTCCCTGACGGAATCCACCAAGTCCTGCTGGTCGAGGTCGCCCGCGGTCTCGGTCTTCGCGCGTTTGTCCGCCCCAGGGCCAAGCGGCGGGTATGGGTTTGCGGTTCGAAAACAGAGGCCGACGCCGTGGCGGCCACCGCGCGGCGGCTGGCTGATCAGTTGCAGGCCCTGCGATTGAAGGCGTTAGGCGAGGTCTTGATGAAAAACGGTTTGCGCCCCAGTCCGGATCTCCTGAAACTCGTCGCGATGGCCGAATCCAAGCTGGCTGCCGCCCGGGCACATCAGGCAGTTTCGAGAGGAGAACCCGCCACCATGAGCGAAAGGAATCCCAGTGAATCGAACAGTCATTGAGTGGACCCTGTTCACTTGGAATGTCATAGTCGGGTGCCTGACGGGCTGCCCGTATTGTTACGCCCGACGTCAGGCGAAGCGATTCCAGCATCGCTGCCCGCAGTGTTACCGCTTCGAGCCGCACTTCCACCCCGAACGCCTGGAAGAGCCGCTCAGAGAAAAAAAGCCGTCCAAGATCTTCGTCTGTTCCATGGGCGAGCCCTTCGGCCCCTGGGTACCCCGCAAATGGGTTGAGGCCATCCTGGACGTCGTTCGCCGATGCCCCCAACACGTCTTCCAGTTCCTGACCAAGTGCCCGGCGGGCGCCAAAAACTACGTCTTCCCTGCGAACTGCTGGATCGGCACGAGTGTGGATCGGGCCGCGGCACTGGGCAGAATCGACGTCCTCCGCGAAGTCGCCGCGCCCCTGCGTTTTGTTTCCTTCGAGCCGTTGCTGGGCCTGATGGGGAACCTCGACCTTCGCGGCATTGACTGGGCGATCATCGGCGCCCAGACCGGCCCACGAGCAGTCGTACCAGACCCCCTCTGGGTTGCGGAGATCATCGCCGCATGTCGTCAGGCGTCGGTCCCTGTGTTCCTCAAAAACAATCTTCGCTGGCCCGAGCATATCCAGGAATGGCCTAGGGGCGCCACCGCCCTGGTCTCTTGAAAAGGAGGTGTTCCCATGTCTTTGTGGCTGGCCCTTATGTGGTTCGTGGTTTGCGCTGTCGGTTTCGTGATCTTCATCTTCTGCCGCAAACGTAAGGCGGACATCGGCCATGATGTCGGCGAAGAGGTCGATCATGCCATCCGTCGGATTCAGAAGGCCGCACGCGAAGCCGAAGAACAACTGCGCGATGCCTTCTTCGAATTCCGAAATCCGTCGGCAGCCGTGCAGGAGTTTCAGAAGTCCCGCGGCGAGATCGAGGGCGTTCCCCGGGCCAGTCCGACCTGGAACTGGTCGGACGCCGATCTAGACCTTCTGCGGAAACGGTCCGTCGCCGACGAGACCGCCCGCCGCTACCGGCCGTGGGCGTTCGCGTCGATCGTCGGCATCGTCGCCCTGACCGTGGGGACGGCCGTCGCATCGGTACTCCTCTCCAACGGCGAGCCGTCGGTCCTGGCCACCCCGGCCAACACGGTAAGTGTGGGTGGCGGTTCCCCGCCGCCGGCGCTGCCGGCCCCCGTTAACTGGTCGCCGCCGACACCGACACCGGTCAACCTGCCGACATTGCCGACGGCATCCGCCGTTCCTCCCGACATCGCCAGCAACACGCCGAGTGTCGCCGCGCAAGGCATGAGCAACGGGTTACCCTGCGCCCAGGGCGGTGTCTCGACTCAGCCTCCCTCGGGCCAAGCAGGGCAAACACGAGTTCTACCTACATCGACGACCACCCCTTCCAGCGCGGCAGGCGGTCCGTCAATGCCGCAGCCCAACCCGCCGACACTGCCCCAAGCGCCGCCAGTGCCCGTGGTCAGCGCCGGCAAAACGCCAGCCGACCCCGGCCAGGACGCCAACAACGGCATGCCCTCGGCCAAGGTCGTTACCACCGACCCCGGTCAATCAGGAGAAGATCCATGACCCAGACCCAACCTGAACCTGCGCCGTCGGGCATGGTGGCCATGTGGGGGGTCCCCGACCAACGCTGCTGCCACGCCGGCGCCATGGTCTCGCAGACCGCCTTCGAGATGTCCGGCCTCTACGCCTTGTGCCGCGACCTGGTTCCCCTAATCATGGTTCGCGACAGCGACGGCACGGCCCGGATCGACCGGCGTATCCTGGGTGAGTTTCAGCCCCCCGTCCTACTGGAACGGGCCAAGACCGCTCTTCAGGCCATTCCCGACCTGTCCCTTTCAGGGAATCTCGACATCGAGGCCGTCCAGAAGAAGACCGACCTTCTGAAGGCCCTGCATGCCGGCCGCAAACCGGAACTAGCCGAACAGGTCTCCCGGGCGATATCGGCGATTTGCCAGGAGGCCGGGCAAGATCTCCGGCGGACCTTCGACGCTGCGGCCGACGGGGCCCCCTCGAAGGTGGACGAGGTGGTGGACGATCTCCTGAAGGCCCTTGACCAGATGGCCGTGGTCGAACTGGGGGACGCCCAGGCCATCGCGCGGTTCACGCGGCGGGCCGAGCAGATCGCCGGCCTGACGCGCTGGCGCCAGGAACTCCCTGAAGCCACCTACAAATCCCTCGAGCGCCAGCTCCTCCAGACCGCCCAAACCGAGTACGCCCTGGCCTTCGACCGGATCGTCGCCGACTGTTTCCTCCACAGCTGGCAGAGTGAGCGCGACGCGTTTAGGGCGAGGATCGACCACTACCGCGAAGACGCCCAGGCCTTCCAGGCCAAGACCAGGCTGTGCATCGAGGCGTCTGACCGCGCCTATCAACGGGCCAAGCAGCGGGCCGCCGCCCTCCGCTGCGGCAACCAGGTCCTCCTCGGCGAAGTCAGCAACGAGCAGCTCCGGGCCGCCCTGATGGCGCACCGCCAGGCCGGCAGCCAGGTCGAGCTCCTCGAAGGGCTCCACCACGACCTCGAGGAAGGGCTTCGCGAGCAAGCCCTGCGCCGGGGTCTTGGACCGGAGACCCAGCAGGCGCCTTTCCGCCGCCTGGCCCTGGCCCTGCCGGTCGACGAGATCGTCGAGGCGTTCCGGAATCTTCTTCTGGCCGGCATCTCCGGAACCTACAGCCTTTACGAGTCCTGTCAGGCCTTCGGCCTCCAGCGCCTGGTATCGGAACTCGTGCGGCGGTCACAGATCACCTCCTGGTTCGACGGCCGTGATGATCCGCGGTTCGGCATCAATCGCTTTGAATTCCGGCTGGTTCGCCTGCCGGCGGCCGCCAGCCCGAAGGACGTCGAGATCAAGAAGATCATCGAGTCCCTGTTCCGGGAGGCCGGATTCCACGAGATCAAGACCAGCGCCTATGCCCGCAGCATCAGCGTCATGCGGATCTACGCCGGCTGGCCGATTGGCATCGAGGGCGGCAACGGGGTGTTATTGCAGGCCTACGGCCGCTCGGTCCGAACGGGCCATCTGCCCCACCTGCTTGGCATCCTGCCCGACAGCCAGGCCGGACGCCATACCCCTGGCATCCTGCGGCTGCTCGGCGCGATGGAGAATGATGAGAAGAAGGAATCCTGAACCCCTGAATGGAGGAACATGGCCATGCAAGCGTCATCGGATGCAGCCGTTGCCCCAAACCGCGTGACCGACGTTGCTCTTCCCGGCTTCCTCGTCGTCCCCATGGGCGGCGCTGGCAAGGCCTCGGCCATGAGCATGATCGCGCATCACCGTGCCGCGGGCGACCCTTTTGCGATGCTCACGGTCGCCATCGACACCGACCCGCAGGGCCTGGAAGCCTTCGACCGGGCGATCAACCTGGCGACGACGCGAGAGGCCGTCAGCGCCATCCGCAGCAATCCGCGCTGCTTCGGCCCCGCCTGCCGGGCCCTCG
>CAYGZE010000146.1:0-10524 GCA_964354185.1 uncultured Anaerolineales bacterium | reverse complement strand
CATCAGCCGCGAACTCGCCGGCGGCGAAGGCCGGCGCGGCGTCGCCATCGACGCCACCCAGCGCATCGCCATCATGGCCAACGAGGAAGACCACCTGCGGCTCCAGGTCATCCTGTCGGGCCTGCGGATCGAGGAGGCCTGGCGCGAGGCCGACGCCATCGACGACCGGCTCGAGCAGCGCATCACCTACACCTTCTCGCCGAAACTCGGGTACCTCACGGCCTGCCCCACGAACGTCGGCACGGGCCTGCGGGCCAGCGTCATGCTTCACCTGCCCGCGCTGGTCCTGACGCGCCAGATCGAGAAGGTCTTCCGGGCCGTCGCGCGGATGCGCCTGGCGGTGCGCGGCCTGTACGGCGAAGGGACCCAGGCGACGGGCGACTTCTACCAGATCTCGAACCAGAGTTCCCTCGGCCGCAGCGAGGCCGAGATCCTGGCCAGCCTGGGCGGCGTCATCCCCCAGATCATCGACTACGAGCGGCAGGCGCGCCAGGTCCTCGTCACGGAGAGCCCCAACGCCCTCGACGACAAACTCTTCCGCGCCTGGGGCCTGCTGACCCACGCGCGGACCATCTCCAGCGACGAGACGCTGATGCTCCTGTCGGCCGTGCGGCTCGGCGTCCACCTGGGGCGCCTCAAGCACGTCGACGTGGCCACCCTCAACGAACTCGTCCTTCTGACCGGCCCCGGCCACACGCAGAAGATCCGCGGGGCCGAACTCACCGATGCCGAACGCGACGTCGCCCGAGCCGACTACATCCGAAGGCGACTTGGATCGAACTGACTATGCCCCTACTCCCGCTCGGCGCGGTCATCGCGTTCGACTTCAAGAAGTGGAACGTCGACGAAGAGATCGCCATCATCCACCACGCCGCGATCCGGCAGGTCCAGGTCTACCGCAATTACGTCCAGGGCATCACCGCCGAGCACATCCGGCAGGTCCTCTCGGACGCGGACCTGGTGCCCGAGAGCCTGCACGGCTACATCGACCTGCCGATGTTCGAGGGGCCGACCTTCGACCTGTCGGCCGCCGATCCGGCCGTGCGCCGGGCCGCCCTCCAGATCGCGCGCGGCGAGGCCGACTTCGCCCGGCGCCTCGGCTGCCGCGACGTCATCCTTCACCCCGTCGGGCCCGGCGACACCGCCGCCGAGCCCGGCCGCCCGGCCGCCCTGGCCGAGGTCGCGCCCGACCTGGCGCGCGTGGCCGAGGAGGCCGACGTCCGCTTCCTCCTCGAGAACATGCCGCCGGCCATGTTCGGTGCCGACGCGCGGCTCCTGCGGCGCATCGTCGACAATGTCGCCTCCCCGCACCTCGGGCTGGCCTACGACTCCGGGCACGCCAACATCGCGGGCGACCCCCTCGGCATCATCCGCACCATGGGGCCGCGGCTCTGGGGCGTCCACCTCCACGACAACGACGGCGTCGAGGACGGCCACTACCTGCCCGGCATGGGCACGGTGCCCTTTGAGGAGGTCGCGCGCACACTCGCCGAGATCCGATTCCCCGGCACGTTCATGCTGGAGGTCTACCGCGACACCGCCGAGGTCCGGCGCGACCTGACGCCCGAGCGCCTCCGGCACATCCGCCGGTTGCAGCGTCTCGCCTCCGGTCTGAGCGACGCCGCCTGACGGCCGCGCACGCCCGCGCGCCTTGCCGCGTCACGCCAAGTATCGCCAGCACGCATAGGCCGCGAGCGCGCCCGTCGCCAGCGCCGGGATCGCCAGCCGCGCCAGGGCCCGCACGGGCGAGGCGAGCGCCAGCCGCCCGCCTTCCGCGATCTGCGGCGCGCCCGGCAGCCCCTGGACCACCAGCGCCGACGCCGGGCGCCGCGGGCGGTAGAGGACCTGCGGCCGCACGGGTGGCACGAGGTCCTGCGGCCGATACGTGCGGCACACCGCCTCGCGGGTCTGCCCGTCGTCGGCCGGGAACTCGACCGTCAGCGCGTAGAGGATGGGGACGCGCGGGTGGACGATCTCGGCCGCCCTGCCGACCGCCTCGCCGGTGCGATCCCTGGACTTGAGGACGCCCTCGGCCGCGCGGCCCGAGACCAGCAGCCCCACCGTTCCCAGGGACCGCGCCGCCCCGATGGCCACGAAGGCCAGGCCGGCAGCGAACACCACGTACGTCGTCCAGTGTTGCTGCTCCAGGAGGCCGCGCCGCATGCCGCGGATGCGGGAAACCTCGGGCCGCCCCGCGGGGAACTCGACCGTCACCCGGTCGCCCCCCTGGACGGAGCCGCTGTCGCCGTAGCACCAGGCCGCGCCCGCCCGCCCGTCATCCGTCACGAACGTGTAGCGGTAGACGAAGAGGGCGGCGCCCGGCTGGCGGATGTGCGTCGGGAACCGCTCCGTCACCCGGCCCCGCGCGGTCTCGAGCGGGCCGCGGAAGTCGTGCAGGTCCGACCACGGCGTCGTCCACCACAGGAGGGCGGCGCCCAGGACGACGAGAACCCACCCCACCTGGGTGTGGAACCCGCGGCACCAGACGGCGCTGCGCAGGAGCCACGGCACGTGCCGCCGGCCCTCGTCAGGCGCGCCTGGCCCCGCGGTCATGCGCCTCGCCCTTTGCCGGAGTCCGTGATCTCCAGAAGCGACTCCGGGTACGGCTCCAGGAACGTCTGCTCCAGGAGGTTCGCGGCCTGGAAGCGGATGCCCCAGGCGCGGAGGATGGCCACCGGGGCGCTCAGCGGGACGGCTGCGCGGCGGTACTTCTCGAGAACGTCGAGGAACATCGCCTTCTCGGCCGCCGACAGGCCATCGCTGACGTGGCCGAGCGCGTGCATGAGGACGTTGAGGATGGCCGTTGGGCGCGGCGGCCGCGCGAGCGCCTTCGCGAGGCGCGGCCCGTAGGCCGCGAACACCTCGGCCGCGGCCCGCCGCGCGGGGTTCGCGACGATCCGCCCGAGCGCCCGCAGGGCCGCCTCGCTGTAGGCCATGAGGAGCCACTTCGTGCGCCCGTGGAAGGCCACGAGGTCGCCCATCCCGCCGGCCGCCTTCGCGCGCCGGAAATCGGCCAGCGTGAAGAGCCGCCAGAGGAAGTGCTCGCGGATGATGAAACTGTTCAGGCGGCCCTCGTCCTCGACCGCCCGGTCCGCGAAGCGCTCGAGCACCGCCCCGCCGAAGAAGCCAGCCCCCTTGCCCGAGGGCGCCTCCGCGTCCGCGCCGCCGTAGACCTTCACGTCCTTGATGCCGCACGACGGCGACCGGGCCTTCAGGAGAAACCCGTCGACCTCGCCGAGCGCCGCGAGAAACGCGCCGGCGAACTGCCGCATCGCGTCCGAGACGTCGCGGCCGGTCGAAGGCTGGACGAGCCGCCGCGCGCCGCCGGTCGCCACGACGCGGATCGGGTCGCGCGGCACGCCCAGACCGATCTCCATCTCCGGGCACACGGGGCAGAACATCACCTGGCCCATCAGCCGCCGCACGAACGCGTCCGGGACGACCTGGCCGTTGTACCGGCACGGCGCGAACTCCAGGCACCGGCTGACGATGACGCGCGGCTTCTCGAAGGTCCTCACGGTCCGCCCCAAGGATAGAGCAGGACGAAGTAGGCGATCAGGGCGTGCACGCTGACCACCGCCCCAGGCACCAGGAGCGCCGCGATTGCGCGGGCGGCGTGCCCGGCCTCCAGTTCGCCGCTCTCGCTGATGACAACACCGCCCGGCATGTGGTCGATCATCGCCGCACACGAGGGGTCGAGCGGGTCGTACACCAGGTACTCGCCCGCGGCGTCCGACAGGTTCTCCGCAAGGTGCGTCCGGGCCATCGCCTCGTGCGTCCGGCCGCCCGAGTCCTCGAACTCGAACGTGAACTTCCAGACAGTCCGGTTGTTGATCTGCGTGGAGGTCGCCTCCCTGGACTTCAGGCGTCCGAGCGCCAGTTCCCCCGCGGCCAGCAGGCGGTTCGCCCGCAGCCCCCGCCGAAGCCCCGTCACGAGGAACCCCAGCCCGATGCCGACGAAGACGACCAAGGCCCCCAGCACGAGCACGCCCACCCAGCCCTCGATCGGGAACTTCCCCCGCCGCATCCCGCGAATGCGGGAGATCTCCGGCCGGCCGGCCGGAAACTCGATCGTCACCCGCGTGCCGGGAGGGAGTTGCTCGCCCGTGGCGTATGAGGTCCCCTTGCGCTCGACGCCGTCGGGCCCCACGAACCGGTAGTCCTGGCCATAGACGGGCGTATCGTTGATCGAGAGGTTGGCCTCGCGCGACGCGACTACCGTCCCCTCGGCCGTCTCGAGCGGGCCCCGGAACCGGTACAGCCCTTCGAAGTCCGCGAAGGGGAGGAAGAACCACCCGAGGGCGGCCGTGATGCCGAGCCACAGCCACCCGAACTGGTTGTGGAATCCTCCGAAGAGGTTCGCCCACCGCACGAGGTGCGGCACGTCGCGCGGCGGGCGCACCAGTTCCTTCGGCTGCGACGATGTCGTGACCCGGCCGATCCCGGTCCGGTTCCCCGGCGTGCCCATACCTCTGCCTCTCAGCCGCTCAAGCGCCCCACCGAGGCGGCGTAGATGACCGACTCCTCGCGCCCGTCGACGCCCGCCAGGGCGTTCATCTCATCGTCAAAGAAGGCCCCGATCATGCACGCGCCCAGCCCGAGGGCCGTGGCCGCCAGGTGCAGGTTCTCCGCCAGATGCCCCGCGTCGAGGTAGGCGTACCGCAGGGCCCGGTCGCCGTACTTCTGGCCGCCGCGGCCCCAGACGGCCGACCAGACGAACGTGACGGCGGCCGCGGCCACCATCTCCTGGTCGACGCAGGCGCGGCAGGCGGCCTGGGCGACGTCCGCCCTTGGGGTCACCAGCGCCAGGCGCTGCTCCGGCAGTTCCCAGTGCCAGACGCCGGGCTCGATGCCCTCGACGCGCGCGGCACAGAGGTAGGTCTCGACGGGATAGAGCGCGCCGGCCGAGGGCGCCGTGCGGAACGACCAGCCGTCGCCGCCCGTCATGCCCTGGGCGGACCAGAGGAGGAGGAAGAGCGTGCCCTGCCCGATGGGGTCGGCGGCGTACTCGCGGCGGCTCCGCCGGGCCCGGAGCGTCTGCCACAGGTCCACCGGCGGCAGCGCGGGCAGGCGCGCGAGGCCGATCGTCCGCGCGCCCGCCTGGGCGTACGACTTGTACGGCGCGGCCGCCTGGCGCCAGGTGGGGTCCTTCGGCGGGATCGCCTCGCGGGAATACGACGTCCGGCCCTGGTACTCGTGCAGCAGGGTCATGGCCCTCTCCCCTCTCTTCCCCCGCGGGCGGCGAGCGGGGCGGCCGTTGCCGGCCGCCACCCAAGCGCGCCAAAGTCGATCCGGTTCATCAGGTTCGGCAGCACCCCTTCCAGGCGCGGATGCACCAGCATGGTGGACGTGTAGAAGTAGATGGGCATGATGGGGGCCTCGTCCAGGAGGAGCGCCTCGGCCTCCGTGAAGAGCGCCATCCGGGCCGCCGGGGCCGCCTCGTCCGCCGCCCGGGCCACCAGGTCGTCATACCGCCGGTTCGACCAACCGGTGTTGTTGTTCCCGCCGCCCGTCACGAAGAGGTCCAGGAACGTGTTCGGGTCGACGTAATCGCCGTACCAGGACCCGCGCGAAACCTCATACTCCAGGTCGTGCGTGAAGTCGAGGAAGACCTTCCACTCGACCTTGCGGATGCCGACGCTAAGGCCCAGGCCGCGCCACTGTTCCTGGATGACCTCGGCTACGCGCTCGTGGTCGGCGCTGTTGTTGGTGAGGATGGAGAGTTCGGGGAGGCCTGCGCCGCCGGGATAGCCGGCCTCGGCCAGCAGGCGCCGCGCCTCCGCCGCGTCCTCGCGGTAGCCCGGCGGCGACCGGTAGCCCGCCAGACCCGGCGGCACGAGGACCGTGGCGGGCATCTGGCCCCCGCGGGCCGCGCGCTCGATGATCGGCCGCCGCTCGAGCGCCAGCACCAGCGCCCGGCGGACGCGGCGGTCGTCCAGCGGCGGCTTCGTACAGTTGAAGCGGTAGAAATACGTTCCGAAGTTGGCAGTGTATTGGACGTCGGAGCGGCGGCCGGCGGCCTGGGCCTCGCGGAGCGGCTCCACCGCCAGGCCCGGCACCGACGCCGCCAGATGCACCGCCCCCGTCTCGTAGGCCATCAGGGCCGTGTTCAGGCTCTCAAACGCCCTCAGTTCCACCCGCCCGATCGCGACCGACGCTGCGTTCCAGTAGTAGGGGTTCTTCTCCCAGATCATGCGGCTGCGGAAGCGCCACTCGGCGAGCCGGTAGGCCCCGTTCGAGACGAGGTGGGGCGGGAAAGTCCATCGGCCGCCGTGCCGCTCAACGGCGTCGCGCCGGACGGGCAGGTAGGTCGAGAACGCCGCCAGGTCGAGGAAGTAGGCCGTCGGCCGCTCCAGTTCGACGACGAGTTCGTGCGGCCCCGCGACGCGGATGCCCACGCGGGCCCACGCCTCGTCATCGCCTAGCCGCGCCAGGTCAGGCCACCGGGCCAGGGCCTCGCGCGTCTCGCGGTCCTCCGGATCGCCCCCCCGCGCCAGGCGGGTCTTGTAGAAGGGCTCCGCCCCGCAGATCGGGTAGAGCATGTAGACGTAGTCGGCGGCCGTCGCCGGCGTGAGGACCCGGCGCCACGACCAAGCGAAGTCCTCGGCCGTGACGGGCCGGCCGTCGCTCCACCGGGCCTCGGGCCGAAGGTGAAAGGCGTACGTGCGGTGGTCGTCGGAGACGGTCCACCGGTCGGCCACGCCGGGGCGGGGCTTCAGGTCGCGAGGGTCGATGACGGTGAGGCCCTCGAACAGGGCGGCGGCGACGCGGCCGTCCTGGAGGCTCGTCATCTTCGCCGGGTCGAGGGTCGCCACCTCGGGCCCGGCCGTCCAGACCAGGTCCGCCGGCGGGCCGGCCGCCCGGTGGGCCACGATCACCATGACGACCACAACGGCGCCCGCCAGCACGACCGGTATAAGGACCTTGCGCATCAGGACCCGTCTGGAAAGGTTGCCGATGCCTCAGGTGACGCCCGGCGCCTCGTCCCGGCGACTCGGCGCCGCGACCCTTGACCGACGTGTGGCGCCGGGCGCCCCCCTCACTTCGGGGCCGGCGCCGGCGCGCCCTCGGCGGCCGGAGCAGCGGCCTTCTCCGGCGCCTTCTCGGGCGTTGCCACCGGCGCCTTCGCAGGCGCTTTCTCCGGCGCCTTGGCCGGGGGCTTCTTCGGCGCGGGCTCCGGCTCGGGCGCGATGCCCATCGCCTCCTTGACGGCCCGGTCGACGGCGGGGGGCAGCGCGGGCCGCGCGGGGATCTTCTTCGTCCGCACCAGCCGTTCGACCCACTCCAGGAGCGCCAGTTTCTGCATCTCCGGCTTGTCGGTGGCCTTGAAGCCGGCGCTCTCGCCCGTGACCTTCTCGAGCGAGGCGTTGAGCGCCACCATCAGCATCGGATCGCTCAGGGGCGGCGTGATGGCACCGCACAGGGCCGCATAGGCCGACAGCAGCCGCGTCTTCGCCTCGGCCCGACCGTCGGACGTGTAGGCCTTCTCGACGGCCTTGACCATCTCGCCCAGGGCCAGGGCCCCGGCCGCGTCGTTGCCGTCGACCAGGACGGCCATCTTCGTGACCCCCTGGGCCAGGACGTCGTGCGCCTCCTCGTGATCGAACTGGCCGAGCGTGTTGAAGAGGTAGAAGAGGGTCATCGGGTCCGACTCGTTCTGGAGGCCCGCGCCGATCGACCTGGCCACTTCCTGCTCGGCGCGGATGAGGCCTTCGGCACGGATGGCCGCCGCCGCGTCCGACAGCCCCCTGGCCGCCCAGTACCGCGTCGCGGGATACGGGTCGCCGGTGAGCACCTTCTGGAGGAGGCCGATGCCGTCGGTCCGCCCGAGGCCGGCGACCGCCATGACGACGTTCAGGCGGGCGTCGGCGCTGAGGGACTGCTTCTCGGCCGCCGTCAGGGCGGCGATCGCCTCCTCGCCGAAGGCCTGGCTGAAGTCCTTCGAGAAGGCGGGGTCGCGCCGGCCCTCCGAGAGGATGGCCTCGCGGGCGCCGGCCATGGCGCCGGAGTCCGAACCGGCCGGGGCGACGAGTTTCTTCATCTGGCCCGACAGCCACGCGGCAATCTTCTGGCGGTCCTCGGCTCCGATGGGGGACTTCTCCCGCAGGTCCGTCAGACTCGCCTGCTGCGCCAGGACTTGCCCCGCCAGGACCAAGGCGACCACGATCGCGAATGCCGACACTCGCCGCATGAACCGCTCCTTATCCTGGCAGGCCCCTTGCCCTCGTTGCGCCGGCGCCGCGGTCCCCCTTTGCGCGCCCTCGGCCGCGCCGCCGCCTCGCGGCGCGGGGCGATGCTTCCCCATGCACCGACCGAGGTTAGGCTAGTCCGCCCGCCAGGACCTGTCAAGCGTTTTACCTTGCCGCCCGCCCCGCCGGGGGCTACAGTGCGGCCACGGGCCGTGTCAGGGGGTCGCCGCCATGAGAACCATTCCCAAAGCGGTGGCCAACCGGCTGTCGCTCTACCGCAGGCTCCTGGAGCGCCTTCACGCGGACGGTGTCCGGACCATCTCGAGCCGGGCGATCTCGGATTCGCTCGGCCTCAAGGACGCCCAGGTCCGGCGCGACCTCACCCACTTCGGCTCGTTCGGCCAGCCCGGCCTGGGCTACCGCGTGGCGGAACTGCTGGGCAAGGTCCGGACCATCCTCGGGACCGACCGCACGTGGCCGGTCGCGCTGGTGGGTTACGGCAACCTCGGCCGCGCGCTCCTGGCCTATGCCAAGGTCCCGGGGCGGTCGTTCCGGATCGCGGCCGTCTTCGACGCCGACCCCGCCAAGGTCGGCCGCCAGGCAGGCGGACTCGTCGTCCAGGACGCGTCGGAACTGGTCCGCCAGGTCCGGCGGCAGAAGATCCCGCTGGCCATCCTCGCGGTCCCAGCCGAGGCGGCCCAGAAGGTCGCCTGGCGGCTGGCCCGCGCCGGGGTCCGGGGCATCCTCAACTTCGCCCCCGCCCGCCTCGACGTGCCCAAGCGGGTGTTCGTCAGCGACATCGACTTCACGGCCTCGATGGAACAACTGTCGTTCCACCTGCGCCGGCGCCGGGCGTGAGGGCGCGGCGGGGGGTTGCCTCCTCCTCCGGCGCGCTCATCGTCACCCCAGCCCCAGCAGGCGCCCGACCTGGTAGACGGCTAGCGTCGCCGCGTAGGCCAGCGCCGTCAGCCCGCCCCACTGGAGGAGCACCCACCGCCAGGACCCGCTCTCGCTCCACAGGACGGCCACGGTGGCCATGCACGGAAACCCCAGCAGGCAGAAGACCATGATGGCGACGGCCTGGAGGGGGGTGTAACTCGCGCGGAGGGCCTCGGCCAGGGACTCGGTCCCGCCGCCGCCTTCGGACCCGAGGGCGTGGACGATCCCCATCTGGGCGACGAACACCTCCTTGGCCGCAAAGGCCCCCACCAGGCCCGTGTTGACGCGCCAGTCGAAGCCGAGGGGGCGCGTCACGGGCTCGAAGGCGCGGCCGACGCGCCCCGCGACGCTGTACTCGAGTTCGGCCGCGTGGCGCGCGCCCGGCCCCAGGCCCGCCAGGGCCGCCTGCGGCGCCTTCGGGTAACTCGTCAGCGCCCACAGGCAGATCGAGGCGCCCAGGATCAGCGTCCCCGCCTTTCGCAGGTACAGCCATCCGCGCTGCCACATGTGGATAAGCGTGCCCTTGAGGGTCGGCATCCGGTAGGGGGGCAGTTCCATGACGAACGGCGCCGCCTCGCCGCGGAAGAGCGTCGCCCGCAGGAGTTTCGCGAGGAGAACCGCCGCCACAACCCCCACGAGGTACAGGGCCATCATCACCGGCGCCCGCCATGCCGGGGCGAAGAAGGCCCCGACGAACAGCGCGTAGATCGGCAGCCGCGCGCCGCAACTCATCAGCGGCAGGACGAGCATCGTCGTCAGCCGGTCGCGCCGGCTCTCCAGGATCCGCGTCGCCAGGATCGCCGGCACCGTGCACCCGAAGCCGATCAGCATGGGAATGAAACTCTTCCCGTGCAGGCCGATCTTGTGCATCCAGCGGTCGGTGATGAACGCCGCCCGGGCCATGTAGCCCGAGTCCTCGAGGACCGCGATCGCCAGGAACAGGATGAGAATGCTCGGCAGGAAGGCCACGACGCCGCCCACGCCGCCGATCACGCCGTCCACCAGGAGCGACCCGAGCGCCCCCTCCCCTGCCCCCGGCCAGGCCGCCTCGACCCCGGCAGCCAGCGCGTGGAACCCGGCCTCCAACCATCGCATCGGATACGCCCCCAGCCGGAACGTTGCGAAGAACACCAGGTACATCAGCCCCAGGAAGATCGGCAGGCCCAGCACCGGGTGCGTCACCACCAGGTCGATCTGGTCGCTCCACGTATGGCGCGACTGGGTCGTGGTCTGGACGGCCTCCAGGCAGGCGCCGCTGATGAAGCCGTACCGGCGGTCGGCGATGACCATCTCCGGCGCGTCCCGAAAGACGTTCGTGAGGTGCGCCGCGGCGGCGTCGGCCGCGGCCAGGACGTCGGCGGCCCTCTCGCACTGGCGCTCGACGCGCCGGCGGACC
>CAYGZE010000145.1:8645-10572 GCA_964354185.1 uncultured Anaerolineales bacterium | reverse complement strand
CGGGCAAGCCGCCAGTGGCACCCGGCGCGGAATCAGGAGCACTGGCGGGCAAGCCTCCTTCGCCAAGGCTTCGGAGCCCAGGGCCGCCAGCGGTCAAGCCACGGCAGCCTGCCACGGCACCCTGGCACGGCTACACGCCGTGCCGTGGCCGGCGGCGCGTGGCCGTGCCAGGGGCTTGCCCTGCCAGGGCGGCACCCGGCGGGTCGCCCACGGCTCCCGGCGCCGGCCCGGCGGCATTCTCCGGTTTGACAAACCGGCGGCGTAGTCTATACTGATGTGGACGCTCCCCGCAGCGGGCGACGGCATCGGCTCCGGCCGAACGGCGTGCCCGCTCACGGGGCCGGGGGTTGCGGCGGCGCGCAAGGCCATCGTCTGGCCGCGCGGTCCGCGGCGCCTGCGTGTCGCCGAGACGCGCGGGCCCGGCAACGGTTGGTGCGGGGAGCCTCGGGGTGCGCGTGTCGTCGGGCCGCCGCTGGCCCGCGTCTCGCCCCGGCGCCCGGCGATTCCCCTCCCACTGACCGCTTTGCCCACGAGGGACCATCCGCGCACGCGAGGGCGCCTGCGCGCGGGGGGATTGCGGTCTCCCAGGCAGGGGACCCGAAAGGAGCGGGCATGTCGAGGCTGGCGATCGGTCTGGCGGTCGGGCTCGCGGTGCTGTGCCCGGCGGCGCGAGCGGAGGAGAACCTCCACAACCTGCGCTTCTACCTGGGGTCGGACCTGGTCGGCGCCATGGACCTCGACACGCTTCGGGCGCGCCTGGTCCAGTACGCGGCCGACCTCAACCTCGTCTTCGGCAAGCAGACGAACCGGCAGTTCGTGTTCGACCCGCTCTCGGGCGTCACGATCACCGACACCAAGCCGCACACGGACTGGGCGGGCGTCCTGCCCGAGACGGGCTACGAGTTATGGATCCACGCCGTCCTCACCGACAACCCGTCCTACGGGACCTACGGCGGCTACGCGGGCATCGACCAGAGCGGCGCGGGCGTGGCCGCGGGCCTGAAGTGGGACGCCGTCCACGACCCGTCGACCCTGGCGCCCGCCACGACGGGCACGATGCAGTACTGGCGCCAGATCGATCACATCGTCCACGAGTTCGAGCACGTCTTCGGTGCCGGCATCGGCGAGTACTACAACCTCGCCATGGTGAACGACACGACCGGCGTGGCGCCCCTCGTCGACATCCGCAAGACGGCTACCGACCCGTACTGGGGCGTGCGGCAGGACTATTTCACAGACCCGCTGCTGAACAACATCTACGACCTGGCGCTGGTGGGCTCGCCGACGGGCCTGACCGAACTGCGCGACACCGTCGCGCTGGCCGACGTGACCGTCGCCGTGGTCGACCGGGGCCCGCGGCAGACGGCCTCGCTGGTGGCGACGCTGCCCGACCTGTCGGCCGTCACCGTGGAGGTCCTGGACGCGAGCACCGGCCTGCCGATCCTCGGCGCCGAGGTCCGCGTGTGGAACGTGCGGAGTTTCTCGCCCTACGTGACGGAGGAACTGCCAGTCGTGCCGGGGGGCGCGGCCGGGGAGTTCGAGTTCGCGTGGGACCCCTACCCGAACATCGCCGTGTTCGGCAACTACGATCACCTGAAACTCATCAAGGCCTTCGCCGACGGCTACGAGGGCGAGGCCCTCTGGGTGAGCCTCTACGACGCCCAGGCCGAGAAGTTGCTCGCAGGGAACAACGACTGGGTCATCTCCATGCATCTTGCGCCCGAGCCGGCGACGCTGGCGCTCCTCGGCGCCGGGGCCGCGCTGGCGATCCTTCGGCGCCGGCGCTGAACGGACCGCCGGCCGACGCGCGGGAGTCTCGGGGACACCCATAACCGCGTGCGGAGAGAAGGATGTCGGGTCTGTTGACCCGACCTACCACTGCCGGCAGGCAGGCTTCGCCAAGGCTACACCGGGCAGGCTCAGGCAC
>CAYGZE010000145.1:0-8545 GCA_964354185.1 uncultured Anaerolineales bacterium | reverse complement strand
CGGCACTGCGAAGGAGGCCGTCGCCCCGGCGGCGGCCGTCTCACGGCCTCCCTGTGGGTTCACGCCAGTGCCCGGCACCTACCGGGCCGGCGCCTGGTCGCACACACTGAGTTTCGAGCCGACCGAGGCGCGTCCCGATGGCGAGTGGATTCTGAGGATCACCTACCGCGGTGAACCCGTCGAGCCCGGGAATCTCTACGACCGTCTCCGGACGCCCTGGGGGGTCTTGCTTGCGATGACGCAGAAGCGATGGGTCCCGACGTCGGGCGGGTTCGGCGGGCATAACATCCTCAGCCTTACGTACGAGGAGATGACAAAGGGGTGCGACGTCACGCCGGCCGACGCCGAGCCAATCCGGCCGGCCGAGCATCCCACCGTCGACGAGGTGGTGGCCGACTGCATCGTGGCCTTGAGTGACAAGGCGTGGGACGTCCGCATGATGGCCATCGGCATCCTGCGTCACTTGGGTCCGGCCGCCGGCGCCGCCACGCAGGCGCTGGCGCGGGTCGTGGAAGAGCAGAGACCGGAGGCGCCTCATGCCGTCGAGGCGCTCGGCTTCATCGGTGCCGCCGCGCATGAGGCCTTGCCGGTCATCGAAAGGGCGGCCGCACATCCCGACTGCAATGTACGCGCGGCCGTTGCCTGGGCAGCGGCGCGGGTCTCCGGCTTCTCCTCGCGGGTAGTGCCGCTGCTCGAGTCCCTCGCCAGGGATCCTGAGGAGCGCGTTCAGCAGGCGGCAACCTCGGCGCTTGAGGCGGTGAAGGCGGCTTCAGCCAAACCGGCGCCGGCCGCGCAGAACTGACTCCTGTGAACTTCCCACTTTGCCAGGCGTCTAATCCGGCAGCGGCCGAGGGTGCCGTGATTCTTGAGCCAACCATTGATTTGAGTGTTACTGTTCCCACGCATGCTGGTTTCGATGACGAGCGTGTCGGCGGCGCCGAGCAACCGCTTGCGGCGGACGAGTGAACGTTGCGCGTTCACTTGCCGCCGATGCAAGACCTTGGGCTGCGGAGGGCCGAGCCGTGAAACCTGTCATGGCGGCGATCATCTGCTGTGCCCCGTTCCTGGCGTTCGGAGCCGATGCCCCGAAACACGATGCGTTCTACGAGATTCGGTCTTCGCTCCACCGGAGGACCAACGGGGTCAGGCTCGCGGCGACGGCCTCCGTGTCCGAGACCGACGCAGACACCATCGAGGTCAAGTGGTCTCTCGACTACGAGGGCCCCCGCCCTCCCCTGGTGATCCTGGCGCCGGGCCTGGAAAACGCTACGAACGGGCAAACCCAGGTCCTTGTCTACGCGCAGGTCAAGGGAGCGAAGCGAGTTGGCGCCCATGAAATGACGTTGGGATCGCCTGTTCAGCTGGACATATTCTGGGTCCCGAAGGACTGGTTCCTCACCGTGGAAAAGGGCAAGACGGCCACAGGGGCCATTCCGATTCGTGTGTCGGACATCAGGAAGTTCTTCCTAAGAAACTGGCCTGAGACCTTCAAGGAAGGCCCGCCGCCCGAAGTGCGCATCCAGATGGTGCACAAGCCGACGGAACGTGGCCAGGAATATGCCCTCGATGCCTGGACCGGCGAACTCTACAGCGCCGTGGTCCCAATCGAACTGAGGAAGTGGTAGAGAGCACGCCTGGTACGGCACCGGCTGCCGCTCCGACTGCAGGGGGTGTCGGGTGGTGGTGCCGGCGGGCGCAGACGGAGGTGTGTTGCCCTATCGTCATACCTGCAATCCGCCGTTCGCCTAGGGGCGAAACGCCTGCTCAGGGAGGGCGAAAGATGCGACCCGCGATCCTGGCTCTGGCGCTGGCAGTCACAGGCTCCGCCGTCTCGGGGGGGTTGCAGGCCGCGGGGGGCGACTCCTCTGAGTTCGAAGACCATCCGGCCGGCTGGGTCGAGCGCACCGCCAAGGGGAACCTCGTCGTGCGTCAGGCCACGACGCGTTTCTTCGTGACCCCGGACGACGCGGCAAGGTTCAGCCCGAACCTCGGGCGGCTTGTCCGGTGGTCGGGTGACGTGTGGGACGAGCCGATGCTGAGTCGGGCCAACGAGCAGCCTCCCGAGCCCCTCGATTTCGGGGACGGCGTGCTGAGGACGGTTCGAGCGGTTGAGGCGCTGCCCCCGCCGGCGCTCAGCATGTCGGTGGAGGCGCCGAAGCCGCGCTGCGGCATCGAGGAGCGGTTGCCCATCACGGTGACGTTGCGGAATGGCGGCGCCGAGCCCATTACGCTCCAGCGGAGGAAGGAATCGCCGGCGGCCAGGGGCGATTTCCTCCTCTGGATCGCCGCCAAGGCCTTTGAGAAGCCGCTCCAGGACCACGGCGTTCACTTGGTTGAGGGCGAGACGACCCTGAAGCCGGGCGAGGCAATCAAGAAGGAGATGGACCTCAGGCCCCACCTGCCCGGCCCGGGGCGCTATCGGGTCTCGGTTCAGTACGACGACCACCCGGCCGTGTTCGCCAGGTTTGTCGAGGTCGAAGTGGCGGGGCGCGAACCGCCCGACCTGGCGGCCGAGGTGGCTCGCCTCCGCGAGGAGAACCGGCGCCTGAAGGCCGAAGTGACCGACCTCGTGTACACGCGGATGCTCGTGTCCGGCCTGTCATCCGACAGCGGCGGGGGCTTCGCCATCGGCGACTGGGATTACTGGATCGAATACGTTCCGACGGAAGAGTTTTCAGAGTCCACCAACTATCGGCCCACCGGCGACCCGGGCCTCGCGTACTGCTTCCGCAAGGATGTCGGATACCTGGCGGTCAATCCCCTCAAGCCGGCCAAAGGCACGTACGGCCATGTCTCCTGGCCGATGCCGAGCCGCCGGCCGCTGGAAGCGCTGGCCCCGAGCGGTTCCCCTGCGATTGTGCGCAACGAGAGGCAATGGCCGTGCCTGGCGGAGAAGGCCGACGGCGACAACCTCGTTCCCTTCGAGAACCTGCGGTACTGCTCCTGCTGGGTGTTCTCCCCGTCCGGCAAGTATGCCTATCCGCTCAGGGGCTCCATGACCGGCGGCCTGCCTTACGTGGATGTCGAGGGCAGGAAGGCCGGTCTCGTTCGGGTCACCGATGAGAGCGACGCCCATTGGCAGTTCACCGGCATCCCCCTGAACGAAGGGCGGCAGGTGGTCCTTTTCATGAACCATGAAGAACGCACCAAGGCGGGCGATTTCGTCCGGCATCACTGGCTGGCGGTCCGCCTGGACCCGGACAAGCCGGACAAGCCGCAGGTGACCGAGGATGCCGCCCGCGTCAGCCATGTCTTCGCCGCGAAGGATAAGATGCTCTTGTGCGCGCTGGTCGATGGCCGCGCCGCGCTGCTCTCGCTCGACGACACGAAGATTGTCGCCAGCGCCGCCCTCCAGCCGCCTGACCGGGTGGCGTGGATGGGCTTTGCCCCCGTCGGCGGCGACATCTACATCGTGGGCGATTCCTACGGGCTTCACATCCACGACGGCGCCACGCTCAGGCCCCTGGCCAGCCTGCCCGTGGGGGCCTGCTCCAACGCCTATACCATCGGCGTCACCTTCTCGGCGGACGGCAAGGAGGCGTACGTGGCGACGCCCTATGGGTCCCGTTTCGCGGTAGTAGATACCGTGAAGCGCGAGTTGGTTGCTCAGGTGGCATTGCGGAAGCCCGCCGCGGGCGTAGTGCTCTGGCCGTGGCTTCCGCAGAAAGACGTGTGGGAGAAGCGCGGCTCATGCCTGGTCATCGAGACACGGTTGCCCTACGAACGGTGATCCGCCGCCGCAAGGGAGGCGAGATGATAAGAACATGGCATATTCCCCTTATTGCCCTCCTGGCCACTGCCTCTGTGGGCGTTGCCCAGCCGGCGATCCCCAAGGACCGGATTCCCGCCGATGCGCCCGCCGAGGTGCGCCGGGAGATCGAGACGTTGTACTCGTCCAATGCCGACGAGCGCGGCCAAGCATGCGTTCGCCTCGGCGACATGGGCGCGAAGGCGGCGCCGGCGGCCCCGTTTCTGGCCGGGCTCCTGGGCGACGACTCGGAGTTCATCTGCCGCAGGATCGTCATGGGGCACATGGAGAGGGGGCCCTCGCGCGTCCGGGCCGAGGCCATTGCGGCCCTGTGGCGGATCCGGGACCCGGCCGCGCCGGCCGTCCTCGCCGCACTCAGGAGTGAGAACCGGCTCGTGCGGTTGGGCGCGGCCGAGGCACTCTCCTCGATCGGCGGCGAAGGGGTGGTGCCGGCGCTCCTCGCGTCCCTGAAGGACTCGGATGCGGCAGTCCGCGCTGCGGCGGCCAAGTCCCTCAGCGGACGCAACGATGCGGCCGCCGCCGTCGAGCCCCTGATCGGCGCGCTCAAGGATGCGAGCCCTGAAGTCCGCAAGAGCGCGGCGACCACGCTGGGCCACCTCAAGGACGGCCGCGCGGTGGAGCCGCTGCTCGCCGTCGTCAAGGACCCGGATGCGGGCGTGCGGGCGGAGGCCCTGGCCGCGCTCGGCTGGCTCAAGGCCCCGCGGGCCCTCGAGCCGCTTCTGGCGGGCCTGGCCGATCCCGACCCGAGGGCTCGGTACTGGGCGGCCTGCATGGTGGGCCAGTTCAAGGACGAGCGGGTAGCCCCCGCGCTGGCCGCCCTGCTGAGGGATGACGATCATCTCGTGCGAATGGCGGCGGCGGGGGCCTTGGGCAACCTAAAAGACGCGCGGTCCGTCGAACCGCTCATCGCGGTCCTGCAGGACCCCAAGGCCGCGGACCGTTGGGCGGCGGCCGGGGCGCTCGGCAAGCTCAAGGACAGGCGGGCGGTGGGGCCCCTCATCGCGGCGCTCGAAGGCAACGATGAGAACGTGGCGCGTTACGCCGCCGAGGCGCTCGGCGAGATCGGCGACCGCGCGGCGGTCGAACCCCTGGTCGCGGCCCTGAAGGCCCGCGGGGCGCTCGCACGCGGCTGGGTGGCGCGGGCCCTCGGCAACCTCGCCGACGAGCGGGCCGCCGGGCCCCTCGTGGCCGCCCTCAAGGATACGGACGACAGCACACGGTTCTACGCCGCCTGGGGGCTGGGCCGGATTAGGTCGCGCGCCGCCGTCGAGCCGCTCATCGACCTCCTGGAGCGCGAGCCCAAGGAGGGCCGCGAGGACAGGTTTGAGGGTGCCTCCGGTCCCGGCGTGCGAGACCGGGCCGCCGAGGCGCTGAAGGAGATCACGGGGCAGGACTTCGGCGACGACGCCGCCAAGTGGCGGGCGTGGTTGAAGGAAAACCCACTTGGACGCCTGAGCCCGATGCTGCAAGTCTGCTACGCACAGGGCCGCCTTAACGTGAATCTTGCCGGCCCCTCTGAAGGACTGGCGGTAAGCTGGCTCTTGCCGAAAGAGATCCGCGGCCCGCTTCGGGAGTCGATCGATCCCAACAAGCGATTCCCGGAGGTGTTTCTGTATCGCGGCAACGACATGGAAAAGTATCTGGCCCCCAGCGGAGCAGCACGATTTCCTCGGCCCCACGAGACCGCGGTTGCCGGGACGCTCGAATGCGAGCCGGGAACGAAGGATAAGATGGTGAAGATAACTCTCAGGGATCTGCAGTTCCAGACGGTGACAATTCCGCAGATCGGTCCCTTTGACGTGGGGTTGGACAATCCGCCGGCCCCGTGACATGGCTAAGCCACGCCCGCGGGCCGGGCCGGACGCGGGGAACCTCGCCGGCCCGGCCGCGTCCAAAGGACGTGGCGCGCGATGGGCTGTGGGTGCGCGCTGCATCGAGGGCGCGCCCCCGGGCCGGATGCCCCGGCGCGGGGCGGGCCGAAGGGGGCAGCGCAGGGCAGCGCTTTCTCGTATAATCTAGGCGAGGAGGCGGATCGCCGGCGGGTTGCCGGCCGGCAGGCCAGGGCCGCGGAGGGACGACCATGAGCGACCAGGAGCGGGGGGACGGCTCGGGCAGGCCGGGCGGCCGGCCGGCCGAGCAGGAAGCGGTGCGGACCACCATCGTGGGCGGGCGGCCGCCGGGCAGCGGGAAGCCCCTGGGCCCGATCCCGCGCGGCATCGAGGTCCTGGTCAAGAAGGCGGCGGTCGACGCGCCGTTCCGGGCGGCGCTCCTCGCGGAGCGCGACGCGGCGGCGCGGCGGATCGGCCTCGCCCTCGACCCGGCCGAGGCGATGATGCTCCGGGCGGCGCCGCGGGCCCAACTCGAGACGATCATCGCGCGGACGAAGGTGACGCCCTCGCAGCGGTCGGCGTTCCTCGGGCGCGCGGCGGCCGTCATGCTGGTCGCCCTCGGGGCGGGCGCGGTGGGATGCCAAACCTCCGACGAGCCCACGGGCGCCGACGCCGCGTGGCCCAAGCAGAAGCAGCAGTCGGCCGAGCCGGCCCAGCCTCCCGCGAAGGAAGACGTGCCGCAGGTGATGGCGGGCGTCGCGCCAGACGTCCCGCAGCAGCCGGTCGATCAGCCGACGGGCGGGAAAGAGGACACGCCGCGCGTCATGCGCGGCCTGGTGCCGGACGTGCCGCCGCCTCCGCCGCCGGAGAAGACGGAGGCGCCGAAGGAGGACGCACCGCGCCCGACCGCGGGCATCGCGGCGGACGTGCCGCAGCCGAAGGCGGGCGAGACGCTGGAGCCGACGCCCCAGCCGCCGCAGCCTCAGCCCCCTGCCCCGCCGCCCGCGCCGACGGGCATCCGCCCGGACCGGCCCGGCGCGGCCAAGGGACCCGGCGGTCCGCGCGGCGCCTCGGCGGGCGTCCTGGGGGCGCCCGGCGACGCAGACGCGCCCACGCCGCAGCCCGCCACGGTGACGGGCATCCGGCCCGACCGTCCGCCGACGACCAAGGGCATCCAACCGGACCGGCCGCCGACGGTGCCGACCGCGCCGACATCGCCGACTACGCCGACGGCGCCGACCGCGCCGGTGAAGAAGACGATCCCCGCGCTGCGGGTGCCGGCCGACTGGACGGAGGGCGTCCTCCTCGACAAGATCACGGAGGGCCTGCGGGCCCTGGCGGAGAAGAACCTGCCGGGGTACCGGATCATGGCCCAGAACACGGACGCGGCCCGCGAGGTTCGCATCCAGTGGAAGGCGAAGGCGTACGAGGTGCCGGAGCCGGGCGCGACGCCCGATGCGCCGCCCCAGACAGTCCGCCGGATGGGGGCGGCCGAGGACGGGATGATCCTGCTGGCGCGGCTCCAGAAGACGGGCCCCGGCGAGCGCCCGCGCAAGGTCGACCACGCCGGCCTGTGGACGACCCGCGAGAACGTCGTCTACGTCCAGCCGCTGGGCACGTATCTCAATATTGACATCGACATCGGGGCCAAGACCGACGGGAAACTCGTCGCCCTGTTCTCGGCGCACCGCGGGTGGTTCCAGGGCGAGAAGGTGACGAGCGAGACGTACACGGTTCCGCAGCCGCCGACGGCGGAGCCGGCACCCCCCGGCCCGAAGCCGTCGGACGCGGTGACGCGCGGCAGCCGGCCGGACCGGCCGCCGCCGAAGGCTGCCGAACCCGCGGCGCCGGCCGATTCGTCGCCGAGCGCGCGGCCGGACCAGCCGCCCGCCGCAGGCAAAGGCGGCAGCCGGCCCGACCGGCCGGGCGGGTAGACGCGGGGCGCCCCCTCACCCCCGCCCCCTCTCCCTCCAGGGAGAGGGGAAAAGGACCGGCACCGCGAGACGCGGGGACACGATGGCCGACATCACGCTTGTCAATCTCAACATGCTCTTCATGCGCTACGGCGAGCAGGTGGAGCGCGAACTCCACGTGCCGCTGGGGCCGCTGTACCTGGCGCGGGCCCTGGAGGATGCGGGCCTGGCGGTCGACTTCCGCGACTACCAGACGGCCCCGTACGACGACCCGTTCGACCTGGCCAACTTCCTTGAGTTCCTGGCCGACCCGGCCCCGGTCATCGGCCTCTCGTGCATGGCGAACTTGCTGCCCTTCACGATCCAGGCGATGCGGGCCCTCAAGGAGCGCTGGCCGGACCGCGCCCTGGTCCTGGGCGGCGTCGGATCGAAAAGCGTCGAGGGGAAGATCCTCGCGCGGTTCCCGTGGGTGGACATCATCGCGCGCGGCGAGGGCGAGCGCACGGGGCCGGAACTGGTGCGGGCCCTGCGGGAGGGGCGCGACCTCGCCGGCGTCGCGGGCATCTCGTACCGGACGAAGGCGGGCGAGGTCCGCCACAACCCGGACCGCCCGCGCATCCAGGACCTCGACACGATCCCCTTCCCGGCGTTCCACCTGGTGGACCTCAAGCGGTACGCGGGGTACGGCATGATGACGAGCCGCGGGTGCCCGTACCCGTGCACGTTCTGCTCGGTGGCGCCGGTGTGGAACCTGGAGAGCCACTCGCGGAGCCCCGAGAACATCGTCGCCGAGATGGCGCACCTGCATCGCGAGGCGGGGGTGGACCTGTTCCTCTTCCAGGACGAGTTCTTCGTGTCGGGGAAGCGGCAGGTGATGGAATTCTGCCGGGAACTCGAGCGGGCGCGCCTGGGGGTCGAGTGGAAGGCGTTCGGGCGGGTGAACCTGGTGGACGAGGAGATGATGCGGGCGATGGCCCAGGGGGGGTGCCTGGAACTCCGGTTCGGGATCGAGTCGGGGAGCGACCGGGTCCTGG
>CAYGZE010000144.1:1829-10651 GCA_964354185.1 uncultured Anaerolineales bacterium | reverse complement strand
CGGACCATTTCCTCCACGTCGCGGGGTCCTCGAGCATCTTGATGAAGACGCCCCCGATGACCGGCCGCGCGCGCATGCCGTCGCTGCCGGCGTTGTCCGTGACGTACGAGTCGACGAACGGCAGGCGCGCGGTCGTCTCGTTCAGGTAGTCGTAGAGGGGCGCGACGATCGCCTCGAAGTCCGCCGGATCAGCGGCCAGCGTGGCGCTCCAGAGGCACCAGTCCGACTTCGTCAGCCGCGTGCGCGAGTCGAGTGGCAGGCCGTACTTCTGCATCCGCGTCTTATAGTACGCGACCTCGCGCGCCGCGACCTCGGGGGGGAAGACGTTCAGCCCCAGCAGGCGGTCCCACACGAGGTTGTACTTCTGGCTCCACGAGTTCGGCCGGTCGAACGCGATGCGGTAGTGGTCGCCGTCGGCGGCGACGGTCATCCAGTTGGCGGCGTACTCCTTCGCCAGCGTCTTGTACTTGCCGGCCGCGGCGGCGTCGCCGCGCATCCGGCACAGTTCGCCGTAGGCGGCGATGGCCAGGATGGCCTTGACCGAGAGGTTCGCGTTGTGCGCGAGGTGGCCCATGAAGTCGTCGGTGCAGAGTTGGTTCTCGGGGTCCTTCCCGTACTTCTCCAGGTACGCTTCCCAGCGGGTGAGTTGCGGCCACCAGGCGGAGGCGAAGTCGGCGTTGCCGTCCATGCGGGCGATGGCGGCGCAGAGGAGGATCAGGTTGGCGCTCTCCTCGACGGGCATCATGTCGGCCTCGTTCTTCGAGTTTTCGCCGCCGCCGTAGACCTGCCCGTTCGCCTGCGGGTAGGTGCCGATGTCGTGCGGGGCGAAGGGGAACTTCCACTGGGGCGACGCGCTGTAGGCCAGCGGCGGAACGCCCAGGGCCTTCGCATAGGTCGGCCCCATCAGCAGGAACTGCGGGGCGGCCGGGTAGATGACGTCGACGGTCGCAATGCACCCGTTGCTGCTGTTCTCCTTGGGAAAGAGGAGCGGCTTCCCGCGGGCGTCGGCGGCCAGGCCGCAGCCCGCGAGCGCCTGCCGGTAGGCCAGGGCGGCCATCTGCGCGTACTTCGCGCCGCCCTGCTTCGCGAGGTCGGCCATCAGTTCCTGGTCAAACGCCTCGCAGCGCGGCACGAGGGCGGCGTAGTCGCGCTCGGCCGCCTGGAGCAGGTCGGCCGCCGTCGCCCCGTCCCTGCGCCAGTACGGCCGCAACTTCCGGCCGAGGAACTTGACCGCGTAGATCTCGTCGTAGGCGATCAGGAGGTGCCGCGACACCGCCTCGGCCCCGACGGCGCCCAGGTCGAACCCGAGCGCCAGGACGGGCTCGTTGTCACTGGCGGCGCGCGGCATGGCGGTGTCGTCGGTCGCGGGCAGCCCGCCCTGCTCGGCGAAATGCGCGAGCAGCGCGGCGCCGGCCCCGACCGCCGCCTTGGCCTGGGCGGCGGGGGCGGCCACGTACGCGTAGCCCCAGTCGATGCGCGCGTCGTCGCCCGCGGGCGCCAGGAGCGTCTGGTCCACCGTCCCCACGCGAAGCGCGACGAGGCCGCCCATCGACTCCCGCGCCCACGCCACCTTCTGATCCGGCTCGTGGACGGCCAGCAGCGAACTCGCGCCGTGGCAGATCGAGACGTCGTGCGCGGCGCCGTCGGCCGAACGGACCTGCCACGTCAAGTACGTCACCGGCCGCGCCAGCACCTCCAGGTCGGCCGGCAGGGCCGGCGTCATGAACGTCAGCGTGAGGTGGATGCCGCCGCCCCGGAAGTCGTAGACCGTGCGGGTGGGGAACACCCGGAGGCCGACCTGCGGCAGCGGCGGGACGTCCGGCGGCGCGTTGCCCATCACGCGGTACGGCTTGCCGTCGATCCGGACGAGGCCGACCAGCGGGTGCGGGCGCCGCGTCCAGTGGCGGGTCACGTCGTCCGTCAGGCGGTCGGCCATGGACCAGATGCTGAGGTACGGGTCGCTCGCGACCAGCGGCACCGCCGGGGGTCGGAAGGCGGCGGCCTTCTCGGCGGCCTCGGCCCGGACCGCGGGGGCGGCGGCCAGGGCGGCCAAGAGCACGATCGCGCAGGCGGCGGCGTCCAGGGTTCCCAGGTGGCTCATCCGGAACCTCCCTTCCGTCGAAGAGGGCACGGCGCGCGCCGACCCGTCGCGGCGCCGCCGGCCCAGGACTCGCGGTTGCCCGGGACTATAGGTCATCGCCCGCGGCGCGGCAACGGGAATCGCCCCGGCGCCGGAACGGTGTGCCGGGACGCCGTTGTGGTCGCGGCCTTCGGAGGCTATCATGGGCGGCGACGCCTAGACGGGTTCTGCTGGGGGACTTCCGGCGCGACGGCTTCCGAACTGGCGCGGCGGGCGCCGCGACGGCCGCTCTGGCGCTTCCTCCGGAGGATGGTGACACGATGAAGAAGAGGGCGCCGGCGCTCGCCATTGACGGCGGTCCGAAGGCGTTCGGCCGGAGGACGGGCAAGGCCGGGCCGAAGATCGGCGTGGCGGAGTTCCTCTCGGTCGCCGAGCGATTCGGCTTCACGCCGGCCGCCCTCAAGCGGCTTCGCCGGGCGGTCACGGACCGCGACTTGGCGGCCGGCGGACCCCACCTGGGCCGGTACTGGGGCTCGCCGGCGCCGCCCAAGGGCGAGGCGCTGGAGGCCCTGGCGCGGCGGACGTTCCACGTCAAGCAGGCCCTCAGCGTCAGTTCCGGCACCGGGGCGCTGCATGCGGCCTTTGTGGCCGTCGGCGTGGGACCGGGCGCCGAGGTCATCTGTCCCGCCCTGGGTTTTGCCGCCACGGCGATGGCCGTGGTGATGGCCGGCGGCGTGCCCGTCTTCTGCGACGTCGACGAGTCGCTCCAGATCGACCCGCGCAAGATCGAGCCCTTGATCACCCCGCGGACCGTGGCCCTTGCACCGACGCACCACTGGGGCAACGTGGTCGACATGGACCCGGTGCTCGAGGTCGCGCGGCGGCGCGGCCTGCGGGTCGTCGAGGACTGCGCCCAGTCGCCCGGCGCGAGGTACCGCGGCCGGCCGGTCGGGACGCTCGGCGACATGGGCTGCTTCAGCATCTCGGCCTACAAGATCATCGGCGGCGGCGAGGGCGGTCTGGTCGTGACGAACGACCGGCGCCTCTTCGAGCGGGCCTGCCAGTTGGCCGAGGGGGGCGGCCTGTGGCGCGAGCCCCGCTTCGGCCCGCCGCGCTGGGAGGGCGAACTCTTTGCCGGGACCAACTACCGCATGTCGGAACTGGAGGCGGCCGTCGACGTGGTGCAACTGGGGCGGCTGCGCGAGGTCGTGCGGCGGCACCAGCGCGTCAGCCGCCGGGTCCGCCGTCGCCTCGGCTGCTATGACGAGATCACGCCGCAGAAGATCAACGACGCCGCCGGCGCGATCGGCTACGCCCTGCGGTTCTTCCCGCGGACGGCCGACCTGAGCCGCAGGATCGCCGCCGCCCTTCAGGCGGAAGGCATCGGGGCCTGGACGCGCGGCACGGGCCACGCGCCGGACTGGCACCTGGCGCGGGACATGTTCCCGGTCGTCCTGCGAACGGGCCACGTCCCGGGCGGATCGGTCTTCGAGGACCCGCGGTACCTGGCGCGCGGCGGCCGGGCAGACTACCGGCCCGGCATGTGCCCCGTGGCCGAGGACCTCTTCGCCCGCGAGGTCAGCGTCTGGATCGACCCGGCCTGGAGCGACGCGGACTCCGACGCCGTGGCCGCGGGCATCAACAAGGTCCTCTCGGCCTACTGCACCCGGCGGCCGGGCGAGGCGGCGTGGCTGTAGGCGGAGCAGGGAGCTTCCATGGCGCGCAAGCGGCCCGCGCCGGCGCGGACGGCCGGCGACTGGAACCTGATGGACGCCCGGTGCGTCGTCGGGCGGCACCTCCTCCTGGAGGAGGGCGGCCTGCACACGGCCGCCGACCTCCTGGCCGAGATGGACCACTTCGGCATCGCCGAGGCGCTGGTCCTGGACAGCCTCGCGTGCGAGAACCACCCCGAGGAGGGCAACGCGCGGGTCCTGGAGGTGGTCGGCCGCAGCCCGCGCCTCCATCCTGCGTGGGCGGCGCTTTCGCCGGGGGCCGACGACGAGCAGCCGCGCGGCCGGCAACTCCTCGCGGCCATGCGGCGCCACCAGGTGGCGGCCCTCTTCCTCCTTCCCGCCCAGTACCGTTACAGCCTGAGCGACTGGTGCATCGATGAACTGCTGGAGCCGCTGGCGGCGGCCCGCGTGCCCGTCTTCATCTGCTACGACGAGATCGCCCGCGGGGCGCCGCGGACCGACCAGACCGACTGGAACGCGGTCGTGGCCCTCTGCCGCCGGTGGCCGCGCCTGCCGGTCGTCGTGACCGAGTGGCGGATCCGGCGGGGCCAGCGCCTCCTCTACCGCGCGCTCGACGCCTGCGAGAACCTGCACGTGGAACTGAGCGGCTACTTCCTCTATCGCGGCATCGAGTACCTCACGCGCCGCTGGGGCAGCGGGCGGCTCCTCTTCGGCACGAACTGGCCGACGTTCGGCCACGGCCAGACGGCGGCCTTCCTCGCCCGCGCGGAAGTGAGCGACGCCGACAAGCGCCGCATCGGCGGCGACAACCTGCGCCGCCTCATGCGCTGGTGCCGGCCGAGCCATCCGGCGGTGCCGCTGCGGCCGCCGGCCGATGAGTACGTCGCGATGGGGCGCGGCGGGCCCGTGCCCCCGGAGCGGCGGTTCTGGGACTGCCACGGCCACCTCGGCGGCAAGGCGTGCCACTACCACATCCCTGACGGCGACCTCGACGCGACCGTGGCCGAGATGGACCGCCAGGGGGTGGCGAAGGCCTGCGTCTTCAGTTTCGCCGGCGTCTTCAGCGACGAGGCGTACGGGAACGACCTGGTGGCCGAGGCCGTCCGCCGCTACCCGGACCGCTTCGTCGGCTTCACGCTCCTCAACCCGCACCGCGGGCGCGAGGCGATGCTTCGCGAACAGGAGCGGTGCGCCGGCCTGGGCCTCCGCGGCGTCAAACTCATCCCGCACTACCAGGACTACCCGCCGGAGGGGCCCCTGATCGACGTGGCCTGCCGCTGGGCCTACGAGCGCCGCCAGGTCATCCTCAACCACCACTGGGGCTCCGCCGCGCAGGTGGAGCGCCTGACGCGCGAGTACCCCGGCGCCTGCTTCATCGCCGGGCACCTGACGACCGAGTACGCCGACCTGATGAAGGAGCGGCGCAACCTGTACGTCTGCACCTGTCCGCTCTGGCGCGGGCCGCGCGATTGCGAGACGGTCGTGGCGGAGATCGGGGCCGACCGCCTGATGTTCGGCAGCGACCTCCAGGACCTTCCGATCGCCTGGGGCCTGGGGCCCATCCTGTTCGCGCGGCTCGCGGCCCACCAGAAGCGGCTCATCCTGGGCGGCAACCTGGAGCGCGTTCTCGAGGAATACAGCAGACCCTGAGACCATCCGGCACCGTGTACGAGGAGGGTTCGAGATGAGAAAGGCATTCCTGGCCGTGGCCGTCGGACTGGCGGCCGCCCTGGCGCTCGCGGCCGCCCCGGCCGCCGAGGCCGCCGACGCCCCGAAGCCCGTCAAGGTCTTCATCCTCGCCGGGCAGTCGAACATGGAGGGCAAGGCGAAACTCTCGCTCCTGGAGTATCAGGCCGAGCAGCCCGCGACCCGCGACCTCTTCGCCCACCTTCGGAAGGACGGCAAGTGGATCGAGCGCGACGACGTCTGGATCAAGTTCCTCGACCGCAAGGGCCGCCTGACGGTGGGGTACGGCAGCCCCAACTGCATCGGGCCGGAACTCGAGTTCGGCAACGTCGTCGGCGACCGCTACGCCGAGCCGGTGCTCCTCATCAAGACGGCCTGGGGCGGGCGGAGCCTGTACCGCGATTTCCGGTCCCCGAGCGCCGGCCTGCCCGCCCCGGAGGTCCTCGAGAAGATGCTCGCGGACATGAAGGCGAAGAAGCCCGAGGCCACGCTCGACGACATCAAGGCCCCGTTCGGCGCCTCGTACCGGGCGATGCTCGAAGAGGTCGCCTCCACGCTGGCGAACCTCAAGACGCTCTTCCCGCAGTACGAGGGCCAGGGCTACGAACTTGCCGGCCTCGTCTGGTTCCACGGCTGGAACGACATGATCAACGACGCGTACACGGCGGAGTACGCGGTCAACCTGGCCCACTTCATCCGCGACGTGCGACGGGACCTGAAGGCGCCGGCCCTGCCGGTCGTGGTCGGCCAGATGGGCGTCGACGGCACCACGGATGTCAACGCCAAGATGCAGAAGTTCAAGGACGCCCAGGCCGCCGTCGCCGACGTCCCCGAGCTCAAAGGCAACGTGGCCGTCGTCAAGACCGATGTCTTCTGGGACGCCGAGGCGGCCGCCGTCTTCAAGAAAGGCTGGCGCGAGAACCTGGCGGAATGGAACACCGTCGGCAGCGATTACCCCTTCCACTACCTGGGGAGCGCCAAGACGATGCTCCGCATCGGCAAGGCGTTCGGCGAGGCGATGCTCGCGCTCCGTGGCGCGGGGAAGTAGGCGGCACCGTGGGCCGGACGCGGGCCCAACGTCATGCGGATGCGCGCGGGTCCTGCGGCGCAGTCCCTGCGGCGGCGGGGCGGCCGAACATCCGCGGCAGGAGCCACACGAGCCCCCCGGCGCTCGCCAGGAACACCGCCAGGCACACCGTCCCCTGGGCCGTGCGTCCGTAGAGGAAGGCGCCCGTGCCGAACAGGGCGGCGTAGACCAGGGCGCATCCCAGCATCGAGCCCAGGAAGGCGTGCGGCAGGCTGTCGGGCGACGGGGCGAGTCCCGTCTCGCGGCGGATGGCCCTCCATCCCGGCCCGGCCGGCCGCACCAGGCGGTAGAAGGCCAGGAGCGTCTCGCGCCGCGTCGGCCGCGTCAGCAGCGTCGCCAGGACCCAGACGACCGTGGTGACGGCCACGCTCAGGGCCAGCGTGACGTGGGTCGGCAGGGCGGCCCCGCACTTCTTCGCGATGAACAGCCCGGCCGCGATGCAGAACGAACTGATCATGGCGGCGATCTCGCTCCAGGCGTTGATCCGCCACCAGAACCACCGCAGGAGGTAGATGAGGCCCGTCCCCGCGCCGATCGAGAGCATCAGGTCGAACGAGTCCTTGGCATTCTCGAGGAAGAACACGATGACGGCCGCCACCGCCATCAGGCCCGCCGTCACCGCCCGCGAGACCCGCACGTAGTGCTTCTCGGGCGCCGCCGGCCGGATGAACCGCTGGTACAGGTCGTGCACCAGGTACGATGCCCCCCAGTTCAGGTGCGTGTCCATGGTCGAGATGTAGGCGGCGATCAGCGAGCCGACCATGAGCCCCAGGAAACCTGTCGGCAGGACCCGGAGCATCGCGGGGTAGGCGATGTCGTTGCCGATCAGCCGCGGGTCGACGTGCGGAAACGCCGCCTGGATGTCCCCCAGCGTCGGGTACACGATCATCGAGGCGAGGGCCACGAGGATCCAGGGCCACGGGCGCAGGGCGTAGTGGGCCACGTTGAACCAGAGGGTAGCGCCCATGGCGTGCCGCTCGTTCCGGGCCGCCAGCATCCGCTGGGCGATGTAACTGCCGCCCCCGGGTTCCGCCCCCGGGTACCACACCGACCACCACTGGACCGTCAGCGGGATGATGAGAAGGCTCACGAGGAGCCCCCAGTTACCGAAGTCCGGCAGCATGCCGAGCGTCCGCGCGTCGAGCCGCGCAAGGAGGCCCCCGAGGCCGCCCACCTCGGGCTGCTGCGTGGCGAAGTACGCGGCCACAACGGCGCCCGTCATGGCCATGATGAACTGCACCAGGTCCGTCACCACCACGCCCCACAGGCCCGCCGTCACCGAGAACGCGATCGACAGGGCCGCGCAGCACAGGACGGTCAGCCACGCCGGCCAGCCCAGGAGGACGTTGGCGATCTTGACGGCGGCCAGCGTGACCGACGCCATGATCACGCAGTTGAAGAAGAGCCCCAGGTACACCGCCCGGAAGCCCCGGACCACGGCGGCCGACCGGCCCGAATAGCGGATCTCGTAGAACTCCAGGTCGGTCATCACGCCCGACCGCCGCCACAGCCGCGCGTAGAAGAAGACGGTCGTCATCCCCGTCAGCAGGAAGGCCCACCACACCCAGTTCCCCGCCACGCCGTCCTGCCGCACGATGTTCGTCACGAGGTTCGGTGTGTCGGTGCTGAACGTCGTGGCGACCATCGACGTGCCCAGCAGCCACCAGGGGGCCGACCGGCCGGAGACGAAGAACTCGGACATCCCGCGGCTCGCCCGCCGCACGTAGAAGGCGCAGACGGCCAGGCTGAACACGAGGTACCCGACGATGATCGCCCAGTCCACCAGGTGCAACTGCACGATCGGCTCCTTGCCTCTCTACCCGGGCGGCGAAGCGCGCCGCCGCCGGGGCGGCACGCCCGCCCAGGCGGGTCACCTCGCCTGGAGGCCGTGCAGGACAACCCGCGGCTGGTTCCGGAAGTCCAGCGTCTGCACGAGGCGGCCCATGACGGCGGCGGGCTCGTCCGGCAGGAGGCCTGCGAAGGTGACGAAGTGGCCCGCGGGGGCCGACCCCTCGATCCCCACGCCGCCCGCGCCCGCGCCGGGGGCCACGTGGTGGAGCGCCGCCACCTCGGGCGTCGCCAGGCCGAGCGCCAGCCGCTCCTTGTTGAACTTGATCCCCCAGAAGACGCCCGGCTCGCGGACCTGGGCCGCCAGGCCGTCGGCCTCCCTGCCCACGCGGCCGGCCTTGCCGCTCGAGAAGCGGTACTCGCCGGGGCTGGGGCCGTCGGCGGCGAAGTTCTTCGGGTTGTCGAAGTCCCAGTAGTGCCCCACGGG
>CAYGZE010000144.1:0-1729 GCA_964354185.1 uncultured Anaerolineales bacterium | reverse complement strand
CCGCTCTCGCCCGGCATGGTCAGGTCGCGGTTGCCGAGGGCCTTGACCTCCCACCGGTAGACGTGCCCGCCCTCCGGGCCCAGGAGGAGTCGCACCTTGTCGTTCTCGATCCACCAGCCCCAGGCGGGCCCGTGGTCTGTCGAGACGGCCCCCGGCGGTGGTTTCGGCGGCGGCGCTGGCGGCCCCGGCAGGCCCAGGTAGACGTGGACGGCGGCGCTCGCGCCCTTCGCGATGACGCCCGGCACCACGCACACCAGGCGCGCATCGCGGACCTCGTCGGAGGGGCCGGCATAGTAGTCGCCCGACTGCTGCACCCGTGCCGCGTCAGGGCCGTCAATCTGGGCGGGCACTTCGCGGGCCGGCCCGTCGCCGACGGCCGCGAACGCGCGGACGGGCCGCGACGCGAGCGCCCCGGGCAGCCGCACGTCGACCTCCACCGGCAGGTCGACGCGATCGACCGACCCGGCCTCGACGACGAGGCCCAGGCGGTGCGTCGCCGCCGGGTCGGCCCACGGCGCGTCGGGCGCCAGGGGCGCGGCCACGGCCTCGTGCGGGCGCGCGCGGCGGGCGTACGCCTCGGGCAGCGCCAGGCCCAGCGACTCCGGCGCGGGCGCGGCCTGCCCGGCCTCGACCTTCGCGCGGGCGTCCGCGAGCCGCCGCGCGAGCGCGTCGTACCGCGCGACCGTGGCCGCGTACCGCTTCATCGTCCAGTCGAGCGCGTACGGTTTGCTCTCCTCGAGCCAGAGGCGGCGGAACTCGTTGCCGAGGGCCTCGTGGGCGTCGCGGTCCTCGCGGATGCGGCGCTCGGCGTCGGCCAGCAGCGCCGCCGCCTCGGCCGCCGGGGCGTCGTGGGCCTTGCGGCAAGCCTCGGCCGCCTCGACCGCATTGAGCATCCGCCGCCCGATCCGCTCCATCCGCCGCGCGCCCAGGAGGAAGCCGTCGAGCAGGTCGGCGTTGACGACCGCGTCGCGCTTGCAGGCCTCCAGGTGCTCGACGGCCGGGCGGACGACCGCGAGCAGCCGCCCGGCCGACCGGCGGGTGCTCGACGGCCCGGCCCGCGGCGCGAGGTCGTCCTCCCAGAAGCGGCCGTTGTTCATGCCCCCCATGCCGGGCAGGCGGTGCGTCCGGGCCAGGAGGTCGATGGCCTTGCCGAAGTGGTCGCCCGGCTCGCCGAAGAGGACCGCGCCAAGGCGGCGGTTGAAGTCCTCGGGCGCGGTGGCCGAAGCGTTCCACGCGCACTCGGCGCCCCACGCGTAGCCGTGCCAGTTGGGCGAGTGGATCGACTCGCCGTCGTCCTCCCAGCCCGTGTTGAGCATGCCCAGGGCGCCATGCTTGGCCCCGTCGCGGACGAAGTTGCGGATGTTGACCGTCGCGACGCCGAAGTCCGGCAGGATGCGGCTCCAGTTGCTGATGCCGGGGCAGACGAAGAACTCGTAGCCCGACTTCGCGAAGGGGACGATCTGGCCCTCGAAGTTGGCGGCGTCGCCGTAGCCCCACGTCAGCAGGATCGTGTCCTTGGGGACCTCCTGGAGATGGTCCGGGTGATTGAGGATGATGTCGCCCCACATCATCATCCGCTTGCCGTACTTGCCCGTCACGAGGTCGTGGAGCCGCCGGATGTGCCGCACGTACACCCCGCCCACGCCGATCTGGCGGGCGAGGTCCTTCGACGCCCCCTCGCCCAGGCCGCCCGTCTCGTCGCAGCAGACGTTGAAGAACGGGAAGGGCA
>CAYGZE010000143.1:0-10655 GCA_964354185.1 uncultured Anaerolineales bacterium | reverse complement strand
CGACGACCCACCACACGCGGTCCACCTGCTCGGGTTTCAGGAAGGCGGTTTTCATTGCACTCGTGTGCCTCGGGTCGCTCGATCCGGACCGGGCCGTCCTCCCCGGCGCCCGCCCCGCGGGCTCCCCCCTGCCTACCGGCAGGCAGGCGGGGCTGCGGGCCCACTCTCCTGGCCGCGGCAGCCCCGTCGGGAACACGAGACTATAAGGGCCGCGGCGGGGCCTGTCAATACCGAAATGGCCCGTTTTTCCGCAAGTCGTGCCGAGACCCCGGCACGGCCCCGGCCCGGCGAGGGGTCGTCCGGACGGGCGCCTAGAGGGCGCTGAAGCGGATTTCCGGCGTGCCCACCGGCTGCAACTCGATGCCGATGAACTTGTCGTCCTCGCCCGGGTCGAGTTCCACGCGCAGGCGCATCAGCCAGCAGTGCATCCGGCGGGTCAGGATGAAGTTCGACTGGGCGTTCTGCTTCTGGTCCCACTCGTACTGCTCGAGGATCCTCAGGCTCCACTTGTCGTTGATGCGGTAGTCCATGCTGAAAAACGTCATGGCGCTGGAGGCGTCGGGGATGATGCGGTGCCCGATGGAGTAACTGATGCGCGGCGTATGGGTGATGGTCGTCCCGACGGAGAACAGGTCGAGCGTCCCGTCGTTCGTGTTGAGCTGGGTGTCGGTCCACAGGGAGGCGGAGTCGGTGACGAGCATGTCGGTCCGCAGGTCGACGTGGTTGTGGGCCCGCCGGCCGTCGGGGGCGACGGCCATGGGCGATCCGGTGTCGCTGTAGAAGGTGAACCGCAGGTCGGCGATCAGCCAGTCGACGGTCGTGCGGCGGTTGGCCGGGCCGCGCTTCGTCTGGAGCCGCTGCCGCCACCCCAGTTCGACGACGCCGGTGTCGTCGACGCCCTGGACGGTGGGCGTGCCGGCCTCCTGCACGTCGAAGGGGATGAGGTCGCGGCTCGGGATCGAGGCCTGGGCGGCGTAGGCCGTCACGTCGAACGTGTTGATGTGGCGGATCCGGTGGAGGTCCCAGAAGTCGTTGTCGACGTTGTCGTAGACGCGCCAGGCCTGGGCCGCCGCCCGGGCCCCCGCCCGTCCGAAGTACCGCCAGTCGGGACCCGAGCGGTCGAGGACCTCCTCGAAGTACGTGATGCGCCCCTCGGCGAAGGGGGTGATGCCGACGGGGCCCGCCTTCAGGGGCACGTCGAGTTCGTGGATCGTGTCGGCGATGGCCGTGCCGCTCTCACGGGCGCCCCACGGCGTGCGGAAGATATCGTTCTGGGACGCCTGGAGCCGCTCGGCCCACGTGAGGTCGGTCTCGGCGGGGCGGTACCGGGCCCAGGCCACTTCGCTGTCCTGGAAGTAGGTGAGTTTGTCGTCCAGGAGGCTGTGGCCGATGACGTTGTACCCGACCTGCGGCAGGTACTCGGTCCGCGTGTAGAAGTCGTTCAGGCGCCAGGCCGCCAGGATCGTCAGGGCCTGTTCCCGCTCCTGTTTCTTCAGGTACAGGAGGGTCTCCTGCGACTTCTCCTGCTCGTCCTCGACCTCGAAGAACTCGTTCAGGAAGGTGGGGTCGCTGATGTAGGAGAGTTCCATCGTCATCTCCCAGTTCCGGGGGAGATAGTGCCGATGGCGCCACAGGACGCGGCCGCGGTCCTCCTTCTCGGGGTTGACGTCCTCGGACCCGATGCTGTCCTTGCCGATGTCGTGGAGGAGGTAGGAGCGGAAGTCGCCGAAGAAGTCTTCGCGCTGGTACTTCATCTCGACGCCGGCGGCCGGGCCGCGCTCCGACCAGAAGTCCAGGTTGAAGTAGGGATGGAACCCTCGCGGGGGCTTCCCGAGGCCCAGCAGTTTCATCAGGTGCCACTGCGACAGGAACCCCGTGCCGAAGTTGCTGCGGTTCTCGATCCGGATGCTCCGCAGGGCCGTCTCGCTTTCCTCGAGGTCGCCGGCCATGCGGGGCCAGTAACTGATCGGCAGGTGGCGGACGCGGGCCTGGACGTCCTTGCCGGCGAAGCGGATGCGGCGGTAGTCGGGCTCGGGCTCGCCGCCCGGCTTCTCCTCGGCGGCCTCGGGGACGTCGGTCAGGTCCGTCAGCGTCATCTCGCTGGCGCCCATCTCGTAGTGCGGATGGGCGAACTCGCACGTGGTCATCCACGCGTCGGTGCCCTGGAAGAGGTTCTCCGCCAGTTGCCGCACTTCCTTGGCCCAGTAGAGGACGGGGACGTTCCGCGCCTTCGTGAACGTCCGGATCCTGGAGTCCACGGCCAGGGCCTGGTTCCGCTGGAAGTCGTAGTACATCTGGCTGCACCAGATGGTGCGGCGGCCCTGGTTGACCTGGACGTTGCCCTCGAAGTAGGCCTCGGCGGCCTGGCGCTTGGTGGGGCCGAGGAGCGAGGGCGGGGCCTCGGCGCCGCCGGCCGGGCCGCCCTTCTCCTCGGGCGTCCAGATGACCAGGTTGTCGGCCGCCATCTCCATGTCGCCGCGCATCACGTAGATGCCGCCCGTCCAGATGCTCACGCGGACGTCGCGCTCGTTGCCGGCGGCGTCCTTCTCCTTGACGACGGTGCTCGTGAAGTCCACCTTGCGGACGTCGTCCTGGGGGACGATCGTGATCTCCTTCGGGACGCCTGCCTCGCGGACGCCGGGCGCGGGCGCCGGTTCCTCGGGCTTCGGCGCCGGGACGACGTCGGTGGGGGCCTCCTGCCCGGCGCCGGCCAGGAACTCGCCCCGCTGCTTCTTCGCCCTCAGGTACAGCGGCGCCGAGGCGGCCTTGCCACGCAGGGGCACCTCGGAGTGCAGGCTGACCTCGGCCCCGTCCTTCATGACCAGGAAGACGGAGTCGTACTTCTCGACCTGGCCGTCGGCCCGGCGAACCTCGACCCCCGTCTCCGCGTAGACGCCCAGCGTGGCGTGGCCGCTCTTGCGGGCCTCGGCCTCGTCGAACCAGACGATCCCGTCGCTGGCCCTCAACTGCTCGCCGTGCGTGATGACCGTGAAGCCGTCGATGATGAGCAGGACGCGCAGGTCGGGCCTGTCGTACCACGTGTGGATGACGCGGCCGCTGACCTGGATGGCGCGACCGGGGGAGGGCGGGGCGGGCGCGGCGGGCTTCTCGTCGCCGGCCGGCGTCTCGGGCTGGGTGGCGGCGGGCGCGTCGGTCGCGGCGGGGGCGGGCGCCGCCCCCTCGGACGGCATCGCCGGCGCGTCCGCGGCGCGAACCTGGGCGGCCGCCCAACCCAGGAGCGCGGCAGCACCCAGGGCCAGGAACATGTGGTTTCGCTTGGGCGTTTCCACGTCGCTCCCGCGGACGACGGCTCGGCGTTAGCGGCAGAACAGCGCTTGGCGCGGAGTATAGCGCGGCCCGGAAGGGGGTGTCAACAGAAATGCCTTTGCGGCTTCCCGGCCCGCCTCACTTCGGCGGCTCGGGCGAGCCGAGGGCCGACTCCGAGGGCTTCTGGGCGGTGACGTTCGGGAACAGTTCGCCCGGCTGAGGCGCGGGCGCCTCCGGCGTCGGCGGCGTTGGCGGCGTCGGTTGCACGTGGACGACGGGCTGCGGCTCCGGTGCCGCCGGCGGCGGTCCGCTCCGGCCCAGGTTGGCCGAGATGGCCAGGATCACGACCACCAGTACCAGCGCGCCGGCCACGATTCCCGTCGCGATCCAGAGCGGCCGATGGTTGCTCCGGACCGACGGATGCCGCTTCGCCAGCAGGTCCACAGGCCGCACGGGCGTCTTCTGCGACGTCCTGGCCCGCCGCGAATCGCGGGCCGACTTGCCGCGCGGCTCCGCCAGGGGCACGCCCGCGAGGGCGGCGAGGCGGGCGGCCGCATGGTCCGTCGGCGTCGGCTCGTCGTCGGCCTCGCCCGGGTCCCGGCCGCGGGCGTGGAACGCGCGGACGGCGGCCGCCAGCGCCTCCGGGCCGTCCAAGGGCTGCGCCGGGTCCTCGGGGGCCCGTATCCTCCGCCCGCAGGCGGTGCACTCGACCAGCCGGCCGGCATGGGCCGGCACCACCTTCAACCGTTTGCCGCACGTGCACTGAAACCGGATCACCCCAAACCTCCAGATGCACCCCCGGCCCTTGCCACCGAGTTCATTATACGGATGATTCGGGTCCGTGCGCAGGCAGGAGCCCGGATTGTCCCGAAAACGCGGCTCCCGGCCGCGCCGCCCGTATCCTGAGGGGCGCCCCCGCCCGGCCGCCGGGGCGAGGCGCGCGGGCGATTCTTGCGCGGTTTTCCCGCCGTCAGGCCCGCAGGCCGAGGAAGTTCCGCAGGATCTTCGGCCCTTCGAGGGTCAGGAAACTCTCTGGATGAAACTGAACACCTTCCAGCGGCCACCGACGATGGCGGACGCCCATAATCTCGTCCTCGTCGGTCCAGGCCGAGACCTCGAAGTCGTCGGGTACGCTGCCCCGGCGGATGATGAGGCTGTGGTAGCGTGTCGCCTCAAACGGGTTCGCGATGCCTTCAAAAAGGGTCCTCCCATCGTGATGGATCGGGCTCGTCTTGCCGTGCATCAGCCGGTCGGCCCGGACGACTTCGGCGCCGAACGCGTGCCCGATGCACTGGTGGCCGAGACAGACGCCCAGGAGCGGCGTCTTCCCGGCGAAATGTCTGATGACGTCGTTCGAGATGCCCCCCTCCAGGGGCGTGCACGGGCCGGGCGAGATCACCAGGTGCGTCGGCCCGAGGGCCTCGATCTCGGCCACCGTCACCTTGTCGTTCCGGAAGACGCGCAGGTCCACGTCCGGGGCCAGTTCGCCGATCCGCTGGACCAGGTTGTACGTGAACGAGTCGTAGTTGTCGATCAGGACGATCATCGCGCCGCCCGCGCTAGTGGGCCGCCTTCATCACCCGGAGGTAGTTCCGGACGCTCCGGTCGTAGGTCCGCTCGGCGTCGGGCGGGAAGAAGCACCCCGGCAGTTCTCCGTTCGAGCGATGGTACGCCACGCACTCGCAGCAGATCCCCCGCCGGCCGCACGACGTGTACGTGCACGTGCAGGATGCGGCCATCTTCTCCTGGTTCGCACATCGGCTCATCGACCCCTCCTTTCGTCCTCTCGCAGGCGGCATTCTATCATACGGTGCGGCCGGGCGCCTGTCAAAGAGATGAAGGGCGGCCAAGGCGTGGCAGCGGCGCGGGGGCGTTCCTAGCGGCCGCGTCGCCGTGCGAGGGCCAGGGCCAGGCCGGCGGCGGCCAGGCCCAGCGACCCGGGCTCCGGAGTGTGCGCGATCTGGATGCCGTTGATCGGCGTCCCCCCGCCCGCGAGGGCTACGACGTCCAGCCGGAAACCGTCCCCCGTCACGCCGCCGAAGCGCACGTAGTTGCCGCCCAGGCCCGTGTCCGCCGTGAAGGTCCCCGAGAAGGTCGTGTTCGGAAGGTCGCGGCCGGTGATCGCCGCGGCGCCGATGCGATACGACGTCTCCCAGGCGTTCGCCCCGTTCGCCCCGTCGAAGTAGACGAGGACGTCGTAGGTGCCGGACGGGAAGACTGAACTCAGGCCCGACACCTCCACCCAGGCGCTCTGGTCCGTGAACGAGGTGAGGTAGCCCCGCATGAGGCGGTTGTCCCCCGCCGTATCGGCGATGCCGGTGTAGTCGGTCTTGCCCCACCACGTGACGGAGGCGGCCGTCGCGGCGCCCGACTCGTCGACCAGGCCGGTCAGCGTTCCAGAGCCGGTCGTCGCGCTGTTCCAGCAGGCGAGGGACACGGCGCCCGCTTGTTCGCCGGGCCCCATCGTCTGCGTGTACTTCCCGACGAGCGTGACGCTGATCTGGCCCGCGCGGGCGCCCGCGGCCGCCAGGACCAGTGCGGCAAGCGCGACCGCCCAAGCAGCCGGGCGCGCGGGCGCGCCCCGCCCCCCTGCATGCCACCAGGTCATCGGTTTTCCCCCGGGTGCCGACCCGCCTGCCTCGACGAGCGAAGGCGGGGACCCCACGGACATATCATACACCAGGAATGGCCGCCGTGCCACCCCCTTGTCACAGGGCGCGCGGACTCCGGCGCCGATGGCATGGATGCGGCCTTCCCCTGCGGCAGGTCCTGCCGGAGCGCCGCCGGGCCGCGGTCCTGTGCCGCCCGGGCCTCCCCGGCCGCCCCCGCCGTGCGCGCGCGGCAGACCGGTCGATGCGACGCCGCGCCGCAATGAACTTTTGACACGTTCCCGGGCCGCCGGTAGAATCAGCCGCCTGAGGGCAGGAGGCCGGGCTCCCGGCATGGGGCCCGGGCGGTGTGTGGCTTCAGAAGGCGCGAGGACGCGGCGCGGGTCCTTCGGCGGAACCGAACACGGGGAGACGGATCCCCATTCCGACCTGCCTGCCGGCAGGCACGCACAAGGTCCACGAGACAACGAGGGACTCATGAAACGGATCGGGACGGTTCTCCTTCTGGCGGTCGCGGCGGTCGGCTGCCAGCACGACGAGGCCCTGCGCCATGCGGGGCTGGGACACCTGGCCTACAGCACGGGCGACCTCGAGGCGGCCATCCTCGAGTTCGAGCACGCCATCACGCTGGACGACCGGCTGGCCATCGCCCACGCGGGAATGGGCGACGTCTACCGCGAGCGGGGCCAGATGGAGGAGGCCGTCGCCCCCTACCAGCGGGCGATCGACCAGATGCCCTACGAGTTCACCTATCACTTCCGCTTGGGCACCGTCTACCAGTCGCTCGATCGCGACGCCGACGCCGCCAAGACGTACGAGACCGCGGTCGACCTCAACCCCGACTATCCGCCCGTCAACATCAACCTCGGCGTCGTCTACTTCCGCATCGGCATGGCCGAGGCCGATCCCGGGCGCCGCACGGGCGTCCTTGAGAAAGGCCGCAAGTATGCCGAGCGGGCCGTCGAACTCGCCCCCGATCACGCCTTCGCCTGGTCGAACCTGGGGGCGTTCTACGACGCCATGGGCGACTCCTACCGCGCCGTCAGCGCGTATCGCAGGAGCATCGAACTCGACCCGAACCAGGGGCCCGTCCACGTCAACCTGGGCACCGCCTACCTGCTCCAGGGCCGGTTCGACAAGGCCCTCGAGGAGTTCAGACTCGCCATGGAGCAGGACCCCGAGTCCCTCATCGTCCGCAAGCGCCTGGCCTACCTTTACAGCAAGCAGAAGAAGTACGGCGCCGCCATCGAGCAGTGGCAGACCGTCCTCGAAAAGGACCCCGGCGACTACGAGTGCCGCAACAGCCTGGCGGCCGTCTATATGATCTACTACCTGCGCCGCCCCGAGCAGGACCGCCTCCGCCTCCAGGCGCTCGAGGAGTGGCATCGGAGCCTCGAGAAGAATCCCGACCAGGCCCAGGTCAAGTCGCTGGTGGCCAAGTGGTCCAAGCCGCTGCCGGGCGTGGTGCCGCTGCCCGATGACGGCACGCCCATCAAGGCGTTCCCCGATGAGCCGCCGCCCGAGACCCCGGCCGAGAAACCGGCGGAGAAGCCGGCCGAGACACCGGCCGCCAAGCCCGCCGAGAAGCCGGCGGAGAAGCCCGCGGAGAAACCGGCCGAGAAACCTGCTGAGCCGCCCGCCGCGCCGCCCGCCGAAAAACCGGCCGACAAGCCTGCGGAGAAACCGGCCGAGACGCCGCCGGCCGCCGACAAGGGCGGCGCCTGACGAAGCCGCCGTGCCGTGGCAAGTTCTGTTACTCGGGCACTCAGGAACTCGGGCACTCTCTGTTCTAAGGAAGGACAGCTCGAAAGCCCCATGTCGGACCCACCCCTCGCGACCGTGCGGACGCGCATCGCCCCCAGTCCGACGGGCGAACCGCACATCGGCAACATGTACGTCGCCCTCGTCAACTGGGCCTTCGCCCACCAGGCGGGCGGCCAATTCCTCGTCCGCATCGAGGACACCGACCGCACCCGGTTCGTCGAGGGCGCCGAGCGGATGTTCCTCGACTCGCTTCGGTGGCTCGGCCTCTCCCACGACGAGGGGCCCGACGTCGGCGGCCCGGTGGGCCCGTATCGCCAGAGCGAGCGCCTGCACCTCTACCGCGAGCACGCCGACCGCCTGCTCGCGGGCGGCCACGCGTACCGGTGCTTCTGCACGCCCGAGCGCGTGGCGGCCCTGCGCGAGTCGCAGAAGAAGGCCGGCGCCGAGACGCTCGGCTACGATCGCCTTTGCCGCGCCCTTGCGCCCGAGGAGTCGGCCCGCCGCGCCGCGGCCGGCGAGCCCCACACCGTCCGCCTGGCCGTCCCCCTGGAGGGCGAGACGCGCTTTACCGACGGCCTTCGCGGCCCGATCGTCATCGAAAACCGCAGGATCGACGACCAGGTCCTCCTCAAGACCGACGGCTTTCCGACCTACCACCTGGCCGTCGTCGTCGACGATCACCTGATGGGCATCACCCACGTCGTCCGGGCCGAGGAGTGGATCGTCTCCACGCCCAAGCACGTCCTCCTCTACGAGGCGTTCGGCTGGGACCTGCCGCGCTTCTGCCACATGCCCCTCATCCGGAACCCCGACCGCTCGAAACTCTCGAAGCGAAAGAACCCCACCAACGTCCTCTGGTACCGCGAGCAGGGGTATCTGCCGGAGGCCGTGGTCAACTTCCTGGGGATGCTGGGCCACTCGATGCCCGACGGGCGCGAGGTCTTCTCGCGCGAGGAGTTCCTGCGCGACTTCTCCTGGGACCGCGTCAACACGACGGGTCCCGTCTTCGACATGGAGAAGTTCGAGTGGCTGAACGGCATGTGGATCCGGCGGCTGGGCGTCGGCGAGTTGGCCGAGCGGCTGCGGGCCGAAGGCTTCGTGCCGGGGGGGCTGCCCGAGGCGCACCTGGAGGGCATCGTCCGCCTGGTCCAGGAGCGGCTGCGCAAACTGAGCGAGTTCCCCGACGCCGTGGCGTTCTTTGCCGCGCGGCTGCCTTACGAGCCTGCCGACCTTCTGCCGCAGAAGAAGGGCAAGCCCACCCGCTCGCCCGCCGAGACCGCCGCGGCCCTGGAGCAGGCGCGGGCGGCCCTGGCCGCCGTCGACCCGTGGCAGGCGGCCGCGCTGGAGGAGGCCGCGCGCGGCCTCGTGGAGGCGCTGGGCTGGAAGGCGGCCGACCTCTTCATGACCCTCCGCGTGGCGGCGACCTGCCGCCGCGTCTCGACGCCCCTGTTTGAGACGATGGAGATCCTCGGCCGCCCCGAATGCCTCGCCCGCCTCGACGACGCCGTCGCTAAGGTGAAGTCCCTCGCGTGATGCTGTGTGGCACTGGTGGCTTGTCCACCAGTGGTGCCGTTGCCTTGTCTCAAGCAGGAAACCCGTGGACCGTAGGCAAGTTGTTCATCCGGCATTCTGCAATCTCCAATCTGCAATCGGGCTCCACTATCGGCGCCCCCCAATCTCTGGACAATTCCCCCCGCTTCTGGCACACTATCCCCCTTGGCCACGGGCAAACGGGTACGCGAAAGGCGATTCGGAGATGACTGCGGATGCGAGCGAGCCGGCGGCCCCCACGGACTTCATCCGCGAGGCGGTGGCCGAGGACAACCGGGCAGGGCGGTTCGGCGGGCGGGTCCACACCCGGTTCCCCCCCGAGCCCAACGCCTATCTCCACATCGGCCACGCCAAGGCCGTGTGGATCGACTACGGCGTCGCCCAGGACTTCGGCGGCCTCTTTAACCTGCGGTTCGACGACACCAACCCCACCAAGGAGGAGCAGGAGTACGTCGACGCCATCGTCGAGGACGTCCGGTGGCTCGGGGCCGACTGGGGCGACCGGCTCCTCTTCGGCTCCGACTACTTCGGCGAGATGTACGCGTGGGCCGAGGACCTCATCCGCAAGGGCAAGGCCTACGTCTGCGACCTTTCGGCCGACGAGGTGACCGAGCATCGCGGCACGCTCACGCGGCCCGGCCGCGACAGCCCGTACCGGGGCCGCTCCGCCGAGGAGAACCTTGACCTCTTCCGCCGCATGAGGGCGGGCGAGTTCCCCGACGGCTCGCGGACGCTGCGCGCGAAGATCGACATGGCCTCGCCCAACCTCAATATGCGCGACCCGGTCATGTACCGCATCCTCCATGCGTCGCACCACCGCACGGGCGACTCGTGGTGCATCTACCCGATGTACGACTGGGCCCACGGCCTGGAGGACTCGATCGAGCGCGTCACCCACTCCCTCTGTTCCCTGGAGTATGAGAATCACCGGCCGCTGTACGACTGGTTCCTCGACCAGTTGGGCATCTACCATCCGCGGCAGATCGAGTTCGCGCGGCTGAACGTGACGTACACGGTCCTGTCGAAGCGGCGGCTGCTGGAGATCGTCAAGGGCGGGCACGTCAAGGGCTGGGACGATCCGCGGATGCCGACGCTGGCGGGCCTGCGTCGTCGCGGCTACACGCCGGAGGCGATCCGCGACTTCTGCCGCCGCATCGGCGTCGCCAAGATGGATAGCGTCGTCGACGTCGCTCTCCTCGAACACTGCCTCCGCGAGGACCTCAACCGCCGCGCCCCGCGCGTCATGGGCGTCCTCAGGCCCCTGAAGGTCGTCATCGACAACTATCCCGAGGGTCGGGTCGAGGAACTCCAGGCCGTCAACAACCCCGAGGACGCGGCGGCCGGCACCCGCAAGGTCCCGTTCTCGAAGGTCCTCTACATCGAGCGCGAGGACTTCATGGAAGAGCCGCCCAGGAAGTTCTTCCGCCTCGCGCCCGGCCGCGAGGTGCGCCTCCGCTACGCCTA
>CAYGZE010000142.1:0-10662 GCA_964354185.1 uncultured Anaerolineales bacterium | reverse complement strand
GCCCGGCGCCGTGCCGACCGTCCACCGCCGGCCGCTGTGCGTGCGGCCCGGCGGCCGGATGCAGTACGGCCGCATCCCGCACCTCGACAAGCCGGTCTCGCGGCTCGTCATGGGCGTCGACAACCAGAGCACCATGCCGCACGCCGCCGTCGTGTTCGACGACTGGTTCGAGCAGGGCGGCAACGCCTTCGACACGGCGCGCATCTACGGCAACCGCGAGGAGATCCTCGGCGCCTGGGTCCGCAGCCGCGGCGTCCGCGAGCATGTGGTGATCCTCGACAAGGGCGCCCACACGCCCGACTGCTTCCCCGGCAAACTCACCTCGCAACTCCTCGAGAGCCTCGACCGGCTCCGGATGGACTGCGTGGACATCTACATGATGCATCGCGACAACCCCGACGTGCCGGTCGGCGAGTTCATCGACGTCCTGAACGAGCACGTCCGCGCCGGCCGCATGCGGGCCTTCGGCGGGTCGAACTGGTCGTGCGCGCGGGTCGAGGCGGCCAACGCCTACGCGGCCGCGCACGGCCTCCAGGGCTTCTCGGCCGTCTCGAACAACTTCAGCCTCGCCCGCATGGTCGATCCCGTCTGGGCCGGGTGCGTCCAGGCCTCGGGGCCCGAGGACCGCGCGTGGTTCGAGAAGACGGGGATGGCCCTCATGCCGTGGTCGAGCCAGGCGCGCGGCTTCTTCACGCGGGCCCGGCCCGACGACCGGTCCGACGCGGAACTCGTCCGCTGCTGGTACGCGGACGACAACTTCCGCCGCCTTGAGCGGTGCCAATCGCTTGCCGCGAAGCGCAAGGTCCTCCCCATCCAGATCGCCCTGGCCTACGTCCTCACCCAGCGGTTCCGGACCTTCCCCCTGATCGGGCCGCGGACGCCGGCCGAGACGCGGACCAGCCTTCCCGCGCTCGACATTCGCCTGACGGCCGAGGAGCGGGCCTGGCTGAACCTCGAGGACTAGGCCCGGGCACGGCGCCTGCCATGTGCTGGGTGCCACGGCTGCGCCGTGTGCAGCCGTGCTTGTCGCGGCTTGAGGCACGGTTGCTGGACGGCGCAACCGTGGCACCCGGCACGAGAGAGCCGTACCCTTCTGGAAACGGGACTGGGATACCGCCGTGGAGCCGATGCCCGAGAACGTGGTGCGCTTGCGCGGGATGCTGCGGCGGTGCGAACTGTGCCCGCGCCGCTGCGGCGTGGACCGCACGGCCGGCGAGACGGGCGCCTGCCGCATCGGCGCCGAGGCCGTCCTCGTCTCGGCCGGGCCGCACTTCGGCGAGGAGAGGGTCCTCGTGGGCCGGGGCGGGAGCGGGACGATCTTCTTCGCCGGCTGCAACCTCGACTGCGTCTTCTGCCAGAACGCGGACATCAGCCACTCGGCCGACGGCCGCCGCGTGTCGGCCGAGGAACTCGCCGAGGCGGCCCTCGCCCTTCGCCGCGCGGGCTGCGAGAACACCAACTTCGTCACGCCCACCCACGTCGCGCACGCCGTGGCCGAGGCGGTGGTCCTCCTGCGCCGCGGGGGATGCGGCGCGCCCGCCGTCTACAACGCGGGCGGGTACGAGTCGGTCGAGACCCTGCGCCTGCTGGATGGACTTATCGACATCTACATGCCTGACTTCAAGTACGCCGACGCCGAGGCGGGCCGCCGGTATTCGGGCGTGCCGGACTACCCGTCGGTGGCGGAGGCGGCCCTGGCCGAGATGTTCCGCCAGGTCGGGCCCCTGCGGCTGGACGCGGGCGGCGTCGCCCGGCGCGGCGTCCTGGTGCGGCACCTGGTGATGCCGGGCGACCTGGCGCGGAGCCGCGCGGTCATCGACGCCGTTGCGCGCGCGGCCCCGGGGTGCGCGATCAACGTCATGGACCAGTATCGCCCGGCCTACCGGGCGGCGGAGTTCCCGGAACTCGTGTCCCGCGTGCCGCAGGCCGAGGTCGACGCCCTCCGGGCCTACGCCGCCAAGCGCGGCCTGGTGCGCGTGGACTGACCCCTTGCGCGGCGGCACTGGCGGGCCCTGGGTGAGGCGACGGGTCTCCGCTGCGCTTCGACAAGCCGCCAGCGGTCGCCACGGCGCCCAGCCAGGGTGGCACCCGGCAGGGCGGCGCGGTCAGAGTTTCTTGAGGATGCCGACGGCCTTGGCCGCGTCGGCGGCGCTATCGAAGGCCAGGTAGCACGCGCACGTGCCCCGGATGGCCGCCGCCGACAGGCCGCGCACGTTGATCCCCGCCGCCGCGAGGGCCCCCGCAATCTTGCCGCCGAGGCCCGGCGAGTCGGGCCCCGTGAGGCGGACCGAGTGCATGCTCTCGGCCTTGGCGAAGCCGGCCGCCTTGGCCACCGCGACGGCCTTGTCGCCCTCGATCAGGGCGACAAAGAGGACGCCCGTCCCCGGCTTGTCGGGGCAGCGGCGGGCGACCACGAACTCCAGGCTCACGCCCGCCTTGGACAGGGCGGCCAGTTTGGCGGCCGCGCCCCCCGGCCGGTCCTCGATGCTCGCCGCCCACACGTCGACCTGCTTCACCTCGAGCGCCATGGCGACCCTCCCTTGGCCGCGCCTTCCGGACGATCCGGCCCGGCGGCCGCGGGCCTCCACCAGCCAGCATACCCGGACGGGGCCGTCAATGCGAGTCCCGGCCGGCCGGACGCCCGCGCCGGCGCGGCGCCGCGGGCTTCCCGCACGACCGCCTTTTCGGTCGACTGCGGCGGGCCCGGGGTGTAGCGTGGGTGGGGAGAGGTGCGCTCGGCGGGAAGGAGGCAGACATGTCGCGGCACGGGTGCATGGCGGCGATATGCGCGGCAGCGCTGGCGCTTGCCGCGGCGGCGGGAGGGGCGGGGGCGGCCGCGCCGGCGCCGGCTTCAGGCGCGGCGGGCGAGGCCCCCGAGCAGTTCCGCGTCTGGGGCGCGCGGGCGGCGGCGCACCCCTACCTGGGCGACCCGGGCCTCGACGCGCCCGGCACCGCCCTGTTCGAGGCGACCGACGCCGACAAGGCCCGCGGGTTCGCGGTCTTCGCCCGGCCGGCGACGGCGCTCGCGCGGCCCGACGAGGTCCCCGCCGCGGCCGATCGCGTGGAGCGCCTGGCGGCAGCCGACTGCCCCGGCCAGTACGGCCCCGTGACGTTCGTCGTCGCGGCCTTGGCGAGCGGCGACTTCTCGGTGGCCGTCACGGACCTCGCCGGGCCGGGCGGCAAGAGGATCCCCGCCGCCAACCTCGACGTCCGGGCGGTCCGCTATGCCAAGGTGACCGCGCGCGGCAAGACCGAGACGATCCCCCTCCTCCTGGAGAAGTGCGACCGGAAGGCCGTGGCGGCCGGGCGGCTCCAGCAGTTCTGGATCACGTACTTCGTCCCGGAGGACGCGTCCGCGGGGACGTACGAGGGCCGCGTCCGCATCCTCGTGGGCGGCGAGGAGCGCCTGGCCCTGCCGCTGGCCCTCACGGTCCACCCCTTCCGGCTGGCCGACCCGCCCCTGGACCTGTACCTCTACTACAACCATCCGACGGAGCCCTCGGCCCTCCCGCTCATCGCGAAGCAACTGGCCGACCAGCGGTGCCATGGGATGACCGTCTCGACGCTCGGTGCGCCCGTGACGCGCGAGGGAAATCTGGCGCGCGAGGCCCTTCCACCGCTGCTCGACGCCTACCGGAAGGCGGGCTTCCCGGGGAAGCACGTCTACGTGGGCCTGTGGAACCGGATCACGGCCGAGTGGCTGAACGAGCCCGACAAGTCGATCCAGATGTACGGCCCGTGGTTCCGCTACTACCCGTTCAGCGGGGCGCTCGATAAGCGATATGTCGATACCGCCAAGATGATCCGCGAGGAGGCCCGGGAGCGCGGCCTGGAACTCGTCCTCCAGGTCGCCGACGAGGCCGGCAGCCACCCGTGGACCATCCCCGCCACGCAGCACTACCTGGACCTCGTGCGGCGCGAGGTGCCGGGGACGCTGCTCGAACTCACGTGCGGCGGCGGGTGGGCGATGGGCTACCCGGAGCAGGACCTCTGGAAGGGGCGGCTCGACATCTGGTCCACCAACCGCTGGCTGGCCGACAAACTCCAGATCGTCCGCAAGAGGGAGCCCGACGCGAAGATCCACCTGTACAACATGGCGGGCGGCGGGTCGCTGCCCGGCGGCCTGGAGGCCGCGCGCGGCTTCTTCGGGTGCTTCGTCTGGAAGGCCCGGGCCGTCGGCGGGGCCCAGTGGACCTACTGGCACAACGCCACGCCCGAGGACAACTACACGTGGCCCGCCGAGGCCGCCGGCGAGGGGAACGTCCCGACCCTCCGCTGGGAAGCCGCCCGCGAGGGGGCCAAGGACCTGCGGTACCTGGCGCTCTTGGAGAGCCGCCTGAAGGGGGCGAGAGGCCCGGCAACCGACGAGGCGCGGGGTCTCCTGGAGGAGATCGGCGAGAAGACGGAACTGCGGACGGGCGAGTACGACCCAATCACGGGCGGGCGCATCCCCGCCCAGGCGGCGGAGGTCTACGACGCGTGGCGGGCCCGCGCGGCCGCGCTCATCGCGCGACTGAAGCCCTGACGCCGGGTTGGGGGTCGAGGACGGCCGGCCGGCGCCGGGGGTTCACTTCGTCGGCGCCTTCGGCCCGCGCTGTCGTTGTCGGCGTGCCGGGCCCGCCGCCCGCCCTGGGGCCGCGGGGTCGCCAGCTTGGTTGATGACGGACGTGTTGCGGCCGGCGCGCTTCGCCTGGTAGAGGGCGGCGTCCGCCCGCTGAAGCATCCGATCGGGGGTGTCCTCCTGCGTCCCGAGCCAGGCCGTGGCGCCGCAACTGATGGTGACCGCCGCGCCGTCGGCGGGCTGGAGTTCGGCCACGCATTTGCGGATCCGCTCCACCGTGTTGGCCACGTCCTGGACACCGGTGTGCGGCAGCAGGAGCACAAACTCGTCGCCTCCGTAGCGGGCAACCAGGTCGGTGAGTCTGGCGGAGCGTCTCAGGATCTGGCCGACACCCTCCAGGACGCGGTCGCCGGCTGGGTGGCCCAACCGGTCGTTGACCGCCTTGAGGTCGTCCAGGTCGAACAGGGCGATGGAGAAGGTGGATCCGTAGCGCACGGCCCGGTGGTACTCGCTCTGGAGCCTCTCCTCCAGGACTCGCCGCGTGGCCGTGTGTGTGAGGGGGTCGATCAGGGCTCGCTGGTAGAGGACGGCGTTCGTCAGGCTCGCACTGAAGAGGTCTCGGAGCAGGTTGGTCGTATGGGCGAAGACCTCCTCGATCTGCAGGCAGGAGGGCTTAAGGCCGCACATGCAGAGGCAAGCCCCGTTCCCTCCGCCCGATCCGTGTGCGGCAGCGCCGGTCCCCCCGACGCTGAGCGGTATGACGAGCCGGGGAGGATGGGCGCCCAGGCCTTTGCAGATCGGCGGCACGTCCGGTTCGGGCCGCGGCCCTCGATCACCGTCCGGGTCCGCGGCGACGTGCTCCGGCAGCGCTTCCTCGGGGCACGGGCAGTCCTCTCGACGGACCAGGCAGTGACCGGCGATGGGACCCGCGCTCGGGGGGAGACGCAGGACCGCCCGGCGAGCGCCGTAGAACTTGGGGACTTCCCGGGTGAGCACGTCGCAGACTTCGGTCAGGTCCAGGGTCTTCAGGCACTTAATCAGGGCCGCGATCTGCTCAACCACGGCGTTCCTGGACGCCAGGACTCGCAGTTCGAAGGCCATGACGTCGCGGCTGGAGGTCATGCCGACCAGCCGGCCCTCTTCGACGATCGGCAGGTGCCGGACGCCGTGTTCCACCATGAGGCTGTGGGCCTTGGTCGCGAGAGCCTCCGGCTCGCAGCAAACTACCTTCGAGGTGGCGATCTCGGCCACCGGGGTGGAGGAGGGGTCGGCCGACAGGGCGGCCGCGCGGGTCAGGATGTCCCGCTCGGTGAGGATGCCGGCGATGGCCCCCTCGCCGTCCAGCACCACGAGGCAGCCGATCCCATGTTGGCACATCCTGGTGATGGCCGCCTGAACGCTCTCCGCGGCCCCAATGGTGATGACCGAATCGAGCGGCTTGACCAGTCGGTCGACTTCGCAGGCCTGCGACATGGTCCCCCCCTTCGCTTGATGCCCCCACAGTCTGACCTCGCTTACTGACCGTGGCATCGGCACGGACGGTGCCGTTCCTTTAGCGTTTCTGTGCCAGGCGGAAGCCCCCGTGCCGGCGGCGGCGGGCGCCCGGCGGGCCCGGGGCCGCGGAACGGCCCCCCCCGCCGCTGCCGCGGCGCGGGAAACCGGGCCGCCGCGGTGCCGATGGCGGCGCTCCCGGATTCCCGCGATTCTATTTATACCGTGACGTGCATTGGCCGATAATACAGGGCCTTGGCAAGGCGCCGGGGCCCACGTGTTCGGGGGGCTTGGAATGCGTGTCAGAGATCTGCCAGGATGGCTCGACAAGCAGCAGGTGGTGACTGTCCGCAGCGACGAGACCGCCGCCGCCGGTGCCGAGCAGATGCAGGCGAACCAGATCGGCAGCGTCGTGGTGCTCGACCGGGAGGGGGGATTGGCGGGGATTCTCACCGAGCGCGACCTCCTCCTAAGCGTCCTCGTCGCCAAGCGCGACCCGGCACGCACGCCCATCGCACAGGTCATGACGCGCCCGGTCATCTGCTGCGGGCTGGACTGGTCGCTGGCAGACGTGCAGGGGGTCATGGCCGGCCAGAGCTTCCGGCACGTGCCCGTCGTCGACGGCGGGAAAGTCGTCGGGATGGTCTCCGTCCGCGAAGTGGCCGCCTCCATCGCCGACACCGAGCGCAGCAGCCGCGACCTGACGATCTTCGCGCTCGCGCGGCTGGCCGAGTCCCGGGACCCCGAGACGGGGCTGCACCTGGAGCGCGTCCGCGAATACGCCGGCATCCTCAGCCAGGCCCTGGCGACGTGCGAGAGGTTCCGTGACGAGATTGACGGGGAATTCCTGGCCCTCATCCGGGTCACCAGCGCCCTTCACGACATCGGCAAGGTCGGCATCCCGGACTACATCCTCCTGAAGCCGGACAGGCTGACCAGCGAAGAGTTCGAGATCATGAAAACCCACACCGCCCGGGGCGCCGAGACGCTGGAGACCGCCCTGCGAAAGTTCCCGGACGCCAGGTATCTCCAAATGGCGCGGGACGTCGCGGCCTACCACCATGAGCGGCACGACGGCACCGGCTACCCGGACGGGCTCGCCGGCGATGCGATTCCGCTGTGTGCGAGGATCTTTGCCCTGGCCGACGTCTACGACGCCCTGGCATCGAAGCGTGTCTACAAGGAGGCGTTCTCCCACGAAGTGGCCAGGAGCATCATCCTGGAGAACAACGCCACCCAGTTCGACCCCGAGGTGGTGGCGGCTTTCTCCCGCTGCGACGGCCAGTTTCGCGCGATCCAGGGAGAGTTCCGACGGCGAAAGGACGCCATCATCGTCGCCGAGGACCCTGCGAACCTTCCGTGCCCCGCCTCGTAAACCGGCCTTCCCCGACGGCCCTTGGGGCGGCGGCGCTTGCGGGCGCGCCGCCCCGTGCGGTATGATGGCCCGGTACGACCCCCTGCGAGGCCGCGGGCCATGGACGAGTTCGACCTGATCGAGACGCCGGAGAACGTCGAACTCCGGCGGCGCCTGGCCGGCATCGGGTCGCGGTTCATGGCGGGCCTGATCGACGCCCTCATCATCCTCCTGCTCTACGCCGCGCTGGTCCTCGTCCTCGTGGGCGTCGTCTGGGCGACGGCGCTCGACTACACGGACCTCACCGGCGCCCTCGGCATGTGGCTGTGGGCCGCGCTTTACCTCGTCTTCTTCGTCATCTACTGGGGCTACTACGTTCTGGCCGAGATGCTCACGAACGGCCAGAGCCCGGGGAAGCGCGCGATGAAGATCCGCGTCGTCAAGCAGGACGGCGGGCCCATCACGTTCCTCGACGTGGCCATCCGGAACCTCCTGCGCGTCGTGGACGGCATGCCGGGCGTCGCGTACGCCGTCGCGGGTCTCGTGATGTTTTTCACGAAGCGGACGCAGCGGCTGGGCGACCTGGCGGCCGGCACCGTCGTCGTCGCCGAGGAGGTGCCCGACTACGCCGCCACCACCGACCGCAAGGTGGCCGCCCGCTGGGAGCGCGAGGCCAGCCCCGAGGCCCTGCGCGCCACCGGCCTGGCGCCGCGCGAGTACCGCGTCCTCCTCAACTACTGGGCCCGCCGCCACCAGTTCCCGCTGGAGACGAGCCGCCGGCTCCTGCGGCAGATCCTCCAGCCCATCCTCCAGCGGACGGGCCGGGCCATCGCCGACGACGACGTCGAGGGGCTCCTCGACTACGCCGACGCCCTCATCCAGAAGGCCGAGGTCGCGGAGCGCGGCCGCGGGCCCGCGGACCCGGGCGCGGGGCCCCCGGGGGGAGGCGCCCCATGACCCCGGCCCGGTTCCTCGAGACGCGCCGCCCCGTTTGGGACCGCCTCGAGGGCCTCGTCGCCAAGGGCCGCCGCGGCGTCGGCCGCCTCTCGGAGGCGGAACTGTACGCCCTGACGCGGCTGTATCCGGCCGTGGCAGTCGACGCCGCCCGCGCCCGCATGTACGGGCTGGACGAGCGGACCCAGCGGCGGATCAACCACCTGGCCATCGCCGCCCACGGCCTCCTCTACCGCCGCAAGCACGTCGAGCCCCTGAAGGCCGTCGGCCGCTTCCTCGCCTGGGACTATCCGCGCCTGTTCCGGCGGCTGTGGGCCTACGTGGTCCTGGCGACGGCCCTGTTTGCGGTCGGATCGCTGGGCGCCTACGTCACGGTGCGGCTGCGTCCGGCGACGGCCCACGTGCTGGTTCCCAGCGGTCTCGACATGCCGGGGGCGGGCGGGGGGGTCTCGCCCGAGGACGTCAGCGAGCGGTACCGGCAGATGCCCCAGCCGCCGATGGCCTCGTTCGTCATGGCCAACAACATCTCGGTGGCGTTCTTCGCGTTCGCCCTGGGGATCACGGGCGGCATTGGGACGTGCTACGTCCTGTTCCTCAACGCCCTGATGCTGGGGGCGTTCTTCGCCCACTTCGACAACCATCACCTGGGCTACGTGTGCTGGTCGTTCGTGGCGGGGCACGGCATCCTGGAGATCTTCGCGATCCTGGTGTCGGGGGCGGCGGGCCTGCGGCTGGGCCTGTCGCTGGCGGTGCCGGGCGCGCTCGCGCGCGGGGCCGCCCTCCGCGTAGGGGCCCGCGAGGCCGTCCTCCTGGTCCTGGGGACGATCCCCATGTTCGTCGTCGCGGGCGTCATCGAGGGCTTCGTCACGCCCAGCCAGGTGCCGGGGGCCGCCAAGATCGCCCTGGGCGTCGTCGTCTGGCTGACCGCCCTGGCGTGGCTCCTGCTGGCCGGGCGGGAACGGTCGCCCGGGGCCGCCTGAGCCCGCGCGAAACCTTAAGAACTTATGTGGGGCCGCTCAATGGGAGTGTCCCCGCGAGAGGCAATTGGCTCAAGATTGCGCTTGAAAGTGCCGAAGGCGGGTGTATAATTCAGATGATCGGAAGTCCCTGCAGTCAGAGCACACCAAAATGGTTATCAGCTTCGAATTCGATGCCTGCAAAGCAGCGCAGGCAATGGCGTACCTTGTCTCCCGCCTGGAAGGACAGAAGACTGACAAAGTCAAGCTGATGAAGTTGCTCTACCTCGCCGACCGCGACCACTTCTTGCAGGAGGGGAGGCCAATCACGGGGGATGATCAGTACGCCATGCCCTATGGCCCCGTGCCCACCTTGTCGCTTAACCTCCTGGACGGTCAGTTTGCCCAAAACGATGATGGTGGTGTGTTTACATATCTGCAGACACAAAACAACGAGGTCTCGCTCAAGAATTTGCCACGGCCACTGGAATTAAGCGAGGGCGAGTTGAAGGTATTGGACGCTGTCATAGACCGGTATGGGGCGATGGACAACTGGGTTCTCAAGGACTACACTCATCAACTTCCAGAGTATAGTCGGGTGTTCCGTCCAAGGACATCCACTCGGATTCCGTTTGAACTCCTCTTGGAGGTTTATAGCAGCGGCCGACTCTATCGCCATAACCGCCCAGTCATAACGTCTGCCATGGCGGCCAACATGTTCTGTCCGTTTCCGCGGTCTGAAGCCGACCTCTGACAATGCAGCCCTTCGAGATCTTCACTGCCGAGTTCCAGTGGAAGGGCTGCAAGGACGTGCGTCCTTGGCTGATCGTGGAGCAGGCCCCTGACGGGCGGTGCTTCAACTGTTTCCCCATCTCGGGCGAGGACTACGAGGGCAACGCTTTCCCGCTCGACCAGGCCGATAAGGATTTCCCTGCCACGGGGCTCAGCAAGACATGCTATATACACGATGAACGTTTTTACTCCCTGCCCGATACATCCTTCCGGAACCGTAAAGGAATGCTGGGGGGCGCCCTTCTGCTCCGTTTCCTGGAAGCCGCCGGGCTGGAACACCTGCGACCGGGGACTGGCACTTAGGGCTCGCCAGCCGCCCCCTTGCGTGCCGCTTCATCAGGCGAGGAATCTGCATATCCTTGCCAGTTGCTTGCCCAATACTGTCAAATCCGGCCCCGTACGCCCGGGGCCGCCTGAGCCCGCGCGGCCGCGGCGCGTCGGCGGCTACTTCAGCCCTGCCACACGGACGCCCATCGGCGGGACGTCCGTCCCGTCCGGGAGGCGGTGCGCGGCCGCGCCGAAGTTCACCGTCACCGTCACGCCCCCCGCGAACG
>CAYGZE010000141.1:0-10703 GCA_964354185.1 uncultured Anaerolineales bacterium | reverse complement strand
TCTCGTGGGCGGCGGACTACGTGATGGTGACGGACCCGGCGGAGACGCAGGCGCGTCTGGAGGGGTACGTGACGGTCCAGAACAACTCCGGGGAGGACTACGAGGGTGCCGAGGTGCGGCTGGTGGTGGGCGTCATTAACCTGGTGGAGAAGATCGCCCAACTTGCCCAGGGCCAGCCGCCCGGCCAGCCCCCGGCCGACGGCACGCAACGGGGGCGGGCCTTCTTCGGGGCGGTCCGCGAGGCCGAGGAACTCAACGGCGACGCCGCGGCGGCCACCGGCCGGCCGAGCGCCCCCCAGATCGTGAAGGAGGGCCTGTCGGAGTACTTCATCTTCACGGTCGAGGGGACGCAGACGATCCCGAACGGGTGGAGCCAGCGGATGGTGTCGTTCAAGGCGGCGGTGGTGCCGTTCGAGATCCTCTACCGCTATCGGCCCCACCAGTACGGCCCGCAGCCGGTGCGGTTCTTCCTCCTGGCGAACGACGCCGAGCACAAGATGGGCGAGTCGCCCCTGCCGGACGGCATCATCCGGGTGTTCCGCGAGAACGGCAAGGACGGCCTGAACTTCTTCACGGCCCAGGCGGTGAAGTACATCCCGATCAAGGAGAAGATCGAACTCAACGTCGGGTGGGACAAGCAGGTGGTGTACGAGCGGGTGGTGCTGGACGTCGGGCGGCAGAACTTCATCTTCGAGGACCGTCCGAACGTGGGCCCGGTGGTGGTGGGGTGGGACGAGACGCGGAAGTGGCAGGAGGAGATCCGGAACTACCGTGCGAAGCCGATTCGGATGGAGATGCGGCACGTGCTGGCGGGGGACGTGGACTTCAGGATGGAGGGCCCGCGGAACCTCTATGACTTCCAGACGGCGGAGTACACGATGGAGGCGGCCAGCCGCAAGCCCCTGAAATGGACGACGGAGGGGACGTTCCACCTCGGCAAGAACCAGAAACAGCAGCGGATCCAGTTGGTCCAGTGACGGGCCGGTCGGGCCGACCAGGGCCCGCGCTCCCGCCGGTCGTACGGGGGCGCGGGCCCTTGGCTTGCGCCCCGCCGAGAAAGGGCCTTCCCATCCGGCGGCGCCACGCTATACTACGGGGCCCTCACAGGCGGCCGGGAACCGCCCGGCCGGGGGCGCCGAGAGACCGCCGGGAACCAGACGGAAGGAGAACCGGAATGCCGCTCACCCCCATGCGACAGATTCTGGACGAGGCCGCCAAGGGCGGCTACGGCGTCGGGGCCTACAACGTCAATAACATGGAGCAGATCCAGGCGATCCTGGCCGCCGCCAAGGAGACCCAGTCGCCCGTCATCATCCAGGCCAGCCGCGGGGCCCTCGAGTACACGAACCTCGTCTACCTGAAGCACCTCATGATGGCCGCCGTGGAGGACAATCCCGGCATCCCCGTCGCGCTCCACCTGGACCACGGGCCCGACCTCAAGACTTGCCGCGAGGCGATCGCCCTGGGGTTCACGAGCGTCATGATCGACGGCTCGATCGACTATGGGAAGAAGACGCCCGAGGGCAAGCACCCGGCCCGCTCGTTCGAGGACAACGTCCGCGTGACGAAGGAGGTCGTGGACGCCGCGCACGCGAGCGGCGTGAGCGTCGAGGGCGAACTCGGCACGCTGGGCGGCATTGAGGACGACACGCACACCGACAAGGTGCTCCTGACGGACCCGGACGAGGTCGAGGCGTTCGTCCGCGAGACGGGCGTCGACGCCCTGGCCCTGGCCATCGGCACGAGCCACGGGGCGTACAAGTTCAAGCACGAGCCCGTCCTGGCGCTGGAACTCATCAGCCAGTGCCGGAAGCGCGTCGCCGCGTGCGCCTTCGTCATGCACGGCTCCTCGAGCGTCCCGAAGGACCTGGTGGACGAGGTCAACAAGTACGGCGGCAAGTTGCCCGGGGCGATGGGCGTGCCGATCGCGTCGATCCAGGAGGCGGTCAAGCGCGGCATCCAGAAGATCAACGTCGATACGGACGGGCGGCTCGTAGTGACGGCCGCCATCCGCAAGGTGTTCGCCGAGAAGCCCGGCGAGTTCGACCCGCGGAAGTACCTGGGCCCCGCGCGCGACGCCCTCGCGAAACTCATCGCGTCGAAGATGCGCGACTTCGGCACCGCCGGCCACGCGAAGGACTATAAGCCCCGGTCGCTCGACGACATGAAGCGGTTCTACGCCGGGGCGAAGTAGGCCCGAGACCGAGGCATCCTCTTGGCGGCCGGGGCCCTCTCGCCGGGGGTCGCGGCCGTCTTCCTCTTGGCGAAGGCCCGCGTGGTGGCCTATCACATCTGAGCATGCCTGGCCATGAGTTCTCTGCGCCGCGTCTCCTTGACTATTCGCGCGTATGTGCTATTCTGCCGAGGCGAGGAGGGAATGACATGTCCGGGGTTTCTGATGCTCGCTGGGAGACATACCGCAGGCAAATCACGCAGGACAACGCCTGGCCGCCGGAAACCCCGCAGATTGCCTCGCTAGTCGATGTTGTCCACGCAGGACTGGCCGTGCGCGCGAGTTTCCGCCATGTGGTCGAGAAATGCCGTTCTAAAGACGGCAATGAGTTTGATGGGTTCGGCAAACGCAAATATCGCGAACCGGTGTGGTTCCGGGGGGAGTCGGGCACGGGCAAGGAGCGGGCCCTTTGTCCGACCGTACTTCGGCCGGACCTCTATGCAAGAGGAGTTTCGAGTAACCGCTCACCCGAGAAGTGGATGCTGATGGACTTTTGGTGGAAAGCGGTCCTTCGTGACCCATCCTGCCCTCCTGCAAAGGAGCTCGCATCCTGGCTCGCGCTGGCTCAGCATCACGGCCTGCCGACGCGACTTCTGGACTGGACAGAATCCATCCTCACGGCGGCTTGGTTCGCGACTCACGACGAGGAAACGCAGGAATGGCAGGGGGCAATGGCGGGCCTCCTCGAGTGTGTGAAGGAGCGATGGCCCAAGGATTTCCCTCAGTTCGTCAAGGAGGTTGAGGAGAAAGATTTTGCGGACAAGGTGAAGAAGTGCCAAAAGCAGCAAGAGACGGTCATCTGGGCGCTCTCTCCCGGGCTGTTGAACCATCACATACGGCAAGATGGGCCCATATTCCCGTTGAAGGAAACCGATGATGTTGTCGAGGACGCCTTCTCGGCCGGATCCTCTTGCGCTTCGAAGGTTCTTGCGGTGAAGCTTCAGGATGTTCACGCTCGCATGATGATGCAACAAGCGGCCTTCACGATTCACACGACCGATGAGGGCCTGGAGAAGATAAACAGCGATGCCCCTGAACACTGCAAGTTCCTCAGAAAACTGGTTGTGGATCGGAACTCCAGAAAGCAGATCAACGAAGACCTTCGGGCTGTCGGCGTTTCCGAATCGACCGTATTCCCCGACCTTGAGCACTTGGCGAAGGATATCACGTCGCGCTGGAAGCGGATCGTCCAGGAGGTCAAGAGGGAAATCGCAGGCACGTCAGAAGCACCGCACTCGTGACCGGCCGGGAAACCCGCTTGGGGCTGCTGACGCGGCCGCGGCTGAGGCGTCGGGGCTTGCCCGCGCCGCTTGGGAGGCGCTGGCGGGCAAGCCGCCAGTGGCACCCGGCGCCTAGGGCTTGTTCGCACCCGAGGCGGCGACGAGGCGGCCGGCCTCCATCCACGCGTCGATGCTCTCGCCGGCGTCGGCCCACCAGCCCTCGACCACGTCGTACTGCAGGGTGCCCGCGCGGACGTAGTGGTTGTTGACGTCGGTGATCTCGAGTTCCCCGCGGGCCGAGGGCTTGAGGGTCGGAATCACGTCGAACACGTCGGATGGATACATGTAGAGACCGATGACGGCCAGGTCGGACTTCGGCCGCTTGGGCTTCTCGACGATGCGGGTGATGCGGCGGCCCTCGACCTCGGCGATGCCGTACGACTGCGGGTTCGGCACCCGCTTGAGGAAGACCCGCGCGCCCTCCTTCTGCTTCTTGAAGGCGTCGACGGCGGGGCGGATGGACCGCTCGAGGATGTTGTCGCCGAGGACGACGATGACCTTGCGGTCCTCGACGAATTCGCGGGCCAGGCCCAGGGCCTCGGCGATGCCGCCCTCGCCCTTCTGGTAGGCGTAGTGGAGGCGCTTGAGGCCGAACTCCTCGCCGTTCTCCAGCAGGCGGATAAAGTCGCCCGCCGAGTTCCCGCCCGTGACGATCATGATGTCGCGGATGCCCGCCCGGACGAGGCACTCGATGGGGTAATAGATCATCGGCCGCGCGTAGACCGGCAGCAGGTGCTTGTTCGTGATCTTGGTGAGGGGGAACATCCGCGTGCCGAGGCCGCCGGCCAGAATGACGCCTTTCATACGCCTGCCTCCGTGGTAAACTGGACTTGCGCCACTCTAGCGGTGGCAAGGGGACGGGTCAACAGGATGAATCGGCCGACGCAGGGGAGGGCGGCATTCGCGGCGGGAATCGTGGCCGCGGGTCTGGCCATTTCGGCCCTCGCGGCCGGTTGCCGGGACGTGCCGCCGCCGGGCGGAGGTGCTGCGGGGGAATCGCATGAGGAGCAACTCGCGCAGGCGGATGTGATCTTCGAGGGCACGATCCTGAGCGTCGGTCTGCTGAGCCGGGAAGTGCGCAGCGGCGGCGTGACCATCCACGCGCCTCCCGGCACGGTCGTGGCAGCGGTGGACCCGAGGTGGCTTGCGGTCGTTCACGTGGATTCCGTCCGCCAGGGCGCCGGGCCGCGCTGGTCGGGGGATGTGCCTCTGGCCATCCACAGCCCGGTTCGGGACCTGGGCCTGTCCGCGGAAGCCGCGCCCGGCCGGAAGAGGGTCTTCTACCTCTTCGGCGTCCGCGAAGAGGAGGACGGCCGGACGCGCTGCACCAGTCTTCTAGCCGAACACCCGTGACCGGCCGCACGCCGGTGTGTGAATAGGCGGCGAGGGGCTTCGTCCAAGACGGCAAGGAAGTTGCAATCTGCGAACAGTTCGCCTGTTGGAACTAATGGTCTGGAGCGTCCGGCCCGCTGTTGCCGATACCGCCGGGTCGTGAAAGGAAGGTGGGGGAGGCCATGTCAAAGGCCAGGTTAACGCTGGTTGCGCTCGGGCTGGCGGCGGCCACGGTCCTGGCCGGCTGCGGGGCCGACAAGTACCTGAAGCGCGGCGACGCCTTCGCCCTCCAGAACCGCCACGTCGAGGCCGCCCAGAACTACCAGAGGGCCCTCCAGGAGGACAACGGCCTCGCGCGGGACCCCGACTTCGCGGCCAAGTACCGGCGGTCGCGGGTCCTGGCGGCCTACGACCAGGGCCGCGCCGCCGCCGGGCGCGAGGACTGGGACGAGGCCGTCCGCCTCCTGTCCGAGAGCCTGGCCCTGGCCCCCGACTTTGCGGACGCCCGCCGGGCGCTCGACGAGGCGAAGCGCGCCGGCGCCGCGACCCATCACGCCAAGGCCCTCGAGGCTGCCCGGCGCGGAGAGCAGGACAAGGCCGTCGCGGAACTCGGCCTGGCCCGCGACCTGGACGCGACGAACCCGGGCGTGATCGCGGCCCTGGAATCCCTGGACGCCGCGCGCCGCACCCCCGCCCGGGCGCTCTACGAGGGCGGCCTTGCCCAGGAGCGCGAGAAGCGCCTGGCGGAGGCGGCCGAGGCGCTGCGGTCGGCGCTCGGTGCCGAGCCGAACCACGTTCCGGCCGCCGTCGCGCTCCACCGCGTGGAAGCGTCGCTCGCCCGGGCGGCGGACCTCGCGCGGCAGGGGCGGGCGATGCTCGAGGCCAAGCGCGTCCAGGACGCGATCCGGACGCTCGAGGCGGCCCTGGCCGTCTGGCCGGGCAGCCCCGAGGCCGCGCGGGACCTCGCCGACGCGAAGGCCCGCCGCGAGGAGGCCGCCCTGGCCGTCCGCGACGCGCAAGCCCTGGCCGCCCAAGCGAAGTGGGACGAGGCCGCGGCCGCGGCCCGCCGCGCCGCCGACCTGGACCCCCAGGACAAGGACGCCCAGGCCCTTGCCGCCGACTTGCCGCGCCGCGCGGCCCAGGCCCTCGTGGACGAGGGGAGCGCGTGCCTCGCGCGGCAGGAGGCCGAGGCGGCCGAGGCCGCCTTCCGCCGCGCGCTTGCCCAGGTGCCGGACTTCGCGCCCGCGCGGCAGGGGCTGGCGCGCGTCGCGCTCGGCCGCGGCGAGGCGGCAGCGGGGCAGGGCCTCTGGGGCAACGCGCTCCTCTTCTACATGGACGCCGTGGACCTGGACGGCCAGGCGGCGAACGTGCGGCGGATGCAGGAGGCGCAGGAGCGGTTGCGGGCCCGCGTCGCCTTCACGCTGGCCGTGGCCGCCGACGACGCGGGCGGACGCCCGACGGCGGCGTCCGACGAACTCGGCGCGGCCGTGCGGCAGATCGTGGCGAAGGAGAGGCCCGCGTTCCTCACGCTTGCCGCGGCGGGCGCGCCGGCCGACTATGCCGCCACCGTGACCCTCCTGGGGCTGGACGTTCGCGGCGGCCTCGTCCGCATCGAGCAGGCGGTCTACCGCTACGTGATCCGCCAGGAGACGGCCAACCCCGACGCGGCCCGCCTCCAAGGGCTTCTGGCGGTCACCGAGGCCGACCTCGGCCGGATGCAGGTTGCGGCCTACCGGCCGTGCCCGGTCTGCGGCGGCACGGGGCGCGCGGGCTGCGGGGCGTGCGGCGGGACGGGCACCGTCGTCTGCCCGACGTGCAATGGCGCGGGCATCCGGATCTGCGGCCGGTGCAACGGCGCGGGCGGCGTGGACGGGGCCCCGTGCCCGGTCTGCGGCGGGCGCGGGTCGGCCGTGTGCGGACGCTGCGGGGGGAAGAAGCGCGTCCCGTGCCCGACGTGCTCGGCCCACGGCGGGGGTGGAGGCTGGCGCCCGTGCCGCGCGTGCGGCGGCGCCGGGCGCGTGACGGTGGTCCATCCGGCCTATGTCCACCAGCGGGTGCTGGAGGCCGCGGCGCTGCGGGACCGGCTGGCCCGGACGCCGCCGACCCTCGTGGTCGAGACGCCCGCCGAGTGGCCGTACACGATCGACCACTACGCCAAAGACGGCCGCCTGGACGCGCGGGTGCGGGTCGAGGCGTCGGGCGGCGCGCGGGTGCTCGAGGAGGCGGTCGCGAAGGAGGTCCACTTCCAGGACACGGCGATCCGCGAGCCGAACCCGCAGGCGGGCCTGGCGGCGGACCCGGTCGAGATACCGGCCGACGACGAGGTCCGCCGCGCCCTGGTGGACCAGGCGGCCGCCGAGGCGGCCGGGAAGGTCCTGTCGGCCGCCATGCAGGCCCGGGTCACAGCCGTCCGGGCCAGGGCCGAGGGCCTCGACCGCGACGGCAAACGCGCGGAGTCCGTCGAAGCCTACATGGACGGAGCAACGCTTCTCGAACCGTTCAACCTTGTCCAGTCGCGCGAGATCATCACGAAACTGCGGGGCCAGGGCGGGGCGGCGCCCCCGGCGGAAGGGCCGTAGGCCGGGAGGGGCCGAAACGCATACGGGGCAGGACTCCTGGGGGGTGTGACCATGCGGATCCCAAGCGTCTTCCTGCTGGCGGTGACAGGGGTGTGGGCGGCGGTGGGGGCGGCCGCGCCGCACGCGGTCTCGGCGCCGGCGCCGACGGCGCCCGCCGCCGAGGTCCCCGAGGCCGCGGCCAAGGCCTGTTTCGAGGGGCGATGGCTCCTCGTCCAGAATCGGCTCGACGAGGCCCTCGAGAAACTCCAGTTGGCGCTCGACCTGGCACCGGGCTACGTGGAGGCCGAGCAACTCCTCGCGAAGGCCCGCGCCCGCCGCCAGGAGGCCCAGACCCACTACGACCGGGCTGCCGCCGCCCTCCAGGAAGAGAAGTGGGACAAGGCCGTCCAGGAAGTCGCCGCCGCCACGAACGTCTTCCCGAAGTACCGCGAGGCCAAGGCCCTGCTGGAGGACATCCAGCGGAAGGCGGCGGCGGCGTACCTGGCGGCGGGCCTGGAGCGGCTGGAGGCCGGCGACCTGGCGGCCGCCGAGGTTGCCCTCGGCCGGGCCCAGGACTACGTGGCCGACCTGCCCGGCGTCCGCGAGGGCCTGGCGCGGGCGGCGTCGATGCGGGCCGAGGCTGCCCTCGCCCGCCAGCAGTGGGGCCAGGCCCTCCTCTGGGCCCGCGAGGCCGTCGCCAGCGACGCGAAGGAGGAGTATCAGGCCCAGGTCCAGGCGGCCCAGGCGCGCGTCTTCGCCCGCATCCGGTTCGGCGTGACGCAGGCGGCGCCCGAGGCGGGCGGTCCGTCGGCGGCGACGGCGGCCCTGGCGGCCGGGGCATGGCGGCGACTCCAGGAGCGCAAGCCGGAGTTCGTCCTGCTGCCGGCAGCGGGGGCCGCGCCCGAGGCCGCCGCGTTCACCGTCCGGCTCGAGGCGGGCAAACTCGACATCCTCACCGAGCGGACCCGCATCGAGAACCGCACCCACCGCTACACCGTCCGCCAGGACGAACCGAACCCCGACTACGCCCGCATCCGCGACCTCCTGGACGCCGCGACGCAGCGCCTCGCCGCCCTCCGCACCGAGGTGGTCGACCGGCCCTGCTACACATGCAGCGGGACGGGCTGGCTCCTGTGCCGCGCGTGCGGCGGCACGGGGGCCGTGGGTGGCGCCCCGTGCGCCGCGTGCGGCTCGAGCGGCCGGCCGGGTTGGGTCCGGTGCCCGCTGTGCGGCGGCCTGGGGCGGCGGATCGGACTGCTGGGCACGGACATCCGGCGGCTGGAGCGCGAGGTCGACCAACTTCAGGACCAGTTGGCGCGGACGCCCCCGCGGATCGTCCGCGAGGTCCCGGCCGATTGGGCTTACGGCATCGAGTACTACGAGAAGACCGGCACCGTGGAGGCGACGGTCCGCGTCACCGACGCCGCCTCCGGCCGCGCGATCCTCGCCGACGCGCTGCGGCGGCACCGGCGCGAGGAGGACACGACGATCCAGAACGCCAACCCCGCGATCGGCCTGGCGGCCAAGCCGCTCAGACTGCCGCCGGACGAGGCGGTCCGCGAAGGACTCCTGGCGGAGGCGGGCGACGAGGCCGCCGCACGTGTCCTGGCGGCTGTGCTGGCGGCCCGGGCGGCCGAGCGCCAGGCCGCCTCCGACCGCCTCCTCGCCGAGGGGAAGGTTGCCGAGGCCGTCGAGGCGGGCACCGACGCGGCCGTCCTCCGGGAACCGATCGACCCCCAGAAGGCGGGGCTTCAGATGAAGGGCCTGCGCGATCGGCTGCGGATCGAGGAACGCTATCCGGACGGGCCGCCCGCCCCGCCCCCGCCGCCCGCGCCGGCCTGAGGTCCGCCGGGCCCCTTGCTGCCGCGCAGGGTCCGCGCCATCGAGAAGGCGAACAGGGCGAGGATCACTGCCCACGAGAGGCCCATGAAGATCCATCCGCTGGTGGTCATGGCGCGAGTCCCTCCGCCTGGCGACGGCGGCGGCGCCAGAGGATCTTGACGAGAATCGCCAGGCCGACGAAGAGCGCCAGCAGCATCGCCCGCGTTCCGAAGACGTACCAGAAGTCGCCCTTCGCCACGTTCCTCATGAGGATGGTCTTCAGCCCCTCCTGGTAGAACCACGTGCCGAGGATCACCAGCAGGAACAGGGGCGTGACGTACTTGATGATGAAGCGGTAGATGCGCGGGATGGTGATGTCCGAGCCGACGTGCAGTTGGGTCCAGGCTTCCTCGACGCCGAAGACCCAGGCGAAGAGGATGGCCTCGACCGTGCCGAAGAGGACCAAGCAGAAGTTGCCGCCCCAGAAGTCGAACTCGTCCACCACGCCGTGCGCCAACCCGAAGATGCACGCCTGTGTCATCGCGAGGGTGACGATGCTGAAGGCCAAGATGGCGCTGCGCCGCGACAGGCCGAACTCGTCCTCCAGGAAGGCGATGGCCGGCTGGACGAGCGAAATGGAACTCGTCAGGCCAGCCAGGAACAGCAGGAGGAACCAGAGGAACCCGAACAGGTGGCCGTAGGCCAGTTTCTGGAGCACGAGGGGCATCGTGACGAACGCCAAGTCGAAGACGCTGCCGGCAACCTCCATGGTCTTCTGGGGCCCGAAGAAGGCGAAGGCGGCGGGGATCACGAGGGTCCCGCCCAGGATGACCTCGACCAGTTCGTTGGCCGAGGCGGCGCTGAGGCCCGACAGGGCGACGTCGTCGCGGTCCGTCAGGTAACTGGCGTAGGTCAGGATGACGCCGATGCCGACGCTGAGGGTGAAGAAGATCTGCCCCGCCGCCGCCAGCCACACCTTGCCGCTCGCCAGCGCCGACCAATCCGGGTTCCACAGGAATCCCAGGCCGCTCGTGACGTTCCAGTCCGGATGCGCGGGGTCGGGCGTGCCGAGCGAGAGGACCCGCACGACGAGGACGACACCGACCAGGAACAAGAGGGGCAGCGAGACGATGCACACCTTCTCGATGCCGCGCCGGATGCCGAAGTACACGATCACGATGTTCAAGAGGAACGTCACCGCGAAGAAGAGGTAGGCCGTCCCGATGCCGGAGAAGTACTGGTTCGACGCCACGCCGCGGTAGCCGTTCAGGAAGGCCGACATCTCCTCGGGCCCCGTGCAGGCCCCGTAGGCCCCCGTGAGGGCGAAGTACGAGTACCCCAGCAGCCACGACTCGATGTAGGTGTAGTAGACGAAGATGACGATGGGCCCGAAGATGCCGATGACGCCGAAGTACTTGATGAAGCGGTTCTTGTTCCAGAGGGTGTGGAACATGCCGGGGGCGGTCGAGTGGCCGAACC
>CAYGZE010000140.1:0-10714 GCA_964354185.1 uncultured Anaerolineales bacterium | reverse complement strand
GGGCCGGGGCAGATCAACCTGGCGGTCTCGAACTTCGTCCCGAAACCGCACACGCCGTTCCAGTTTGCCGCCATGGCCGACGAGGCGTACCTGCTGCGGGCCCGCGAGACGCTGTACCGCGCCCTGCCCGAGCGGCGGATTCAACTGAGGATTCACCGCGTCGACCGGAGCCTTTTGGAGGGGGTGCTCGCGCGCGGCGACCGCCGCGTCGGGCGGGCGATCCTGGAGGCCTGGCGCGCGGGCGCCCGCTTCGACGCCTGGGACGAGACCCTCAACCTGGCCGCGTGGAAGACGGGCTTCCAGGTCGCCGGCCTCGACCCGGCCTTCTACGCCCACCGCCCGCGCGGCCAAAACGAGGTCCTGCCCTGGGACCGCGTTTTGCTCGGCGACTCGCGCGAAGACCTCTGGGCCGAGTACCAGCAGGCCCTCGCCGAGGCGTAGGCCCGAACGCGGGAATGACCAACGACCAATGTCAAATGCCAAACTTGCCTGGCGGCAGGTAGGGTCTATCCCCCGCGCCGGGCCTGCCCCGGCGTAGCCCAACGTGCGAAGCCGGGTGCCACTGGCGGCTTGCCCGCCAGTGCTATCCGCCCGCGCGCCTGTCATTCCGAGCAAGCGAAGCGAGTCGAGGAATCTTGCCGTGGTCGTTGCCGTCGTAGGGCCACGCCATGGCGTGGCCGGCCGTTGCCATTCGCCTTGGCTCGTCGCTCGCGGCTCGCGGCTGCCGCCGAAGGGTCTCGCCGCGATCTTCATCGTGCCTGCCCGGCGTAGCCCAACGGGCGAAGCCGGGTGCCACCCTGGCAGGGCAAGCCTGCCGTGGCTTGACCGCTGGTGGCTTGCCACCAGTGATCCGCGTAGTCCGAAGGGTGGGTGCTTGCACCCACGCGCTTCACGGTGTCACATGTCCGCGTGGGTCCGGAGGACCCACCCTACATTGCTGGCGGCTTGTCCGCTAGTGCGTTTCTTGCGCCGTGCCTCTGTCTGTCACCCTGAGCGAGTCCCCGTGTGGGGACGAGTCGAAGGGTCTCGCCGTGACCTTCGTCGTGTGGCACTGGTGGCTTGTCCACCAGTGATCCGCGCGGGTCCGGAGAACCTACGCTACGGCTGCCGAGATTCCCATGTTTCAACCAAGAACATCGCCATTGCTCCGGCCAAGTTGACCGCTAAGCCGGCGTGCCTCGGCGAAGGACGAACACGAGCCTTGCCTTGGCCGTGAGCGTCCCCCAGTTTGTTTCGCAACGAGCCAAGCCCATCGACCACTGATGAGCATCCTCCGAGGATTTGCCGAAACGCCTTTTCTGTATGTTGAGAGGGGGCGAGATTCATGCTTTTGGCGACGAGAGAATAGAGTTCCGGCAAATCGGGACGAGTTCCATAGTCCATGCCAAGTTCGTCCAGGAGGTGTTTACAGACAGTCTCCAGCAGCGTCCTTGCCGCCGTGACAGCTCCTTCTGGATCAGTTGCTTTTCGCTCGTTCGCCTTGGCCCATGCCGCATGAACATTCTCAGCGTTGAATTGGGCGAGGACTTCTGATATTTCCGTGGCACAGGGCGCCAATCCGCCGCGCTCCAAAAAATCCATGAAGGGCGCAAACTCCTGCCAGATGAACTGCCTTCGCTCGGCGTAGTGGGCAAACTTGTACTTGATGAATTGCCAGAATTGGGCCAAGGCACGGTTGGTCCGAACGAACCCTGGCAGGAGATTCTTGGTATCAGGCTTTCCTAGGAAATAGCCGCGAAGTTGGGCGTAGTCCTGTTCGGCCCCAGTGCCACCCGTTGCTTCCGCAATCAGCATGTTTTGCAGGTACTGGCCCCGCTCGAAGTCTGATTCAAGATCCTCGATAGTCATGACTCATCAAATCCCATCTTGCCCTACGACCGCCAGATTCGTCGGCCGGCATCGCTTGCACCATGTCGGGCGTCGACTCGTGCCACAAGCCTAACACGGCGTAGTCCGTCCGCAAGCGGGAACTCGCCAATGCCGGTGCACCGCTGCCGCTCAGCCTGTATTCTACTCTGTGCACTCCGGCTTTGCTGCGCTTCGCCGACATGTCCGGGCGGGTCGTGTGACTTCGTCACTCCGTCACTTCGTTACTGCGTCACTGGTGGGCAAGCCACCAGCGGTCAAGCCACGGCAGCCTGCCACGGCACGGCGTGTGGCCGTGCCAGGGGCTTGCCCTGCCAGGGTGCCACACGGTGCACGGCGGCGCCGCTACCCGCCAGGACGAAGGGCGGGCGGCTCGCATTGAGAATCGTGGCTTGCGGCTTGGAGCCTGCCGCTTGAGGCTGTTGCTCGCCGCTCGCGGCCCGTGGCGCCGTTCGTCCCGGTCCCCCGGCCTGCCTGCCGGTAGGCAGGTCCCCGGCCCCAAGCCCCCCACCGGAACGGTACCGCTCCCTTGCGGTCGCGGCTAGCCGGCCGTGCCGTCCACTCCGCACTCTGCACTTCGCACTCCGCATTCCCCTGAGTTTTCTTGCCCCGCCGCCCTGGCCCGGCTATCATAGGGGGTTCGACCGCGGGTCGCACTGCGGCAAGGGAGAGTGTGCGTGGCATCGGGCGCCCCAAGAGGGCCGGTTCAACCGAGGAAGCCGCCCCAGCCGTCCCCGGCGCCGCTGCCGCCCACGGCCTCGCCGGCGCCCCCGCCGCCCACGGCCTCTGCGGCGCCCTCGGCGCCCGCCGCCGTCAGCACGGGGAACGGCGACGAGTGCATCCTCGTCCAGGGCGCGCGGCAGCACAACCTCAAGAACCTGACGCTGCGGATCCCGCGCGACCGGCTGGTCGTCGTGACGGGCCTCTCGGGCAGCGGCAAGTCGAGCCTGGCCTTCGACACGATCTACGCCGAGGGCCAGCGGCGGTACGTCGAGTCGCTCTCGGCCTATGCCCGCCAGTTCCTCGAGCAGATGGAGAAGCCCGACGTCGACGCCATCGAGGGCCTGCCGCCCACCATCGCCATCCAGCAGCGGCGCGGGGCGTTCAGCCCCCGCTCGACCGTCGCCACCGCGACCGAGATCCACGATTACCTGCGACTGCTGTACGCCCGGGTCGGGACGGCCCTGTGTCCCAAGTGCGGCCGCGAGATCAAGCAGCAGAAGACCGACCAGATCGTCACGCAGGTCTTCGGCCTGCCCCCGGGGACGCGCCTGATGATCCTTGCGCCCCTCGTGCGGGGGCAGCGGGGCGAGCACCGCGACGTGATCCGCAACATCGTGGCCGACGGGTTCGTCCGCGTCCGCGTCGACGGGCGGATGTACGAGGTCCGCGACGTGCCGGCCCTGGCGAAGGGGCGGCGGCACACGATCGAGGCCGTCGTCGACCGCCTGGTCGTCAAGGAGGCCGCGCGGTCGCGCCTCACGGACTCGGTGGAGCAGGCCCTCCGGATGGCCGACGGCCTGGTCGTCGTCTGCCACGAGACCGACGGCGGCGACTGGAAGAGCGTCCTGTACAGCGAGCACTACGCGTGCCCGCGATGCAACGTCAGCATCGAGGAACTCACCCCCCGCCTCTTCAGTTTCAACAGCCCCTACGGTGCGTGCCCGCGGTGCCACGGGCTGGGGACGTACCTGGAGTTCGACGAGGACCTGGTCGTGCCCGACCCGGGCCTGTCGCTGAACCAGGGGGCGCTGGCGCCGTGGAAGCACGCGCCGCGGCGGTACCGGTCGTTCCACGCGGAAGCCCTGGCGCGGTTCGTCCGCGAGTTCGGGGCCGACCCCGGCGCGCCGTTCGCGAGGCTCCCCCGCGCCCGGCGGCAACTCCTCCTCTATGGGGAAGGGACAGCGGGCGAGGCCGACGACGACGCGGGCGACGGATGGCGCGGCGTCATCCCGAGCCTGAAGCACCTGTACGAGACCAGTCCCAGCGTGTACGTCAAGCGGTGGCTGGAGGGCTTCATGAGCCAGCAGCCGTGCCCGGCGTGCCGGGGGTGGCGGCTGAGGCCGGAGGCCCAGGCGATCCGGGTCGGCGACCGCCCGATCCACGAGGTCACCGCGATGAGCGTGGACGAGGCGGCGGGCTTCTTCGCCGGCCTGCACCTCGGGGGCGAGAAGGAGACGATCGCCCGCCAGATCCTCTCGGAGATCCGCAACCGCCTCCGGTTCATGCAGGACGTGGGGATCGGGTACCTGACGCTCGACCGGACGAGCGACTCGCTCTCGGGCGGCGAGGCCCAGCGCATCCGGCTGGCCACCCAGGTCGGCAGCGGCCTCGTGGGCGTCTGCTACGTCCTGGACGAGCCGACGATCGGCCTCCATGCCCGCGACAACCACCAACTGCTGGGGACGCTGCGCCGCCTGCGCGACATGGGCAACACGGTCCTCGTGGTCGAGCACGACGAGGCCACGATCCGAACGGCGGACTACGTCCTGGACATGGGCCCCGGGGCGGGCGAGCGCGGCGGCGCCATCGTCGCCGAGGGGACCGTCGAGGAGATCATGGCCTGCGAGGCGTCGCTCACGGGGCGGTACCTGTCGCACCGGGAGGCCATCCCCGTGCCGCGCAAGCGCCGCCGCGCCGACCGGCGGCGGGCCCTCCGCCTCTCGGGCGCCCACGAGAACAACCTGAAGAACCTGAACATCGCCCTGCCCCTGGGGTGCCTCGTCTGCGTCACGGGCGTGAGCGGGTCCGGCAAGAGCACCCTGGTGACCCAGACGCTCGTGCCGGCCCTGCGGCGGCGGCTCTACGGCACGCGGGAGAAGGCGGGGGTCCACCAGCGCCTGACGGGCTGGGAGCGGATCGACCGGATCACAGAGATCGACCAGACGCCCATCGGCCGCACCCCGCGCTCGAACCCCGCGACGTACACCAAGGTGTTCGACCTCATCCGCCGCGTCTTCGCCCAGACGCGCGAGGCGAAGGTTCGCGGCTACGGGCCGAGCCGCTTCTCGTTCAACGTCCGCGGCGGCCGGTGCGAGGCGTGCCAGGGCCAAGGCGTCCTGAAACTGGAGATGCACTTCCTGCCCGACGTTTACGTCACCTGCCGCGAGTGCCGCGGCACGCGGTTCCAGCGGGAGACGCTGGAGATCGCCTATCGCGGCCGGAGCATCGCCGACATCCTGGAGATGCGCGTGAGCGAGGCCCTGAAGTTCTTCGAGCACTTCCCGCGGATCAAGGAAAAACTGGCGACGCTCGAGGCCGTCGGGCTGGGGTACCTGGCGCTCGGCCAGAACTCGACGACCCTGTCGGGCGGCGAGGCCCAGCGCGTCAAACTGGCCGCCGAACTCGGCAAGCGCGCCACCGGGCGCACCGTCTACGTCCTCGACGAGCCGACCACGGGCCTCCACTTCGCGGACATCCGGCGGCTGCTGGACGTCCTCAACCGCCTGGTGGACATGGGCAACACCGTGCTCGTCGTCGAGCACAACTTCGAGATCATCAAGAGTGCCGACTGGGTGATCGACCTTGGGCCGGAAGGGGGCGACGCGGGCGGCCGCCTGGTCGCCGCCGGAACGCCCGAGGAGGTTGCGGCCGTCAAGGAGAGCCACACGGGACGGTACCTGGCGCCGTACGTCGGCGTCCGGCCGTAGCGCACGCCGGCCGCGCCCGGCGGCGCGTCAGCCCTTGGGCTTGGGCTTCTCGGCGGGGGGCGATGGTTCCTTCGCCGGCGGCGACTCCTTCGCGGGCGCCGCGCCGGTTTCCTCCATGCGCTTGCGGTACGCCAGCCGGCCGTCGATCGCAATGATGGCCTTGTCGGCATCGTAAGTCTTCGGGTGCTTCGGGAACTCCTTCTGCATGCGGACGAAGACCTCGCGGGCCTCCTCGAGTTTGTTGTCCTGGAAGAGGACGGCGCCCTGGAAGAAGACGGCGGTCGGCACCTGCGGGTCGCCCTTGAAGTCGACCTCGAACTGCTTGAGCAGGCGGAGGGCGGCGGCCGAGTCGCCGTCCTCGAGCGGCGCCAGGGCGAGGATGAGCCGCGCCTGGCTCCGGCGGCCCCGCCGGTTGTCAGCGTCCAGTTGCGCGGCCCGCTCCAGGTACGGCGCTCCGCGGCTCACCTGGTTGAGGAGCGCCAGCGCGTTGCCCAGAGCGAAGTTGGCCTCCAGGTCGTCGGGCTTCTCCTTCTGGGCCGCCATGAGGCCCGGCAGGGCCACCACCTGCTCCAGGATGGGCTGAAAGTCCTTCGGCGTCCGCGTGCCCTCGACCGTGAGGAGGACGTCGCCCGCGGCCGTCAGAAAGATGACGGTCGGGTAGACCCGAACGTGGTAGGTCTGGCTCGTCGGGCTGAGGTTCTTGCTGTCGTCGATCCGCACGGGGATGAAGTGACGCTCGATCGCGAGGGCGACCGGCTTCGACCCGAGAGTGCCGCGGTCCATCATGGCGCTGGGCTGGGACCAATCGGCTAGGAACGCCAGGAGGACGAGGCGGTCGGACTTGGCGGCTTCCTTGAGCGCCTCAGGGGCGCTGGTGCGCCAGGCGATCCGGGCGGGCTCGGGCAGGTTCGCGTCGGCCGGTCCCTGCGGCTGGGTGGCGTCGGGCGCGGCCGCCTTCGGGGCCGGGGGGTCCGACCGGCTCGGCCCGGGGCGGCCCGGCTCGCCCGCCACAGCCGCGGCGGCGAGGAGGGCCACGCCCAGGACACCCAGAACCACGCGCACGGCGCGTCCTTTCGCGGAACCCGGCGCCCGCGGGCGGCCGCTAGCCGCCGCCCGTCGCGGCGCCAGCGGCCTCGACGACCCGGCCCACGCGCCGCAGTTTCTCGTAGCGGCGTTCGAGGAGTTCATCGACCTTCAACTGCCTCAACTCGCGCAGGTACCGCCCGATCCGCCGCTCGAGGGTGACAGCCATCTCGCGCGGGTTGCGGTGGGCAGCGCCCAGCGGCTCCGGCACGATGTCGTCGATGACGCCGAACTCCAGGAGGTCCTTGGCGGTCAGTTTCAGGCTCTGGGCCGCCTCGGGCGCCTTGGCGGAGGTTCGCCACAGGATGGCCGCACAGCCTTCCGGCGTGATCACGCTGCAGTAGGCGTACTCGAGCATCGCGAGCCGATCGGCGATGCCGATGCCGAGGTAGCCGCCCGACGCCCCTTCGCCGATGATGATGCCGACAATCGGCACCCGCAGCGTAGCCATCGCGCGCAGGTTGACGGCGATCGATTCGGCGACGCCGCGCTCCTCGGCCCCGATGCCCGGGAACGCGCCCTGGGTGTCGATGAAAGAGACGACCGGCAGGTTGAACTTCTCGGCCATCCTCATGCAGCGGAGGGCCTTGCGGTAGCCCTCGGGATGCGCGCAGCCGAAGAAGCAGGCCACCTTCTCGCGGGTGTCGCGTCCCTTGCGATGGCCGACGACCATGACCTTCTCGCCGCCGATGCGGCCGGGGCCGCAGAGGATGGCTTTGTCGTCGCGGAAGAAGCGGTCGCCGTGCAACTCCTTGAAGTCCTTGACGAAGGCATCGACGTAGTCGGTCGTCTGGGGCCGGTCGGGTTGGCGGGCGACCTGGACCACCTCCCACGGGGTCAGGGAGGCGTACTTCTTGCGGATCATGGCGACGAGGTTGCGGCGGATGTCGCGGATCTCGGCGCTCAGGTCCGCGCCACGCGTCCGCTGCTGCTCCTCGAGGTCGCGGATCTGCTCCTCGAGCCGGGCGAAGGGCTTCTCGAACTCCAGGCACACGCGGGCCATGCACACCCTCACCCGGCCGATGCCCGCCCGACGGCCGCGCGGCGGCTCAGGGCGGCCAACTCCCTCAGTTTCACACTGACATACCCCATGCCGCTCGGCCGGTCAAGGGGGACCTTCGCCATCATCGCCTGGATGAACTCGCTGACCTCCGGCGGCACCCCCGGCCGCATCACCATGGCCGAGGGCACCGGATCGTACACGTGCTGATGGAGGAGGTCCTGGGCCTTGCTCCCGCCCGGGAAAGGCAGGCGGCCGGTCACGCTCTCGAACAGGCTGACGCCAAGGCTGTAGACGTCGGTCTGTCCGGTCATGCGGCGGTGCCGGATCTGCTCGGGCGACATGTAGGAGCCCGTCCCGGCGCGGCGGCGGTTCAGAATCCGCCGCAGGAGGTGGGCGCCGAACAGCGAGTCCTGCTTCCTGGCCAGGGCGAAGTCGATCACCTTGGCCACGCCGTCGTCGCCTACGACGATGTTCTGCGGCTTCACGTCGCGGTGCACGTAACCGGCGTCGTGGAAGTAGGCGAGGCCGAGCGCCACCTGGGCGTGCCACTCGAGCGCGTCCGGCAGGGACGGCAGGTCGCGATCAAGCCGCTCGCGAAGGCTCCTGCCGAGGATCAGGTCCATCGCCAGGAACGGGCGAGCCGTCTGGATCTGAACCTCGTAAGCCCGCACGAGGTTCGGATGGTCGAGTTCCGAACAGATCCGGTACTCGTTGAGCAGGTACTCGCGCTCCTTGGGGTCGCCCGCGCAATGGGGGCGCAGCGCCTTCAGCGCGTATTCCCTGCCCTTCCCCTTGCCCACCAGCCGCCGAGCGTGGAAGATCTCCGCCGTATTCGACTCGCTGATCTTACGCAGAATCTGGTAGCCGTTGATCGTCTCGGCCATCGTCCTTCGGCACCTCTCCCTGGCCCCATGACCGGCGACGCCGGCTCCGCCTCGACGACCGACGCGAACGGCGGAGCCCCGGACTTCCCGGTCAGTGTAAGCCACAAATTGTAGAGCGCGGGGGCACGAACGGCAACGAAAAATCTGTTGACCCCCTGCTCCGGGCCACCTACAGTCGTCGACGGTTGTGGCACGTGGCCGACGATGCTCGGACGGGGTCCCGCTGGCGCCCATGACTCCCTGGAATCAAGCGACGATCATCGGCGTCGGCCTGATCGGCGGCAGCCTGGGGATGGCCCTGAAGCAGAGGGGCCTCGCCCGCCGCGTCGTCGGCGTGGGGCACCGGCAGGTCAGCGTGGACCAGGCCCTCGCCCGCGGTGCGGCCGACCGCGTCACGCTGGAACCGGAGGCCGGGGTCCGCGGCAGCGACCTCGTGGTCCTGGCGACCGCGATCGGGCTGTTTGAACCGGTCCTGCGCCGGATCGCGCCGGCGCTGGCGCGCGGCACGGTCGTCATCGACGTGGGCAGCACCAAAGCCCGCGCCGTCGCGCGCCTGGAGCCCCTCGTGCCGGAGGGGTGCGCGCTGGTGGGGTGCCACCCCATCGCGGGGAGCGAGCAGCGCGGCGTCGGCCATGCCCGGGCCAACCTGTTCGAGGGCGCCCAGTGCGTCGTGACGCCGACCGCGCGGACGCCGCCCGAGGCCGTCCGCCGCGTCGTGGCCACCTGGGAGGCCGTGGGGATGACCGTCCGGACCCTCACCCCTGAGGCGCACGACCGGCTCCTGGCCGAGGTCAGCCACCTGCCGCACGTGACCGCTGCGGCCCTCGTGGGCGTCATCGGCGACGAGGCGGAGACCCTGGCCGGTCCGGGATGGGCCGACACGACGCGCATCGCCAGCGGCGACCCGGCCCTGTGGCGCGACATCCTGCTGAGCAACGCGGGCGAACTGGATGACGCGCTCGGGCGGCTCGAGGCCGCCCTGGCGCGCTGGCGCGACGCCCTCCGGCGGGGGGACGCCGCCGCCCTCCAGGCGATGCTCGCCTCGTCGAAGGCGCGACGCGACCGTCTCACCGAGCGCAAGGAAGGCCGCTGATCATGGTCTGGGAGATCGAGGTCTCGAGCAAGGCCGGCGAACGCGACGTTCACGGCGAAGACGTCCTGCGCCAGGTCCGCGACCTCGGCATCGAGTCCGTCAAGGCCGTCCGATCGGCGCGCCTATTCCACCTCGACACCGACGCCGAGGCGGACGACGTCGCGCGGATCGCCCGCGAACTCCTGGCCGACCCGATCGTCGAGGAGGCCCGCATCTCGGACGGCGGCCGCAAGGCCAGGGACCCGCGACCCGTGGTCATCGTCCGCCGCAAGCCCGGCGTCATGGACCCCGTGGCCACGAGCGCCCTCCAGGCGATCGCGGATATGGGCCTGTCGGCCCGGCGCTGCCGCACGGCCCGCAAGTACTACTTCGAGGGCCGGCCCGCCAAGCGGGACCTCGAGTCCATCGCGCGGGCGGTCCTCGCGAACGACTGCATCGAGCAGATCGCCTACACCGACTCGTCCGAGGGCGTTTTCCGCGACGCCCCGCCCTATGCGTTCCGGCTGGTCACCGTCCCCCTGCGCGAGGCTGACGACGCGGCGCTCCTGCGGATCAGCAAGCAGGGCGGCCTCTTCCTGAACCTCCAGGAGATGCACGCCATCCAGGCCCACTTCCGCGCGCTCGACCGCGACCCGACGGACGCCGAACTCGAGACGCTGGCCCAGACGTGGTCGGAGCACTGCGTCCACAAGACCCTCAAGGGCCTCATCCGGTTCCAGGGCGAGGTGATCGACAACCTTCTGGCGTCGACGATCGCCCGGGCCACGCACGAACTCGCCCGCCCCTGGTGCGTCTCGGTCTTCGCCGACAACGCGGGGGTCATCGAGTTCGACGGGCCCTGGTGCGTCTGCCACAAGGTCGAGACGCACAATCACCCCAGCGCGCTGGAGCCGTACGGCGGCGCGGCCACGGGGATCGGCGGCGTCATCCGCGACCCGCTCGGCACGGGGCTGGGCGCCAAGCCTATCCTGAACACCGACATCTTCTGCTTCGCCCCGCCCGACTATCCGGCCGACCGGCTGCCGCCCGGCGTCCTCCATCCGCGGCGCATCATGAAGGGCGTCGTCGCGGGCGTCCGCGACTACGGCAACCGCATGGGCATCCCCACCGCCAACGGCGCCCTCTACTTCGACGA
>CAYGZE010000139.1:0-10724 GCA_964354185.1 uncultured Anaerolineales bacterium | reverse complement strand
ACCTGGCCCGCGTCCTGCGCCTGCCCGGCACGCTCAACCACAAGACCGCGCCGCCGGTTGAGGTCCACCTCATCGAGATGGCGGACGCACGCTACAACCCGACCGACTTCGAGCCCTATCTGGCGGACGATCAGGCGGCTGCGGCACCGGTCCAGGTGGGGGTCTTGACGCTGCGGGCCGACGCCCAGCCGTCGCCCGAGAAGATGATGGCGGCGGCCTCGGCCAGCCCGAAGTTCCGCGAGACCTGGGACCGCAAGCGACCTGACCTGGCCGACCAGTCCCAGAGCGGCTACGACCTGGCCCTGGCGTCGATTGCCATGCGGCTCGGATGGTCCGACCAGGAGACGGCCGACCTTCTCATCGCGGCGCGACGGCACCACAACCAGAACCCCGCCAAGGCCCTGCGGCCGGACTACATCGCCCGCACCATCGGCCGCGCACGCGCCTCGGCCGCCGAGGCGGTCACCGACGGCCCCGATGTCGACCTCTCGGGCATCCTCCCCGACGAAGGCCCGTCTGAAACCGACGACGAGCTCCGGCATGACGACCCGGGCGCGATGCCGGCGGGCCTGCTGACCGTCCCGGGCTTCGTGGCCGACGTGATGGACTACGCCCTGCGGACCGCCCCCTACCCGCAACCCGCCCTGGCGTTCGCCGCCGCCCTGGCGCTCCAGGCCTTCCTGGCAGGCCGCAAGGTCCGCGACGCGACCGACATCCGCACGAACCTCTATGTCCTGGCCCTCGCCAACTCCGGCAGCGGCAAGGACCATCCCCGCAAGGTCAACCAGCGCATTCTCATCGAGGCCGGCCTCCACGACGTCTTCGGCGAGACGTTCGCCAGCGGCGAGGGCATCGAGGACCGCCTGTTCACGACGCCGTCGGTCATCTTCCAGACCGACGAGTTGGACGGCCTTGTCCTGGCCATCGCCAAGGGGAAGGACCCACGGTGGGAAGGCATCATGTCCGTGCTCCTCAAGTTCTACACCAGCGCCAACACGCTCTATCCCATGCGGGTCAAGGCCGGCCAGAGCGCCGGCGTCATCGACCAGCCATCGCTGTGCCTCCTGGGGACCGCCATCCCGAAGCACTACTACGAGGCCATGTCCGTCAGGATGCTGACGAACGGATTCCTGGCCCGGATGCTGGTGCTGGAGGCGGGCCCTCGGGGCCGGGGACAGGACTTCCAGAGCGAACCGCCGCCCGCGCGGCTGGTCGAGACGGCCCGCTGGTGGGCCGACTTCACGCCGGGCGAGCGTCCGGGGAACCTGAAGGCCTGGCACCCGACGCCGGCCCTGGTGGAGGCGAGCCCTGAGGCCGAGGCGGTCCTGCGGGATCTGCGGGCGCGTGCAGACGACGAGTACGAACGAGCGGAGAAGGCCGAGGACCTGGCTTCCACGGCCATCTGGGCCCGGGCGTGCGAGAAGGCCCGCAAACTCGCCCTCCTCTACGCCTGCAGCGAGAACCCCACCTACCCGAAGGTCACCGAGCCGGGCGCCCGATGGGCCAGCGCCCTCATCCTGTACCTCACGTACCAGACGCTCTGGCGTGCCGGCCGGCATGTGGCCGAGACGGAGTTCCACGCCCGCTGCAAGCGCATGCTGGAGGCCCTGTCGCAATGGAACGGCCGCCGGGGCGACGCGTGGATGCCCTACTGGCGGCTGAGCCGCCTGCTGCCGTGGACCAAGCGGGAGATCGAGGACATCCGCGATGCCCTCATGGACCAGTGGCGCATCGAGTACCGGGAGGAGCCGACCGATGGCCGGGTTCGCAAGCTCTACAGACTGCGCAAATGACCCTGAAACGCCTCGCGCAAGATGTCAAAAGGGCGGCAAGACCATTGCACTTCTCGCGGGCTTCTTGAGGGGGGCCTGGCGCAAAAAGTCGGCGGCGGAAATCGTGGAAAGAGAACTACTTACAACAACACACACTACTTCTTGCCTTATTGCGCCCTACCCCCCGCGCGACGGTGTTTTCAGGGGCCGTTTTCCCGCGCGCGCATTCGCGCGTGACGCGCGCGCAAGAAGATCCCTTGAGGACGGAGGTGTCGGATGGGAACTGCAGAGCCGCTTCTGAACGTCAAGCAACTGGCCGCCATGCTCGGCATCCACGAACGGAGCGTGTGGCGGCTGGCGGGGTTGGCCGAGGCCGGCCAGGGGGACTTCCCGAGGCCCCTGCGGATCGGCCCCAAGACGATCCGCTGGCGCCTGGCGGACGTGGAGACCTACTTGGCCACGCTGGCGGGCGGGAAGGCCTGACGCCGGCGGGGGCAGCACATGGAGTGTTGCCGATCCGACAGAATATCGTCACAACCGCCTTTACACGGGGCGGAACCGGTGTTATAGATCCAGAAAGAAGGCGGGAAGGAGCATGTCATGGCAAGCATCTGGCGACGCGGGAAGGACGGGCCGTACTACGTCACCTACACCGTGCGGCGGGGTGAGCGGAAGACCATCCGCGGCTGCCGCGACCGGAAGGCCACCGAGGCCCTGGCTCGCAAACTCGAGGCCGACGCGATGCTGCGGCGCGAGGGGGTCATTGATCCCAAGGCCGACCAGTACGCCAAAGCCGAGGCGAGGCCGCTGGTGGTCCTGGACGCCGACGGCAAGGTAGTCGATGGCCACTTGGCCGATCACCACGCGGCGCTCCTTGCCAAGGGCGTCACCCGCGACCGTGCCGACCTTGTGCGGACCCGCGTGAAGAAGGTGCTGCGGCTGGCGAAGGCCGAACGCATCAGCCAACTCTCGCCGTCCGCCGTGCAGGGGGCCATCGCCGCGGTCCGCGAGAAGGGCCTGTCGCTCCAGACGTGCAACGACACGTTGCGGTCCGTCAAGCAGTTCTCGCGGTGGCTTTGGCGGGACGGCCGGGCGCGCGAGGACGTGCTGGCGCACCTGACGGGCTTCAATGCGGCTCTCGACCGGCGGCACGACCGTCGAGCGCTGACCGATGAGGAACTGGCCCGACTCATCGCGGCAGCTGAGAGCGGTCCGGTGGTCATGGGCATGGCAGGTCCGGACCGGGCGATGCTCTATCGCGTGGCCCTCGGCACTGGGTTCCGGGCCAACGAACTCAGGAACCTGACGCCGGAGTCGTTCGACCTCGACGCTGACCCGCCGACGATCACCGTTCAGGCAGCCTACTCGAAGCACCGCCGCAAGGATGTGCAGCCCATCCGCCGCGACTTGGCCAACTTGCTGCGGCCCTGGTTGGAGACAAGGGCCGCCGGGCAGCCCACCTTCACGATGCCGGATAGGGCAGCCAAGATGATGCAGAAGGACCTGACCAAGGCCCGCGAGAAGTGGGTGGAAGAGGCCAAGTCCCCCGAGGCGAGGAAACAGCGCGACGACTCGTACTTCCTGGTCTACCAAGACTCCGCCGGCCTCGTGGCCGACTTCCATGCCCTACGGCACACCTACGTCAGTCGCTTGGTCCGCTCGGGGGCCAACGTGAAGGTGGCTCAGGAACTCGCGCGGCACTCGACGCCGACACTGACTCTCGGCCGGTATGCCCACATGGAAGTCCTGGACCGGACCAAGGCATTGAACGCCCTGCCTGCCATCGAGAAAGAAGGGCCTGAACGCCAGGCCGCGAGGGCGACGGGCACGGAAGACGCTGTGCCCTGCTTGACGCCTGACCAGGAGCGCGCAGCGCCTGGCGCAGCGCGCAGAACGCCCGGGACGCCAAAACCTGTCCTCAGCGGTCACAACAGCGACGTGGGAAACGGCGATCAGAACCGCACGCAAGTGGCATTAAAAACAACCACTTGCGCACACCTGTCCCGAAAGAAAGCTGGAGCCACCTTCGGGATTCGAACCCGAAACCCCCGCTTTACGAAAGCGGTGCTCTACCGTTGAGCTAAGGTGGCTCGATATGTTGTCAGGTGTTGACAAGCCCTCGCGGCTCGTCGTAAGTGGCGACGATTGTACCGTTTGCGCCCCCTCGCTGTCAAGGTCGACCGAGGCGCCGTCCTGACGGCTGATGGCGGCTGATGACGCCTCGGGGCAACGGCGCGCTGAAAGGGCGCTGCGCGCGGGGGGTTGTCATCCTCGTCCGGGACTGCCTCGTCGTCCGTCCCCGTCGCGCGGACCGCCTCGCGGCCGCCGCATGGGGTATCTATCGACGGGAGCGCCGCCAGGGCTTTAGCCTGGTCAAGAACCTCGATGTGAGCGTAGCGGCCGAGCGTCAGGATCGGCGTCGAGTGCCGGGCGAGTTCTTGGGCCACCTTGACGTTCGCCCCCGACTTCACGACGCGGCTCACGTAGGTGTGCCTCAGAGCCTAGAAGTCCGCCACGCGGCAGGAGGCACCGCGGTACGCCAGGAAGAACCGCTTCCCTCGTTCCTCCTGGGCCTTCTTCAGCCATGCCTTGTGCGCCGCAGCCAGGTGTCGGCGAATCATGACCGCCGTCTTCTCGGACACGGCGAACAACCGAGCCCCCGCAGGCCACCCTCTTCTGTCTTGGGGATGAGGCTAATCACTTGTGGTTCTCCAACTTCCGGGACCCGAGACTCAAACCTGTGGGGGCCGAAACCGAATGTCGCGAACGCGAACCTCGCGCCGCCGGCCAACGCGGCCTTGGGGGTATTCGGACCCGCGCCCTTCCGGTTAACAGGCCGCGCGATCGCCAGCCTGGGCGAATGTTGAACTGGGGGATCCCGTGCAATACCACCCCGGTAGAGCGCGATCCTGGTACAATACCGGCATGTCACCTCGCGGCCAATCGCCTGGGTCCGGCCAAAGCGGCCGGCGGTCGTTCGCCACGACGCACTGGAGCATCGTGCTGGCCGCGGCACACGACAGCCGGCCCGATGCTCGGGCGGCCTTGGCAACGTTGTGCGAGACCTACTGGTATCCCCTCTACGCCTATGTGCGGAGGCTTGGGTACAAGGCCGAGGACGCCCAGGACCTGACGCAGGGCTTCTTTGCCGCCCTGCTTGAGAAGCGCTACGTGAAGGCCGCCGACCGTGAGCGGGGCTGCTTCCGGTCGTTCCTCCTGACGGCCCTCAAGCGTTTCCTGTTGAAGGAACGCGATCGGGCCCATGCCCGGAAGCGCGGGGGGGCGGCAAGGCTGATCTCGCTGGACCTTGAATCGGGCGAGAGCCGCTACTCCCTCGAGCCATCGCACGATGTGACGCCCGAAGCGATCTACGAACGGCGCTGGGCGCTGACGGTCCTGGACCGGGTCATCGTGCGGCTACGGCAGACCTGCGTCGATGCGGGCAAGGCGGCGTTCTTCGAATCCCTGAAAGCGTTTCTGACGGGTGAAGCGGGCGCGCCTCCGCATGAACAGGTTGCCCGCGAATTGGGCATGAGCGAAGGGGCTGTGAAGGTCGCAATCCACCGGCTCCGCCGGCGATACCGGCACCTGCTGCGGTTCGAGATCGCCCAGACCGTTGCGGATCCGGAGGCGGTTGAGGACGAGTTGAGGCACCTTCTGGCGGCGCTCCAGGGCGGGCAATCCTGAGGAACCTGTAACCTTCCGGGCCGGTTCCGTAAGCAAGGGTTGGAGGGACCGGCCGAAGGGAGGTGCACCGATGGACCGACCTCGTCAATGTCCGCAGTGCGGCGCAGACCTGGCGCCCGATGCCCCCGGGGGCCTTTGCCCCGCGTGTCTGATGAAGGCCGGATTGGGCGCTCGAACCGACATGAGCGGCCCTGAGACCGCGTCGTCGCCGCTTGGCCCTCCGCCAATGCCCCGAGATGCCGTCCCCGAAGCCGGCCGGCAGTTTGGGGCCTACCATCTTGTGCGACTGCTGGGCAGAGGAGGCATGGGGGCGGTCTACGAGGCCGAGCACCTGGAGAGCGGCCGGCGGGTGGCCCTTAAGGTGTTGAGCCGCTCCCTGGACTCGCCGGAGGCACAGGCCCGGTTCCTCAGGGAAGGGCGCCTGGCGGCCTCGGTCAACCACCCCAACAGCGTCTACATCTACGGGACGGAGGAGATCGAAGACACCCCGGCTATTGCCATGGAACTAGTGGCGGGCGGAACGCTGGAGGACCGTGTTCGGCAGAAGGGGCCGATGCCGGTGCCGGAAGCCGTGGACGCGATCCTCCAGATCATCGAGGGCCTGGACGCGGCCCAGGCCGTCGGGGTCCTGCACCGCGACGTCAAGCCATCCAACTGCTTCGTGGAGACCGACGGAACGGTGAAGGTGGGCGACTTCGGCCTCTCGATCTCCGCGAAGGTCCGCCGGGACACGAACCTGACGACCACCGGGGCTTTCCTGGGCACCCCCGCTTTTTCCGCCCCCGAGCAACTCAAAGGAGATGAACTCGACGTTCGCTCGGACATCTATGCCGTGGGGGTCACCCTCTATTACCTCTTGACCGGCAAGACGCCGTTCAAGGCCGACAACGTGATCCGGTTCGTCGCCATGGTGCTCGAGCGCCCCGCGGAATCGCCCGCGGCGCTGCGCCGCGAGATCCCGAAGGGCCTGTGTGCGGCAGTCCTGCGTTGCCTGGAAAAGCAGCCCGCGAGGCGGTTCAGGAACTATGGCGACCTGCGCCAGGCGCTGCTGCCTTACAGTTCCACCGCCCCGACGCCGGCCACACTCGGGTGGCGGTTCCTCGCGTACATGCTTGACATGGCCATATGGTCCGCGCTGGCTGCCCCCTTGGGGTACGTGGTGATCACCCACATCGGTTCGATGACCGATCCTGCCACCTATCAATCGCCGTTCTATATCGGCAGCGTGCTCGCCAGTTTCACCCTTGGGATCATGTACTTCGCACTAACGGAGGGCATCCGGGGCGCGTCGGTCGGCAAGGCGATCTGCGGCCTCCGCGTCGTCGGCCCAGGCCGCAGCGCCCCCGGCGCGGCCAGGGCCCTGCTCCGCGCGGTGATTTTCATCGTGTCGCCGGTGCTTCCTGTCTGGATCTACCTGGGATTCGACCCGGCGAAGGCCGTCACCCTCGGCACACAGGCGGGATCGATGGCCATCGCCTGGTCCCAGTTCGCGGTTATCGCCCTCTTGTTCGTCATCAGCGCCCGCCGCCGCAACGGCTTCGCCGGGCTGCACGACCTGGCGAGCGGCACGCGGGTCATCCGGAAGGCGGCTTACGAGGCGCGGCCGTCGCTTGAAGTGGAGGAGCTGCCGCAGCCGGTCTCCGAGACGACCCCTCAGATCGGGCCCTACTACGTCCTCGACTGTCTGGAGAAGACGGAGGCGGGGGAACTCCTGCTGGGGTACGACGCGCAGCTGCTGCGGAAGGTGTGGATCCGGCGGCTGCCGGAAGGGGCCCCACCCGTCGCCGCCAGTACTCGGAACCTGGGCCGGGCGACGCGCCTTCGATGGCTCGGCGGCTCTCATGCGGCCGGCGAGAACTGGGACGCCTACGAGGCGCCGGCCGGAAAACCGCTCCTGGCGCTCGTCATCAAGCCCCAGCCGTGGCGGTCCGTGCGGTACTGGCTGCTGGACCTGGCCGAGGAACTTGCGGCGGGACTGAAGGACGGCTTCGTCCCTGCCGTGCTCGCGCTGGACCGGGTCTGGATTACCGCCGGCGGCCGGGCCAAGTTGCTCGATTTCCCGGCGCCGGGGGCCGGCGGTGCGCCGGCTGTTTCGCAGAAGCCGGCGGCGGCACCGGACTTCGAGGCCGCACTGGCGTTTCTGAACCAGGTAGCCGTTGCCGCGCTGGAAGGCCGCATCGTGGAGGTGGATGCGGCGCGCGGCAAGACCCCGGCTGCGCCAGTGCCGCTCCACGCCCGCACGTTCCTGACCGCGCTGCCGACGTTCGAGAGTTTTGGCCCCCTTACGAGTGGCTTGAGGCCGCTCCTACAGAAGGTGGCGTCCGTCACCCCTCTCCGGCGGTTCGGCCTCGTTGTCGCCTGTGCAGCGTTCCCAATCTTCATGGCGGGCACCATGCTGTTCGGCCAGTTCATGTTCCGGCGCTTGATGGAACAGCAGCCGGACATCATGCCCCTGCAGGTTTGCCTGATCCACCTTTCGATGCTGGACAAGCAGTCTGACGGCAAAGACCGCTCGCAGGAGCGCCAGGCGCTTGAGGTTTACATCGCGGGACGTTTCGGCAAGACGATCTCGGATCCGGCCACCTGGTCCAGCCCGTTTGCCGCGGCGATCCCCGAGGACCTGCGCACGAAGGCAAGGCAGATCGTGGCCAGGTACCCCAGCCCCTCGGAAAAGGAGTTCAACGAGGCCAAGGCCGTGGCGGAGCCCCGGGTTGGCGGACCCGACATGGCCAACAACTTTCTGGGAAGGTCGCCCCTGTCCGTGGCCGCCATGCAGGCCGGCCTTGTGACGCTGCTGCTGGCCATCGGCAGCCTCGTCTGTGCGCTCGCGTTTCGCAGCGGCCTGGCGATGCTGATCTTCGGGGTGGTCGCTGTGAAACGGGACGGCTCGCGGGCCGGCCGACTGCGGGTCTTCTGGAGGGCCCTGGTTACGTGGTCGCCTGTTGTGTTCGGGCTGGTCGGGTTGGTGGTTCTGGGCCTACAGATGTTCGCTGACCCCGCCGTTGCCGAGAGTATCTTTGCCGTACTTGGGGTCGCCTGCGGGCTTGCGCTGGGCCTCTTTGCCGCACTGGCCATCGGGTCCGCGCTGATGCCGGAGCGCGGCCTCCAGGACCGGCTGGCCGGTACGTGGCTGGTTCCGCGTTAGCGCCCAGCGGAGCCCCGGTGCTCCTGCCAGGGCAGCAGCCGGGAACGGCGGAAAGGACCCCGACAACCGCGGAGATGGCTTCCGAGATCGGCAACCCGGCGAGCAACCCCGCCGCGTCAAGGGCGAAGACGCGGGGTTGACCGGCCGGGAGAAGCGAGGCGGACGCACCGTCCAGGTCTACCGGCTCATCTATCGTAATTCGTGCAAGGGAGCGCCTCGCCTGCGGCGCTGACAGCCAAAATGTTGACAGTTTGTTCTTGACACCTCCGCCAGATAGGGTAAGATTTTGGCAATTCGTCCGGAAATCGGGGAACCGGGCAGCGACGGTCACCGTCCAAACTCAAGAGAGGGAGTCGGCCATGCACGAAGCCGGGCACCTGTACCTCAGCCGCCGCGAACGCCAGATCATGGACGCCATCTACGCCTGCGGCGAGGCCTCCGCCGCCGTGGTCGTCGAGCGAATCCCCGATCCGCCCACGCGCACGGCCGTGCGGACGATGCTGCGGATCCTCGAGGAGAAGGGCCACCTGAAGCACCGCAAGCAGGGCCGTGAGTTCATCTACCAGCCCACGAGGCCGCGCCGCCGCGCTGGGCAGTCCGCCCTGCGGGGCGTCCTGGCGACGTTCTTCGAGGGGTCACTCGAGAAGGCCGTGGCTGCGCACCTGGCCGACCCGGCGACGGAGCCGACGCCGGAGGAACTCAGGCGGCTCGCCCGCCTGATCCGCGAGGCCAAGAAGAGGGAGGGCTGACCATGTCTCTCTCTGCCGGTGCCGCATGGGTGTCAGCCCTGGGGGCCGCCAGCCTGCCCGTGCTGGTGGATGCGGCCATCAAGGGATCGGTGGTCCTGGTCCTGGCGTGCGTGGTGAGCGTTATGGTGCGGCGTGCCTCGGCCGCCGCGCGTCACTTGGTCTGGTTCGTGGCCCTGGTGGGCCTGCTGGGGTTGCCGGCGTTTTCCGCGGCTCTGCCCGGCTGGCAGGTGCTGCCGGGTTGGTTCGGTGTGGGCCAGACGGCAGCACTGCATGCGCAGGAGGCGGCGATACCTCCTGCGGCGGTTGAGCCCGCCGTGCCGCCAGCGGCCGACAGCCCGCCGTGGGCCGCCGGAATTGACGCATTCCGGTCCGCCGGTCACTCGGCAGGCCACCCGGAGACCTCGCCCTCTCAGCAGCGGCCCCTTGGGGCCGCGAGCGGGACCCCGCCGGCCCCCGTGGCCGAGGGATCGCGGTCGTGGTCGGCAATGACTCTGTGGACTTGGATTCTTCCACTTTGGGCGGCCGGGGTCGCCGTTTCCTTGGCGCCCGTCGCCATCGGACTGCTGAGTCTTCGACGGTTGCGCCGGACCTCGCGCCGGGTGGCCGATGGCCCCTGGGCGGCCTTGCTCGAACGGTTATCCGCCGAACTGGGCCTGAAGCGGCGGGTCGTTCTCCTGCGGAGCGGCCGCCGGTCCATGCCGATGGCCTGGGGCGTGCTGCGGCCCAAGCTGCTGATCCCGGACGAAGCCGAGGGGTGGTCCTCCGAATGTCTGCGGGCCGTTCTGCTCCATGAGCTTGCACATGTCAGGCGTTGGGACTGTCTGACGCAACTGGTGGCGCGGATGGCCTGCGGCCTGTACTGGTTCAACCCGCTGGCGTGGCTGGCCCTGCACCGCATGGTGGCGGAACACGAGCGGGCGTGCGACGACGTGGTCCTTGCCACAGGCGGCAGGGCCCCCGAGTATGCCGAGCACCTGCTGAAGGTGGCCTCGCGGTTGCCGGCCGTGCGCTTCAGCATGGGCGTCGGCATTGCGCTAGCGCGGCCGTCGAGGCTGGAGGGGCGGCTGCTGGCGATCCTCGACGGCACGCGGAGCCGGTGCGGCGTGACCCGTGCGGCTGTGCTCGCGGCCATCCTCGCCCTGGCGGCCGTGCTTGTGCCGCTGGCAATCATGCGGCCGACGGTGCAAGCGGACCAGGCGGCCGCGGAGTCCGACCCGGCCGCAGACAGGACCACCGTCGCGCCGGCTTCCGCCGACGGCGCGGCCAAGGAAACGGTCCCATCCCCTCAGCTAGGCGCCGGCGGCGGGGTGCGCCTGGCCGAGTGGGGGGAAACGGATCACGGCATCCGGCTGCGCCTGACCGCGCCCGAGA
>CAYGZE010000138.1:0-10731 GCA_964354185.1 uncultured Anaerolineales bacterium | reverse complement strand
GGTGGTGGGCGGGGCGGTCGTCTGCAAGGCGTCGATCGTGGAGGGGCCCGAGGTCGGCGCAGGCGGCCGGGCGGGCCCTGGGTAAGGCGACGGGTCTCCACTGCGCTTTGACAGGCCGCCGGGGCACCCGGCAGGGCGGAGGAGCACTGGCGGGCAAGCCTGCCCTGAGCGGAGTCGAATGGGCCGCCCGTGGCACCCGGCTAATGAGGCACGCGCCTACTTGCCCGTCAGCCGCCGGACGAGGAAGTCCTCGTACGCGGGCAGGCTCTTCCAGTCCACCGCGCAGTTCATCGGCTTGCCCTTCTCGTCGATGCGGGTGAAGCCGTCGTCGGTGACGACGATGGGCAGCCGCTCCATCTTCAGCAGTTCCTCGGAGAAGGAGAGGTAGACGGCGACCGTGTCGAAGAGGACGCTGGACTCTTTGTCGGCCCGCTCGGGGTGGTCGCCGCACCAGATCCGGTAGTTCTCGACGAGGGCGCGGACGAGCGGGTCGGGACAATCGCGGACGGCGGCGTACTTGTTGCCCCGGAGGCGCACCAGGCCGCAGGTGTCCAGCGGGGTGATCGTGACGTCCCAGGGGGCGGAGAGGATGGCCCGGCAGGCCGCGGGGTCGGCCTTGACGTTCCACTCGGCCTCGGGGTCCTTCTTGCCGTCGTAGCCCTTGCGGACGCTGCCGTGCATGCCGACGAAGCGGGCCTTCTGGGCGATGCGCGGTTCCCGCTCGAGGGCCGCGCGGGCGGTCTGGACGGGGCCGATGCAGATGAGCGTGATCCGCTCCGGCGACTTCATGATCGTGTCCACGAGGGCCTGGACGCCGTCCTCGTGCACCTTGCCCGGGTACTTCGCGAGGTCGTAGTCCTTGACCCAGGCGGCCTGGCCGCCCTCGCCCTTGGCCTGGCCGATGCCCAGGCCGACGGGCACGTCGGTGCGGCCGGCGGCCTCGAGGATGCGGGCGGCGACCTTCGCGCGGTAGGGCGCCTTGCCGAAGTCGGTCACCACGAGTTTCAGGTCGAGTTCCGGCGACTTCAGGAGCATCACCAGGGCCCAGGTGTCGTCGATGTCGTCGCCGATGTCGGTGTCGAGGATGACGGGGATCTTCTTCGGCATGGCGGCTTCCTTTCGGGCATCGACCTGGCGGGGTGCGTCGGCGGCCGTGGCCGCCATGGCGCAGGCGGCCAGGCTGACGAGGGCCAGCCCCAGGGCCAGGGCGGATCGCCGGCGCGGCCGGGCGGCCGGGCGCGGCGCGGGGCTTCGTCCGGACGGCGTCTTCATGGTCCTTCTCCTCCCTTTCGAGGGTACGTGTCTGGCGTGCCCCTAGCGGGCGTGCCACTGGCTGCTTGCAGCCAGTGCGACTCCGGGCGGCACTGGCGGGCAAGCCGCCAGTGGCACCCGGCCGAGGAGTCTTGTCAGGCACGCCAGACACGTGCTGTGGCAGCCGCCGCGAGCATACCGCCCGCCCGCGCTCGCCACAAGAGGCATTCGCGGTTTACAGGCCCCGGGCGGCACGGTACCATGCGCCGCCGATGCGCATCCTTGCGACCAACGACGACGGCATCCTGGCGCCCGGCCTGCTGGCCATGCGCCGGGCGCTCGCCGACCTGGGCGAAGTGACCGTCGTCGCGCCGATGACGGCCCAGTCGGCCGTCGGGCACGGCATCACGCTGGTCGACCCCATCCGCTGCCACCGCATGGACCTGGGCGACGGGCGCGCCGGGTATGCCGTCGAGGGGCGGCCGGCCGACTGCGTCAAACTGGCCGTCCTGGAGTTACTCCGGGAGCGGCCCGACCTGGTTGTGAGCGGCGTCAACCTGGGCGCGAACGTGGGCATCAACGTCCTGTACTCGGGGACGGTGGCCGCCGCCGTCGAGGGGGCGTTCTACGGCATCCCGAGCGTCGCGGTGAGCCTCGAGGACGCCGACGTGGTGGACTTCGACGGGGCCGCGCGGATCGCGCGCCGCCTGATCGACCGGTTCCTGGCCGCGCGCGGCGGGCGGCCGATGCTCCTCAACGTCAACGTGCCCGACCTCTCGGGCCGCGCGCCCAAGGGCGTCCGCGTGGTGCCGCAGAGCATGAAAGGGTTCGCCGAGGGCTGGGAGCGCCGGCTCGACCCGCGCGGGCGGACGTATTACTGGATGATCGGGGCCCAGGGCGCGGAAGACGAGGGCATCGATTCCGATGTGGCCGCCCTGGCCGACGGCTACGTCACCGTGACGCCCCTGCGGTTCGACCTGACGGACTCCCAGGCGATGGGCGACGTGCGGGGGTGGGGCCTAGACCTCTGAGGCGCCCGCGGCGGCGTGAGGGGCGTGTCGCGTCAGCGTCGCGGCCGGCGGCCGAAGTACCTGGCGGCGGCCGCCTCGGCGGTGACGCGCTCCGGGCGGACGGCCGTGGCCGCCACCAGCCGCCACTCGCCGTCCGGGTCGCGCTGGAACTCGCCCTCCCACGTGACGCGCTGCCACTCGGGCAGGATGGGCGTCTGGGACCCCGGGGCCGGCTCGAAGCGGTAGTCCTGGGTCACGCGGAACCGGCGCTCGCCCTGCGGCGTCCGCTCGGGGGCGAGGACGGGGGCCGACGGCGAGGCCCGGACGTGCGCGAGGCCCAGACGGACGGCCGCCGCCAGGGCGTCCTTCCCCCCGTCGCCCGTCCGGTAGTCGGCCGAGACCCGCGAGAGGAAGGCGTCGGCGTCGCCGGCCGCCACGGCCCGGTCCATCACGCCGATCGACCGCAGCATCGCCTCGCGGTCGGTCTCCACCGCCAGCGCGAGCAGGCCGAGGAGCACCGCCGCCGCGGGGAGCGCCACCAGGACCCTGCCGACGCGCCGCGACCGGGTCCGCCGCCAGATCGCGAGGGCCACGGCCTCGGCCAGCCCCAGGAGCACCCACAGCGTCAGCGGGTCCTCGAACACGAGGAAGGAGACGGTGTCCATCGCGTGCCTCCCGCGCCGGCGCCGCGCCGACGCGCCTCAGTCTAACAGACCGCCCGCGCCGCGGCCAGGGAAGGCCGTCGCAGCGAAGACCGCCGCGTGGGCGCCGGCGCCCCGCCGCGGGGCCCCAGGGAGGCGGCTTTCTCGATTGAAAGAGGTCCGGCGGCCGATATAATGGCGCCGCTTGAGGCGGCGTGATGCGACGCGCTGGGTCCACGGCTCTCTTGCACAAGGGGAGGAAGGCTGCATGTTCAAACAGCGCCTGTTCACGCCGGGTCCGACGCCGGTGCCGGAGGAGGTCCTCCTGGAACTGGCGCGGCCCATGTTCCACCATCGGACGGCCGAGTATCGCCGGATGCTCGAGCAACTGACCCAGGACATGAAGTACGTCCTGGGGACCGACGCGGACGTGTACACCCTGACGGGCAGCGGCTCGGTGGCGATGGAGGCCGCCGTGGCGTGCGTCGCGGCCCCCGGCGAGACGATGATCGTCATCCGGGGCGGCAAGTTCGGCGAGCGCTGGTCGGAACTGGGCGAGGCGTTCGGCGCCCGCGTCGTCAACCTCGACGTGCCGTGGGGCACGCCCCCGTCGCCCGCCCTCATTGCCGACGCCCTCAGGGCCCATCCCGACGCCGTCGCGGTCTACACCACCCAGTGCGAGACGTCCACCGCCACGGTGACCGACGTTGAGGCGATCGCGAAGGTCGTGGCCAAGACGCCCGCCCTCCTCGTGGTCGACGGCATCTCGAGCATCGGCGCGATGCCGTTCCGCATGGACGCCTGGGGCGTCGACATTGCCGTCACGGGCAGCCAGAAGGCCCTGATGCTCCCGCCCGGCCTGGCCTTCATCGCCTGCTCCGCCAAGGCGTGGAAGAAGATCGAGGCCACCAAGGGCCACGTCTACTACGCCGACCTGAAGGCTTACCGGAAGGCTCTGGCCGCGGACTTCGACAACCCCTACACGCCGGCCAACGTGATGGTCCGCGCGGCTGTGAAGGCCCTCACCATGATCAAGGCCGAGGGGCTCGAGACCATCTGGGCCGAGACCCGCAAGCGGGCCGAGGCGATCCGGGCCGCCGCCAAGGCCCTCGGCCTCAAGGTCTACAGCGAGGCGCCCTCCGACAGCGTCACCGCCCTCGTGGTGCCGGACGGCGTCGACGGCGAGCAGTTGCCCAAGGTGATGGCCAAGCAGTACAACGCGCGTCCGGCCGGCGGCCAGGGGAAACTCAAGGGCAAGATCGTCCGCTTCACGACCATGGGCTACACGGACGCGTTCGACATTCTGGCGGCCATCGCGGCCCTGGAGATGGCCCTCGCGAAGCTCGGATACAAGGTGGACTTCGGGGCCGGCGTGGCCGCCGCCCAGAAGGTCCTGGCCCAGTGAGCGCCGGCAAGGGGGAGCCTCCGATGCGGATCCTGATCGCCGACAAACTGGCGGACGAGGGATTGCAGATCCTGAAGGCCGAGCCCGACGTCGAGGTCGACATCAAGATCGGCCTCAAGCCGGACGAACTCAAGGCCATTCTCGGCCAGTATGACGGCGTCTGCATCCGCTCGGGCGTCAAGTTGACCGCGGACGTCCTGAGCGCCCCGGGCAGTCTGAAGGTGATTGCCCGGGCGGGCGTCGGCGTGGACAACGTCGACCTGCCGACGGCCACGCGGCACGGCATCGTCGTGATGAACACGCCCGACGGCAACACGCTCTCGACGGCCGAACTGACCGTCGGCCTCATGCTCGCCGTCAGCCGCAACATCGCCCCCGCCTGCCAGAGCCTGAAGGAGGGGCGCTGGGACCGCAAGTCCTTCATGGGGTGCCAGTTGGCGGGCAAGACGGTGGGCATCGTCGGCCTCGGGCGCATCGGCACGGCCGTCGCCCGGCGGTGCCTGGCGTTCGACATGAAGGTGATCGGGTACGACCCGTTCGTCGCCGGTGCCAAGGACCTGGCCAAGCAGATACGCCTCGTCGCCACCCTCGACGAACTCCTGCGCGAGGCCGACTACCTGACGGTCCACACGCCGCTGTCGGACGAGACGCGCGGCATCATCGGCAAGGCACAACTCGCCATGCTCCCGCAGGGCGCGTTCGTCATCAACGCGGCCCGCGGCGGCATCGTCGACGAGGACGCCCTGCTGGAGGCGCTCGAATCCGGCCGCCTGGCCGGCGCCGCGATGGACGTCTATCCGAAGGAGCCGCCCGAGAATCGCCGCCTTCTCGAGCACCCCAAGGTCCTGTGCCTGCCGCACCTGGGGGCCTCCAGCCACGAGGCCCAGCGCAACGTCTCGATCGACGCGTGCGTGAACCTGGTCGATTTCCTCAAGGGCCGCGAACTCCGCGGGGCCGTCAACGTCCCCGCCATGGACTTCGCGGCAGCCGGCGAACTGAAGCCCTACGCCGAACTGGGCCATCGCATGGGCGCCATCCTGGCCGCCCTCATGCACGGCCGCCTGAAGCGCCTCGTCGTGACCTACGCCGGGGAGATCGCCGACGAGAAGTGCACCCTGGTCACCATCAGCGTCGTCATGGGCATGCTCCAGCGTGTCGCGCCCTCGCCCCTGAGCATCGTCAACGCGATGGTTGTGGCGAAGGAGAACGGCGTCGAGGTCTCGGAGCGCACGAGTTCGGACGCGCGGGGCTACGTCTCCAGCCTTCGCGTGACGGCCGAGGGCGACATCGAGACCCATTCCGCCTACGGCACGGTCTTTGCCGTCCACTACCCGCGCATCACCGCCCTCGACGAGTTCTACATGGAACTCCGGCCGGCCGGCGACCTGGTGATCACGCACAACGACGACCGCCCCGGCGTGATCGGCGACGTCGGCAGCGTCTTCGGCAAGCACGGCATCAACATCGCCAGCATGACCTTCGGCCGCAAGGCCGACTCCCAGGAGGCCTGCCTGGCCCTGACGCTGGACGCCGTGCCGTCCCCCGAGGTGCTGGACGAACTCCGCGGCATGGATTTCATGAGGCGCGTCCACTATGTCAGCCTGCCGCCGCTTGTGAGCGAGCGTGTGTAACCCCGAAGTCCCTCAAGCCGCGTCGATCGCCGGACCCGGGCGCAGGCGCTCCGGCCCGGGGCGAGTCTGGCCCTTCCTGCGAGGCCGCCGGGGCGGGCCGGCGGTTGCCGCCCTCGCGGCCGCGGCCGTCGTCGCGCTCGTTCTCGGCCTGCCCGGCGGCTGCGAGCCCGGCGGCAAGGGCAGGGGGCCCGTCCTCCTCTTCTGCGCCAACGACGAAGGCGTCCTGGCGGCCTGCGGCTGCCCGTCGAACCCGAGCGGCGGCCTCGCCAAGCGCCAGGCCCTCGTGGAGCAGTACCGCCGCACGCGCCCGGAGGTCCTGCTGGTCGACGCGGGCGACCTCTTCCCCGATCACAGGCACGAGGTGAAGGCCAAGTACCTGGCCCGGGTGCTGGCCCGGTCGGGCTACGACGCCATCGCCCTGGGCGACCAGGAGTTTCTGCTGGGCGCGGAGTACTTGCGGCGCCTCCAGCGGGAGGAGCGTCTGCCGCTCGTCTGCGCGAACGTCCGCGACGCGGCCGGCGAGCCCGTCGCCCCGCCGCACGTCGTCCGCTCCATCGCGGACCTGCGGGTCGGCATCTTCGCGGTCGTCGCCGACAAGGCCTATGGCTTTCCGCCCATGGAGTGGCGCACGGGCCTGCGGGTCGAGGACCCGGCCGAGGCCGCGCGCCGCGAGGTGGCGGCCCTCAAGGGATGCGACCTCGTGGTCGCCCTCTCGCACCAGCCGCTTTACGCGTCGCGCGACCTGGCGGCCGAGGTCGACGGCATCGACCTGGTGGTTAGCGGCCACGACGAGAAGGTCCTCGTCAAGCCCGAGCGGATTGGGCGCACCCTCCTCGTCGGCACGGGCGAGGCCGGCCGGATCCTGGGCGCCCTGGCGCTCGGCCGGGGCAAGGACCGGCGGCCGACCCTCGTCCAGGAGATGACGGAACTGTCGGCCCGCGTCCCCGACGCCCCCTGGGTCATGGACCTCTACTGGGTCTACGTCAAGGAGGCCAAGGACGCCCCGCCCCCCGACTGGAACCTGACGGGCATCCCCGACCGGTTCGACACGGCCGAAGCGTGCGGCGCCTGCCACGAGCCTGAGTACAAGCAGTGGCGGACGACCCGCCACGCCCGGGCCTACGAGTCGCTGCGCCGGGCCGGGCGGCACGAGGACCCGGAATGCCTCATGTGCCACACGATGGGCTACGGCCGGTCGGGCGGCTTCGTGTCGATGGAGAAGAAGGCCGGCCTCGGCCGCGTCACCTGCCAGGCGTGCCACGTCGTCCAGAGCGACCACGACGAGAAGAAGGTCAAGCCGGAGCCGGACATCAACATCTCGTCGCGCCTGTGCATGTCGTGCCACGGCCCTGTCCAGAGCCCCGACTTCGATTACTTCGTCTACAAGCCGAAGATCCGCCACAAGAAGCCGGACGACGGGCGATGAGCCGCGGTCGGCCGGCGCGAGGGTCGCGATGTACGGGTACGTGCTCTTGGGGCTGGCGCTGGGGCTGGTCTCGATCGACCTGGCCGACGGCCGGCCGACGCCGGACGTGCTGCCCGTGGCGCTCGGGATGGCGGCCCTCGTGGCCGGCATCCTGGCGGTGGGCCTGGCCCTCAGTGCGCGGATCCTTTGGCGGCGGGGGGCCCTCGAGCGCGACGAGCAGCGGTTCCTGCGGTCCGTCGGACGCCTCGGGAAACTGTACCGGCTCCTCGTGGTCGGGGCCTATGCCGTCATGCTCCTGGTCCTCGACTGGCCGGCGCTGGTCCTGGGCTGGGTCGGCCGCGGGTGGGGCCTGCCGGCGTACGCGCTGGTTGTGGCGCCGTTCGTGGTGCTGCTGGCGGTGTCGTGGTCCGCGCTCTATTGGGCCGACCGGACGCTGCGCGCGGTCCTGTTCGAGCGGGGCGGCGTCGGCGCGGTCGCGGGGCGGTGGACGCTGCCGCGGTACGTGGTCTTCGCCCTCCGCCAGCACCTCCTGATCGTCCTGGTCCCGCTCCTGATCCTGGTGGCCCTGGAGGACGTCGTCGCGTACGTCCTGGGGCCGGCCGGCCAGGGGCCGCTGGCCGCCGTCATCCTCCTCGGGGCGGTGGCGGGGGCGCTCGTCCTGTCGGGCCCGTGGATCCGCACGTGCTGGCGGACCGAGCCGCTGCCGGAGGGGGACCTGCGGACGCGCCTGACGGCTGTGGCGCGGCGCGCGGGCATCCGCATCGGCAACATCCTCGTCTGGCGGACGAACCTGACGATGGTCAACGGCTGCATGATCGGCGCGGTCGGCCCCCTGCGGTACATCCTCATCACGGATGCGCTCCTGCTGGGCCTTCCGCCCGACGAGGTCGAGGCCGTCTTCGCCCACGAGGCAGGCCACGTCAAACATCGCCACATCGCCCTCTACGCCGTTCTGGCCCTGGGGGCGATGAGCGCAGCCGTCGTCGTGGGGGTCCTGGTGGAGTGGATCACGCGGGACTTCAGGCTCGGTGTGGTGGGAGTGGGGCTGTCTATGTTCGCCTACTGGTGGCTCGTCTTCGGCTACCTGTCGCGGCGGTGCGAACTCGAGGCCGACCTCTATGCCGTGTCGACGGTGGCGTGCCCCGCGGGGTGCGCGGCGGCGCAGGACGCGGCGGACACAGGGCCCCGCGCCGACCCGCTGCCCGTCTGCGCGCACACGGTGGCCCTGTTCACGAGCGCGCTCAGGCGGATCGCGCGGCTGAACGGGGCGGCGGAGACGGCCGGAGGGTGGCGTCACTTCGGCGTCGCGCGGCGGTGGGCGTTCCTCGAGGCGCTCGCGTGCGACCTGGCGGGGGTGGGGCATTTCCGGCGGCGGCTTCGCTTCCTGAAGCGGGCGGCGATCGTCGCGGCCGCGGCCGCCGCGGTTGCCGCCGCGCTCGTCGGGCTCCCCGACCTCCTAGAGTCGCACAACCCAGAGGACACGACACGCCCAGAGGACATCCGCCCGCCGGAACCGGGCACCTTCATATGCCTCGTTGATGGGGACGAGGTGCACCGCGTCCCCTTCCGGCCGCCAGAGTTTGACGGTCACGCCGATGTGGCCGCGGATCTGGACGATCGCGGCGCGACTGGGCTCGGGCGCCACGCTGCGCCGACCGACGACGATGTCGCCGTCGCGGATTCTCGGCGCCATGCTGTCGCCATCGACGCGCAGCGCGAACGTCCCCGGGGCCGCGGGGCCGAGGCCGGCCAGGTCGACGAATTCGGCGACGCCGTCCGGCGTCGGCTCGGATAGTTGAATGAGCACGGGGGCCGCGTCGCCCGGCGTTGCCTCCGACTCCGTCTGCGGATCGGCAGCCGCCAGACTGGCCGGCCGCTGCCGTCCGGGGCGGCCTTCCACCTGCTGTAGCAGCCGGTCGAGGTTCGCGGGGTCCTGGTGGCCGGCGAAGAACGTCTCCCACGCGGCGAGGATGCCGGCGGCGGTCCTGCCCAGGATCGGGACCTGGGTCGGCCTGGCGGCGAGGGGGGAGGGGGTCCACGCGGGCGGGCGCGACGGGAGGGTCCGCTCGATGCGCTCCAGCAGTCCGCGCAGGGCCGCGCGGGCCGCCGCGCTCTCGCCGGGGCCGCCGGCCAGGCGCGCGAACCGATCCAGCATTTCGCCGGCCTGCTGTGACAACCTTGTGTCAGGGGCATCCTTCGGGCCCTGGGAGAAAGGCTCCCCGCGTCCTGTCAGGAGCCAGTCGGGGCTAGCGCCGGTGACCTCGGCAGCCCGCGCGAGAAGGGCTGCGGGAGGGCGGCGCCCCTTCTCGTAATAGTTGTACGTTGAAGGACTTACACCGAGGGCCCGGGCGAAGGCCGCCCGCCCGCGGGGCCCGAAGACCCTGAACCTCAGGTCCCGGAGCCGATCGCACAGGTTCGTGTCGGGGTCTGCCAGGGTTGACCCTCCGGTTCGGCCGCAAACCCGGCCTGGACATTCGCGTTCGCGTGTATTCTGTTGCCGGGCGTCCGCTTTCGTGTATGATTAGGCGTCGGTATTCGCAATAGGGAATGTTACAGGGGCGGCCCGCGCCAGGCAAGGAAAATCCGGAGGAGGGAAGCCGATGGGGCAATCCGACAAGGTTCTTAGAGAGGTCGCCCAGGGCCTCGATGGGGTGGTTATGCTCGTCAAGTGGGAACTGTCGCTGGCCACCGACCTGAGGAATAAGGTGGGGGCACTCCTCGGCGAGGAGGGCGGGAAAGGCGCGGAGCGCGGTGGCGGGCGGCCGGAAGGCCCTGGCGACCCGCCGGCGGGTGCCAGGGGGTAAAGTTCCGCCGCGCGGGCCTCTCGGACCGTATAATCCAGGTAGAGAGGCGGTTTTTCTGGAAACGTCGTGCGGGGCGGGAACGTCTAAAGCAGTGGAAGGGTCAGCCGTGCGGGAGAAAGCGATGACCACGGCTGTGGGCACGCTGGGCAACGGGCGCACGGAGGCCTTGGGGGGCCTCACGGAGGCGGTCGTTCGCCGCCGCGAAGGCACGCAGGCCCTTCTGCGCGCGGCGCGCGACGGGGACGCCGAGGCGTTCGGCGAACTCGTCCGGGGGTATCAGGGCGCGGTGTATCCGCTCATCCTGCGGCTGGTGCGCCGGGCGACGCTGGCCGAGGACCTCTCGCAGGACGTGTTCATCCGGCTGTGGCGGCACCTCGGGGAGATGGACTCGGCGGCGACGGTCGGGGCGTGGCTGCGCCGCGTGGCGGTCAACGCCGTGATCGACCACTGGCGCAAGGAGGAATCGCGGCGGCGCCAGATTCAGACGCTGCGCGAACATCCGGTCGCGTGGCATGTGGTGGGGCCGTCGGCCCGGATGGAGTCGCAGGAGGCGGTGGACACGG
>CAYGZE010000137.1:0-10781 GCA_964354185.1 uncultured Anaerolineales bacterium | reverse complement strand
GCGCCGGGCCCGATTTGCGTTGACCTGCCGCGCGGGCCCCGGTATAATGTGCGCGCAATCAGAGGAGGAAGAATCGTGAGCCAGTTGGCAATCTATATGCCGAGTTTCTGGGAGATCGTCATCATCGGCGTCGTCGCGCTCCTGTTGTTCGGGCGGCGCCTGCCGGAGGTGGGCCGGAGCCTGGGCAAGGGCATCGTCGAGTTCAAGAAGGGCCTCAAGGAAGTCCAGGACGAGGTCACCAAGGCCAGCGACGAGGTCGATAAGGCCGCCGAGAACCGCTCCGGGTCCAGCAACAAGCCCTCCACGCAGAACTAGGGTCGCAGGTTCCGCGCGTGGAGCGCAGGGGTCCAGGACCCTCGTCAGCGCGGGGGTCCCGGGCCTTTTTTTCTGCGGCGGCGCCCCGGTCCCCGCGCCGCCCGCGCGAAGGCTCTCTCCGAAGGCTCTCCGAAGGCTCCCTTGCCTCGCGGGCCCCGACGTGGCATGATACGCGTCGCGCAGGCGCCGGGCGGCTCCGTCGCGCTGCCCGCCGCGCGAACCCCTGAGGAGGCACGGGCATGGCGGGAGACGGCGAGGGGCGGTCCGATGCGGTCCGGCCCGGGCGCCAGGCGACGCCCGGCGCGGGCGCGCTGGTACGCCGGGCCTGGCAGATGCGGACCGCGGTCCCGATGTTCAACATCCCGTACCTGCCGATGATGGCCCCCGTCGTCGAGGCGCTCCGCGAGGCCCGCGCGTTTGGCCTGATCGGCGTCGCACGCCTCGAGTGGGTGAAGTTCCACGCCGGCAGCCTGGCGGCAGTCCGCGAGGAGTACGAGCGCACCAAGGACGAGCGGTTCACGCGGCTGCACGTGGACCACGTGCCCGTGATCGACGAGGATGCCCTGCGGGTGGACGCGGCGGCCGAACTGCGGGAGGCCGTCGACCTGGGCTACGATTCCGTGATGATCGACGGGTCGCGCCTGCCGCTCGAGGAGAACATCGCCGAGACGCGGCGGATCGTCGCGTTCGCGCGTCCGGCGGGGGTCCCCGTCGAGGCCGAACTCGGCGCCGTCCTCGGCCACGAGTTCGGCCCCTTGCCGCCGTACGAGGAACTCTTCGCCACGGGCCGGGGCTTTACCGACCCGGCCGAGGCGGGGCGGTTCGTCCGGGAGTCGGGCGCGGACTGGCTCTCGGTCGCGATCGGCAGCGTTCACGGGGCGATCACGGAGCGGCGCGTCGAGAAGAAGATCGAGGCCCGCCTGAGCATCGACCGCCTGGACCGCATCGCCGAGGCGACCGGCGTGCCGCTGGTCCTTCACGGGGGCAGCGGCATCCGCCGGGCCTGCGTCCTGGAGGCGATCCGCCACGGCATCGCGAAGATCAACATCGGGACGGCCATCCGCCAGCCCTACGAGGCCGCCATGGCGGTTTCGATCCGGAAGGCCCAGGACGCCGTCCGCGAGGCCGCCTTGCGGGTTATCCGCGAGGACCTCGAGGTTGCGGGAACGGCCGACGTCATCCACCCGGCCGGGGAAGTCCGGTCGGACCCACAGAACGCTTGAAACGGAGGGCGCGAGTCATGGCGACGCAGAAGACGACGTTCGCGGTGTTCTTCGGGAATCGCGGCTTCTTTCCGGCCTCGCTCCAGGCGGGCGCGCGGCGCGAGATGGCCGAGGTGCTGCGCGGCCTGGGGCACGAGGTCCTCATGCTCGACGCCCGCGCAACGCGCCACGGCGCCGTCGAGACCCCCGCCGAGGGCGAGCGCTACGCCGCCTTCCTCCGCGCCAATCGCGGCAAGTTCGGCGGCGTGGTCCTGTGCCTCCCGAACTTCGGCGACGAGACGGGCGCCGTGGCCGCACTCAAGGACGCCGGCGTGCCCATCCTCGTCCAGGCCTATCCCGACGACCTCGACCGGATGGCCCCCGCGGTCCGCCGCGACGCCTTCTGCGGAAAGTTCTCCATCATGGACGTCTTCTGCCAGTACGGCGTGCGGTTCACCGCCCTGAAGCCGCACACGGTCGATCCGACGAGCGCCGCGTTTGCCGCCCAGATCGACCTCTTTGACCGCGTCTGCCGCGTCGTCGGCGGCATGAGGGACATGGTCGTCGGCGCGATCGGCGCCCGGACGACGGCGTTCAAGACGGTGCGGATCGACGAACTCGCCCTCCAGCGCCACGGCATCACGATGGAGACGCTCGACTTGTCGGACCTGTTTGCGCGGATGAACGCCGTCAAGGCGAGCGACGCGGCCCTGAAGCGCAAGGCCGCGCGCCTGCGGGCCTACACGTCGTGGCAGGGCGTCCCGGCAGCGGCGTTCCAGAAGATCGCGCGCCTCGGCGTCGCCGTCGACCAGGTGGTCGCCGAGTACCGCATGGACGCGGTGGCCCTGCGCTGCTGGGTCGAGATGCAGCAGCAACTCGGGATCAGCCCGTGCGTGCTCCTCAGCGAGATGAACGATCGCGGCATCCCGACGGCCTGCGAGGTCGACGTCGGCAACGCCGTCGCCATGCGGGCCCTTAGCCTTGCCTCCGGCAACGTCGCCACGTGCCTCGACTGGAACAACAACTATGGCGACGACCCCGGCAAGTGCATCCTGTTCCACTGCGGCCCGGTGCCGCAGACGATGATGACCGGCAAGGGCCGCATCACCGATCACGCGATCCTCGCCAACGCCGTCGGCAAGGGCTGCGCGTTCGGGTGCAACGTCGGCCGCATCGCCCCCACGCCGTTCACCCTCGGCAGCATGCTCACCGCCGAGGGCCGCCTGAGGTTCTACCTGGGCCGGGGCCGGTTCACCGACGACCCCATACCGGCCGACTTCTTCGGCTGCGCCGGGGTGGCCGAGGTGCCGCACCTCCAGGACGCCCTCCAGGCGATCGGCTACATGGGCCACCGCCACCACGTCAGCGTGACGCCGGGCGTGGTCGTCGAGCCGGTGGCCGAGGCGTTCGAGCGGTACCTGGGCTACGAGGTGACGCGGGTATGAGCCTGCTGGGCATCGACGTCGGGACGGCCGGCTGCAAGGCCGCGGTCTTCTCCGTCGACGGCGCGATGCGCGCAAGCGCCTACCGCGAGTACCCGACGCGGCACGAGCGGGACGGCTGGGCGGAACTCGATAGCCGCCAGGTCGTCGCCCGCGTCAAGGAGACCATTGCCGAGGCGGCCGCCGGCGCGCGCGGCGACCCCGTGACCGCCCTCTCGGTGAGTTCCATGGGCGAGGCCGTGACGCCCGTGGCGCGCGACGGGCGGATCCTGGACTCCAGCATCCTCTCGAGCGACGTGCGCGGCGGCGACCTTCTGGAGGCGGCCCTGCGCGGCCTCGATCGCGAGGCGTTCTACGAGATCAACGCGAACATCCTCGCCCCCCACTACACGCTCCCCAAACTCCTGTGGCTGAAGGAGCACCGCCCCGGCGTCTACCGCGAGGCCGACAAGTTCCTCCTCTGGGGCGACCTGGTCGGCGCGGTCCTCGGGTGCGAGCCGGTCACCAGTTTCAGCCTCGCGAGCCGCACGCTCCTCTTTGACCTCCGGCGCGAGGACTGGTCGGACGCGCTCCTCGAGCGCGGCGGCATCGACCGCGCGAAACTCCCGCGATGCGTCCCCAGCGGGACGGTCGCGGGGACCGTGAGCGGCGCGGCCGCGGCGGAACTGGGGCTGCCGCGCGGCGTGGCGGTCGTTGTGGGCGGGCACGACCAGTCGTGCAATTCGCTCGGGGCGGGCGCAGCCGAGGCGGGCAAGGCCGTCTGCGGCATCGGGACGGTCGAGTGCATCACGCCGACCTTCGGCCGCGTGCCGCCCGCCGCCGCCATGCTCGAGCGGGGCCTCAACGTCGAGCACCACGTCCTCGGGGGTCTGTACGTCTCGTTCCTCTTCAACCAGGCGGGGTCGCTGGTCCGGTGGTTCCGCGACACGTTCGCCGCGGCCGACCGCGACCGCCTGCGCGGCCGGGAGGACGTCTACGACGTGCTCGCGCGCGAGATGCCGGCCGAGCCGACGCGCCTCCTGGTGCTGCCGCACTTCGAGGCCACCGGCGCGCCGCACTTCATCAGCGACTCGGCCGGGGCCGTCGTCGGCCTGCGGACGCGGACGACGCGCGGCGAGATCCTGAAGGCGATCATGGAGTCGGCCACGTTCTATTTCGTCGAGACGATCGACTCCCTGAAGGCCCTGGGCATCGACACGTCGGAGTTCGTGGCCACGGGCGGCGGCGCGAAGTCGGACGTGTGGCTCCAGATCAAGGCCGACGTGTTCGGCGTGCGGTTCGTGCGGCCGGCGATCACGGAGTGCGGCGTCGTGGGGGCGGCCATCCTGGCGGGCCTCGCCACGGGCGCCCTCGCGAGCGTGCCGGAGGCGATCGCCCGGTTCGTCCGGCGCTACCGCGTGTTCGAGCCCGACGCCGCGCGGCACGCCGTCTACCAGGAGCGCGTCCGCGCCTACCAGCGGCTCTACCCGGCGCTCAAGGACCTGCTGGCCGGGCTCTGACCGGCCGCCGCGGGCGCGTCCCGCAGGAGGAGTCGGATGCGTCGGATCAGCCTCGGCGCCGGCTGGCGGATGACGTGGACGGACTATGCCGCGCGCCTCGCGGAGTGCGCCGACCCGGCGACCGACGACTCGCGCTGGATTCCCGCCGAGGTCCCGGGCGACGCCCACCTCGACCTCCTGCGCGCGGGGCTCATCCCCGACCCGTTCGTCGGGACGAACACGGACGCCGCCCTCTGGATGGAACAGAAGGACTGGTGGTTCCGGACGCATGTGACGGTGCCGCGCGACTGGCCGTCCGGACCGGGGCAGACCGTGCGACTTCGCTTCGCGGGCCTCGACTGCGAGGCGACCGTGTACCTGGACGGCGCGGAGATCGCGCAGCACGCCAATATGTTCACGCCGCTGGAGGTCGACGTGACGGGCCGCCTGGCGCCCGGCGCAGCGGCCGTGGTGGCGGTGCGGCTGGCGTCGCCCCTGTTTGCCCCGACAGAGCGGCCCTCGCGCGCGGAGACGCCGTGGGGCCATCCGCGGCAACTGGCGCGCAAGGCCCAGATGAGTTACGGCTGGGACATCGCCCCGCGCCTGGTGACGGTGGGCATCTGGCGGCCGGTGGAACTCGTCCTGGTCGAGGAGGCGGCGGTCCGCGACGTCTGGGTCCGCACCGCGGCCCTGGAGTCGCCGAAGGGGCAGGGGGCCGCGGCGGCCGACCTGGAGGCGACCGTCGAGGTCGAGGTCCTCGCGGGCGCCCGCGGGGGCCTGCGCCTGATCATGGATGCGGGCGGAGAGACGTTTGAGGCCGCGCTTCCGGATCGCCCGGGCCTGCACGAGGTCCGGTTCCGGTGGCGCGTGCTCCGGCCGCGCCTCTGGTGGCCGCACGGCTCGGGCGAGCCGCACCTCCATCCGTACCGCGTCCGCGTGGTCGGTGCGGACGGGCGGACGGTGGGCGAGCGCGCGGGGCACTTCGGCGTCCGGACGATCTCGCTCGACCGGTCGCCGACGCCGGACGGCGGGCACCGCTTTCAGTTCGCCGTGAACGGCCGCGAGGTATTCATGCGCGGCTGGAACTGGACGCCGCCGGACGCGATCTTCGCCCGCGTGACGCCCGAACGCCGGGCGCGGCTCCTGGAGGCCGCCCGGGACTCCGGCGCCAACATGCTCCGCATCTGGGGCGGCGGGACCTACGAGACCCCCGACTTCTACGACACCGCCGACCGCCTCGGCCTCCTCGTGTTCCAGGACTTCATGTTCGCGTGCTCCAAGTATCCGCAGGACGATGCGTTCCTCGGGGAGGTCCGGGCCGAGGCCGAAGAGGTCGTCCGCACGCTTCGCGGCCACGCGTGCCTGGCCGTCTGGAGCGGCGACAACGAGTGCGACGGGTGCTACGCCTCGCCCGAGGAGGCGGCGGGGAACCGCATCACGCGCGAGGTCATCCCCGACGTGCTCCGCCGCCTGGACCCCGACCGCCCCTTCGTCCCGTCCAGCCCCCACTCGCCCGCCGGGCACCGGTACAACGACGAGACCGACTCCGAGGCGCATCTCTGGAAACACGGGGCGGACTACCGCGACGCCTACTTCCACGACCACCGGGCCGCGTTCGTCTCGGAGATCGGGTACCTCTCGCTCCCCGACGTGGAAGTCGTCCGGGCGATGCTCGGCGGGGCGCCGCTCTGGCCGCCCGAGGGGCCCGCCTGGGCCCATCACGCGACGGACGCGCTGCGCGTCGGCTTCTTCCGGGGCATGGCGGCGCTGGCGCGGGACCTGGAGTCGTGCGGCCGGGCGGCCCCGGCGTCGATCGAGGAGTACGTCCGCGTGAGCCAGGAACTCCAGGCCGCGGCCTATCAGACGTGGGTCGAGGACTTCGGGCGTCGGCCGGAGTGCGGCGGCATCCTCCTCTGGAACCTCGCGGACGCCTGGCCGCAGATGTCCGATGCCGCCATCGCCTGGCCGTTCCACCCGAAGCCGGTCCTGGCCGCGGTCAAGGAGGCGTTCGCGGCCATCGGCAGGCTCTGAGGGCGGCCGGGCGGTCCTGTCAGGCCGCCGCGCCCGGGTCGGCCGGCGCGGCCCGCAGCGTAAAGATCGCGATCTCCGGCCGGCACCCCAGCCGCACCTGCCACAGCCACCCCAGGCCCCGGTTGACGTAGAGCCACGCGCCGTCCACGCGGTGGACGCCCCGGTACCGGTCGCGGTGCCGCACGGGCAGGATGGGCGCGCCGATCAGGGGCAGGTCGATCTGGCCGCCGTGGGTGTGGCCGCTGAGGATCGCGCGGCAGCCGGCGGCGGCGAGCGATTCGGCCTCGTCGGGGTTGTGGCAGAGCATGACGGCCGGGGCGCCGGGCGGCACGCCGGCCATCGCCTTCGCCGGGTCGCACCGGCCCGACCAGGGGTCCTCGACGCCCACGATCCAGAGGTCTCCGCCCTCCCTCGCGAGACGCACCGACTCGTTCGAGAGCACGCGGACGCGGACCTCCCCCAGTGCCGCGGCCACCGGCGACGGGCCCACGGCCTGCCGCACGCGGTGCGTCACGCCGTAGTCGTGATTGCCGAGGCACGCGAACACGCCGAGGGGCGGGGCGAGGTCGCGGAAGAGCCGGGCCGCGCGCGGGCCGTAGTTCTCCCGGCCGACGGTGACGAAGTCGCCCGTGACGACCACCAGGTCGGGCGCGAGGTTGGCGGTCCGGCGGAGGCACCGGGCCAGGTAGTCCGCCGGCACCAGGGGACCCAGGTGGAGGTCCGTCACATGCGCCAGTCGCATGCCCTCCCAGACGGGCGGCAGGCCGGGCACGGGCAGGTCGGCCTCCGTCACCTCGACCCAGGTCGGCTCGATGCAACTGGCGTAGGCGGCCGTCCCCGCACCCGCCACGGCCAAGGCGACGGCGGCCTTGAGGAAGCGCCGACGGCCGACGCGGCGGGACGGCACCGGGACCTCGCCTGGATCGTCGGGAGCGGCCATGCGTCGATTATAGCACGGCCTGTCCCGCGATGCCTCCCTGCGGTCCCCTGGCCGACCGCGCGGCCCGGCCACCGGCAGGCGGGGAGCGGACGCACCTTGGCCGCGCAGAAAGGGTTGCATCGGGCCGTCCGTTCGGTACAATATCGCGTCCACAGTCCCGGGCCAGGGGAGCGCCCGAGCGGGCAACGTTTGAGCGGAGGTGAGGCCGTGGCGGACGTATTGGACGAGATCGTGAAGGCGTGCGTTCAGGGCCAGAGCGACGAGGCGGAGAAACTGCTCAAGCAGGTCCCGAGCGACCGGATCGAGACGGCGGACTACCAGTACCGTCTGGGCTACGTGCGCGAGACCCAGGGGCGGTACGAGGAGGCGATCGAGGCCTACGAACGGGCCCTGCAACTGGACGCCACCCATCGCCCGACGCTCTTCCGCCTCGCCTACCTGTACGACCTGCGCGGCGAAGAGAGCCTGGCCATCGACTACTACAAGCAATGCGTGCAGAACCCGCCGATCCACGAGGGGGCGCTCCTGAACCTCGGCGTCCTCTACGAGGACACGGGCCGCTACGACGAGGCGGTCGCGTGCTTCGACCGGATCCTCCAGGTCAACCCGAACCACGCGCGGGCCCGCCTGTTCCTGCGGGACGCCCAGGCGTCGAAGACGATGTGCTATGACGAGGAGAGCGAACGCCGCCGCGACAAGCGGAACCAGGTCCTCGAGATCCCCGTCACCGACTTCGAGCTGAGCGTCCGCAGCCGCAACTGCCTCAAGAAGATGAACATCCGCAGCCTCGGCGACCTGATCCGCCACACCGAGCAGGAACTGCTCTCCTACAAGAACTTCGGCGAGACGAGCCTCCAGGAGATCAAGGACATGCTGTCGTCGAAGAACCTGACGCTGGGCATGGCGGTGGAGTCGCACGAGGAGGGGGCGGCGTCCGGCTTGCTGGCCGGGGCCCTGGCCGCGGCGTTCCCGCCCAAGCGGGCCGTCCCGCGGACGTCCTCGGCCGCCGTCCGCATCGCCGACCTGGAACTGAGCGCCCGCAGCCGCAAGTGCCTCGACCGCCTGGGGATCGAGAATCTCGGCGAACTGGCGGCCCTCACGGAAGAGAAACTCCTGGCCAGCAAGAACTTCGGCGAAACCTCCCTCAACGAGGTCAAGCAGGTGCTGAGGCGCTACGGCCTGGCCCTGGCGGGGTGAGGGGCCGTGGGTTGCCGGCACGGCCGGGATCGGCCGGCACCGGTCGAGAGCGCGAGACGGGGGAGACCCTCCGGTCAGGCCGCACTCGTGTGTGCGGCCGCACGGGTCCGAGCAGACGATGGCCCAACGGACGCTTCTGGTGCACGCGTGCTGCGGCGAATGCCTGGCAGGCGTCCTCGGTCCCCTCGCCTCGGCCGGATGGTTCTCGGTCTTCTTCTACAACCCCAACATCCAGCCCCTCCTGGAGTTCCGCCGCCGCCTGAAGAGCGTCCAGGTGCTGGCCGACCAGGAGCAGTTGGATCTGCGACTCGATGCGCGGTACGATCCGAAGGCGTTCCTGCGGGCCATCCCGTGGGACCGGCCCGAACGGTGTGAGGCGTGCTATCGGCTGCGCCTGGCGGAGACGGCCCGCGTGGCGGCGGAGGGCGGCTTCTCGGCCATCGCGACGACGCTGATGACCTCCGTGCACCAGGACCACGAGGCCGTCCGACGGATCGGACGCGAGGCCGCCTCCGAGCGGGGCCTCGAGTTTCTCGACGAGGACTGGCGGCTCCTCGCAGCCCACGGCCACGAGGAGGCGAAGCGCCGGAGCCTCTACCGGCAGCAGTATTGCGGCTGCCTCTTCAGCGAAGCGGAGCGTTTCGGACCGACGAAGGTGCACCTTTTCCGGGGAGGCGCGGACTCCGACCTGCCTGGGGGCGGGCAGGGGCCGAGGACGGGGGGTGACGGGTGAGCGCGGAAGCGCAGAACGCGCGGCTGTGGTGGAGGCTCCAAGGGGCAGTCCTCGTGCTCGGGGGCCTGGCGGTCCTCTTGGGCGGGTGCTCGTGCCAGGGGCCGGGGGCGCGCGACCTCACGGCGGGCAAGGGCGTGCCGGTGATTCGCGTCAAACTGGGCGACGACGCGCCGGGCTTGGCGGTGGCGGTCGCGGGACCGTGGCGCCTCGCGCACGACGGCCGCAAGGTCGCCTCGGGCCAGACGCTTGCCTGGACCGACCTTGCCGAGGCCGACGGCCAGATCATCCTGGGCGGCCGGCCGGTCGGCCCGGGGCCCGTCGAACTCTCGGGCGACATGGACGGCAGCGTGTGCGTCCGCCCGAGCGCGGGCGGCCGCGAGCGCGCCTATCGCGGCATCGTGCGGATCTCGCGCGTCCCCGGCGGCGGGCTCCGCGCCGTCAACGTCCTGAACCTCGAGGGCTACCTGGCCGGCGTCGTCTGCAACGAGATGCCGTCGTCGTGGAACCTGGAGGCCCTCAAGGCCCAGGCCGTGGCGGCACGAACGTTTGCCTTGAGGGCGCGGAACGCGGGCACGCGCCGCGACTTCGACGTCTACGACTCGACCTTGAGCCAGGCCTACGGCGGGTTCGGCTCGGAGACCGAGAAGTCGCGGCAGGCCGTCCTGGAGACCTGGACCATCGTCGGGACCTACGGCGGGAAGGGCGGGCGGCAGACGCTCCTGCCGATGTACTACCATTCGACGTGCGGCGGCGCGACGGCCGCCGCCGGCGAGGTCTTCGGCGGGACGACGCTCCCGCCCCTCAAGGGCGTCCCGTGCCGCTACTGCTACCGGTCGCGGCGCTATGAGTGGTCGGACGTCGTGCTGACGAAGCAGGAGATCAGCGAGGCCATGCGGCGAAGCAGCAACGCCTCCGTCCGCGCGCTCGGCCCCTTGAGCCGCCTGGAGATCGCGGCAACGTCGTCGGGCGGCCGCGTCACGCTCGTTCGCTTGGTCGACGCCCGGGGGGCCTCGGCCACCCTGCGCAGCAGCACCTTCCGTCTCCTCGTCGGTGCGATGCGGGTGGCGAGCAACTGGTTCACAATCGAGGACCGGGGCGACGCCATCGCCTTCTCCGGCCGCGGGTTCGGCCACGGCGTCGGCATGTGCCAGTACGGGGCACAGTACCTGGCGGAACATGGCAAGACGGCCGAGGAGATCCTCCGGTACTACTACCCGGGCGTCAAACTGGCCCGCGCCTATTGAGAGGGGGAGTCGGAGCGAACGCGTTGAGGACGTCGCCTGAGGGATTCGGGTGGCAGCGGCTGGACGGGCCAACGTCGTCGGAGGGCCCGCGGCTGGGGTGCCTCGCGACGCCGCACGGCACGGTCGACACGCCCGCCTTCATCCCCGTCGGCACCAAGGCGACGGTCAAGGGCGTCCGGCCGGAGACCCTGCGCGAGGT
>CAYGZE010000136.1:0-10829 GCA_964354185.1 uncultured Anaerolineales bacterium | reverse complement strand
CCCGGCCTTCGGCCACCCTCTCCCTCCAGGGAGAGGGAACCTGGGGAAGGCCTCCGGCAGACTCCCCTCTCCCTGGAGGGAGAGGGGAAACCAGCCCACAATCTCCCTGGCGGCAGAAGGTCGGCGCGAGGGCGTGATGCGCCATCCGGCCAAGGCGCCCGCGCCTACTCCTTCGCGCCGCGCTTCTTCAGGAGGTCGGCCACGACTTTGACCTCGGGCGTGACCGCCTGGGGGGGCAGTTTTCCGATGGCGCCGAGCGGCGTCAGGCCCGCCTTGTCCTTCGCGTTGAGGTCGGCGCCCTTGGCAAGCAGGAGTTCGACCATGTCCTTGTCGCCGGCGACGGCGGCCCAGTGGAGGGGCGTGAAGCCGCGGGCGTCCTGGACGTTGAGGTCGGCCTTGGCCGCCAGGAGGGCCGCCGCCGCCTCCTTCTTGCCCCGCCGCGCGGCCCAGTGCAGCGGCGTGCTCCCCGTCTGGTCCTTGCGGTTCGGGTCGGCCCCCGCGTCAATGAGCGGCTTGATGGGATCCTTGGAGCCGACGTACGCGGCCCAGGCGAGGGGCGTGCGGCCGGCAAGGTCCGGCGCGTCGACCGTCGCCCCCTTCTTCAGCAAGACGGCCACGACATCCAGGAAGTTGCCGCGGACCGCCAGGTGGAGGGGGGTGCGGGTCTCGCCGTCCCGGGCGTCGACCTTGGCGCCGGCGTCGATGAGAAGGGTCGCGATGTCCGCCTCGTCGCCGACGGCCGCCCAGTGCAGGGGCGTCCGCCCCTCGCCGTCACGGGCATCGACGACGGCCCCCTTGGCCAGGAGCAGTTTCACGAGGGCCGGGTAGGCCTTCCGCTCGCGGAGGCGCTGGTACTCGCTCCCGCCGACGCCGTCGATATTGCGGGGCAGGACGGCCACGTGCAGCGGCGTGCGGCCGAGCCAGGTCTGCACGTTGACGTCGGCCCCCTTGGCCAGGAGGGCGGCGGCCACGTCCTCGTGGCCCTCGGCGACGGCCCAGGGCAGGGCCAGGAAGCCCTCGGGCGAGACGCCCTCGGCGAGCATCTTCTGGACCGCGGCCAGGTCGCCGGCCTTGGCGGCCTCGCGCAACTGCGCGCCCGGCCCCAGCGCGGCGCCGGCCTTCGGTTCCCCGGCGCCGGGCGTCTCGGTCCCGGACGGGCTGCACCCCGCGGCCATCGCCGCAATCGCCAGCGCCAGCACGGCCGCCCGGACGGCACCGGCCCGGCGGGCGGACCTCCGCTCCCCTGCTCCCTCGCGTCGCATCGCGTCCTCCTTGCCTTCCCCTCGCGCGGCCGGCCCGCTCAGAACGAGAGCAGGACCTGCCAAATGTACATGTATCCGAGTGCGTCGATATCTTCCCATACCTTCCGGACCAGGTCCGCGTCGCCCGAGATCGGCGGCAGTTCCTTCACCTTCTCCTCCCACGGCAGGCACGTCCCCGGCCGCCGGGCCGACACGGGGAAGCCCCGCAAGGGGTCCTTCGCGGGCTTGCCCGGGGCGGGGGCCGGCGCGGCCCCCCCGCGGTAGACGCCGTACTCGCGCGTGAACTCCGTCATGGCCCGGACGTTCTCGACCTTGGCGTCGTTCTGGACGATGGCGCTCGAATCCATGATGTAACCGCCCTCGCCCGCGACGCCGTCGATCACCTCCTTGCACCGGTCGCGCACCTGCGCGGGCGTGCCGTAACCGAGGAGGAAGTTCGGAATGCCCCCGCTCAGGCAGAACTTGTGGCCGATCGCGCGGTGGACCTCGAAGACGTCGGCCTGGTCCACGTGGTAGACGATGCTGCCCGCCGGCAGGTCGGCGAAACTCGCCAGGTGGGCGTTCCAGTTGCCTTCGGCGTAGAAGAGCGTCTGGTGCCCCGCGGCCCAGAGGGACTCGATGATGGGCCGCAGCGTCGGCCAGTAGAGCGTGTCGAAGTGCTTGCGCGAGATAAACGGCACGCAGCCGCGGTGCATCCAGTAGCCGACCGGCACCTGCTTCGCGGGGTCGGCCCCGCTCAGGGCCACGTGGGCCAGGTGCGGCGCCAGCGCCTCGCACGCCGCCTTCACCTTCTCGGGCCGCTCAAACAGGTCCATCACCAGGCCGATGTACCCGCGCAACTTGTCGGCCAGGATGTCGAACGGGGCCTTCAGGATGCCCGCGATGGCCGACACGGTGCCCGACTCGCTGCGCAGGCGCGCCGCCTGCGTGCCGAACGCGCCGAAGTACGACAGCATCGCCATCCCGCCCTTGAGGAACGAGAGGTTGTTCGCGAGGCTCGTCGGCTTGCCCCGGGCGCTCACGGGGGCGGCGACGCGCGGCAGCCAGACGTTGTACAGGAACCCCGTCGGGTCCTCGATCAACTGGTCATATTCGTCCGGCTGCATGTACGCGTCGTCTTCCGACGGCTCCTTGTACTGGAACCCGTAGTCGGGCGAGATGTCGATCCCCGGGATGGCGTAGTACCTGAGGCCGATCGCCTGCGTCAGGCCCGTCCAGACGTAGACCATGTTGCCGACCGTCGCGTCCCAGTCGAAGTCGGCGGCGCACTTGCGGGCCGCCGCGAACGCCTTCTCGTAATCGTGCGTCACCTCCTGGCACGTGTACCCCGCGTACTTGGCGGCGAACTCCGCCACGAACGGGCGGATCGGAACCCGGTCGGGCCGCCCGTTCCGCATCGCCGTCACGTACCGGTTCAGCCGCTCCGCGTACCGCTGCTCCATGTCGATGGCCATCGCCCGCTCCGGTCCGAAGGTGAAGCCGCACCTCTCGGGGCAACCGACGTGTCCCCAGGCGCCCAGTGTAGAGAGCGCGCCCGCGCCCCGCAAGGCGATTCCCGCGGTGTCCGTCGGCCCTCCCGCCCGCGCGCGGCACCGGGGACACTCGCCGGGCACCAGGGCACGATCGACAAGGAAGGCGCGGGCGGCACGCCCGCCGGCTTCGTCGGCGGCGGCACGACCCTGGTGGCCGTCCGCGGCTCCTACGCCGAGTGACATTGCCCGATCCTGCCGTGAAAACGCGCCGCAACCCTATCCGAGCCGCGACCGTCAGGGAGCGGTGACGTCCAAGCCCCCTCGCCTTTTCCCCGCCACACCGTTGACACGGACGTGCGCACAGCCCAGGATGGCGGCCATGAGACTCTCGATCCAGAGCCGCCTGATCCTGGCGATGAACGTCCTCGTCGTGGCGGTCGGCGTCGCCGTCGGCTGGGTCGGCGTCGAGGTGACCGGCAGCGCGGTCGAGCACCGCCTGGTCGACGCCCCGGCCGCCAACGCCGCCGGCCTATTCGAGACGATGCGGCTGCCCCTGTCGGACACGATGATGTCGCGCCTCCACCAGGTCCTCGGCGCCCACGTCGTCGCGGCGCCCGCCGAGGGGCCCCTGCCGGCCGCCAGCAGCCTCCCGGACGACGAGGAGCACGAGGTCGTCCGCCGCCTGGCGCAGGAGCCGGCGGCCCGCAGCGTGACGCTGGGCGGCACGACGTACCTCGTCGGGCGCGCGACCGCCGCCCGCGGCGGCGACAGCGAAGGCCGTCCCGACCGCTTCGCCCTCTACGTCCTCGTGCCCGAGCGCCAGGTCAAGGCCGCCAAGGAGGCCGCCGCCGGGACGATCGTCTGGGTCACGCTGGCCTCAATCGCGACGGCGACGGTGCTGGCGCTGTGGCTGTCGACGACGATCACGCGTCCCTTGCGCGGCCTGGCGCGGCGGATGCGGCACCTCTCGGCCGACGCCGCCCGCCAGCCTGCCCGCCAGGATCTGGCAGGCGGGGACGGGGGGCAGTCCCTCGCGGCCGAGCGCGGCACCGGCGCGGCCGCCGCCCCGGCCGAGATCGCGGCCTTGGCCGCATCGTTCGACGACCTCCTGGGCCGCCTGGAGGCGGCGCGCGGCCAACTGGCGCGGTCGGCGCGGCTGGCGGCGCTCGGGCAACTGGCGGCCTCGGTCGCCCACGAGTTGCGGAACCCCCTGAGCGGCATCCGCATGAACGCCCAGGTCCTGGCCGAGGAACTCGCCCGCGCCGGCCGCTCCGACGAGAGCCTCGACCGCATCCTCCGCGAGGCCGAGCGGATGCAGGGCGACCTGGACGAACTCCTCGGCCTGGCCGCCGGCAAGGCCGACGCCCGGGATGCGCCGCTCGACCCAGCCTCCCTGGCGGCGGTGCGGCTGGAGGACGCGGCCGAGTTGGTCCTCGGCCTCCTCGGGGCCCGCTGCCGCCATGCCCGCGTCGAGACAGCGTGCGACTGGGACCCCGGCGTGCCGGCGGTCCGGGGGGACGAGGCGCTCCTGCGCCAGGTGGTGATGAACCTCGTCCTGAACGCCGTCGACGCCACGGCGGCCGGCGGCCGCGTCGTCCTCGCCACGCGCCGCACCGCCGAGGGCGGCGTCCGGTTCACCGTCGCCGACTCGGGCGCCGGCGTCCGCATGAGCGACGGCCAGGACGTCTTCGACCCGTTCGTCTCGACGAAGGCCGACGGCGTCGGCCTGGGCCTGTACGTCTGCCGCCGCAACGTCGAGCGCCACGGCGGGCGCATCGGCTACACGTCCGGCGCCGAGGGCACGACCTTCTGGTTCGAACTGCCGGCGGCCGACCCGGCGGCGGGCCGGCCGGTTGACGCCGCCCGCGCCCCGCCGCCATAATACCACAATGCAACTTAGCGCGGCGGGTCTCCGCACCCGCCGCGCCATGGCGCGTAGCGCGGTCAAGAAGGTCGGTTCATGCGCGGTGGGTACGGAGACCCACCGCGCAGAGGTGCAAGTTGCGTTGCAGTAATAGTGGCGCCATGGCCCAGCCCCTCGACATCCTGGTCATCGACGACGAGGAGGCGATCTGCTTCGCCTTCCAGCGCTACTTCGGGGGGCGCGGCATGGGCGTGCGCGTGGCGGCCACGGGCGCCGACGGCGTGGCCGCCTACCGCCAGGCCCCCGCCGACGTCGTCTTCCTCGACGTGCGCCTGCCCGACGCCGACGGCCTCGACGTCCTCGACCGCCTCCGCGAGGTCGACCCGCAGGCCCGCGTCGTCGTCATCACGGCCTACGGGTCGCTCGAAACGGTCACGCGCGCGATCCGCGGCCGCGCGTTCGACTACCTCGTCAAGCCCGTCGACCTCGGGCGGGCGGCCGAACTCGTCCAGGGGGCCCTGGAGGCCCGCGGGGCGCCCCGCGCGGCGGGCGCCGACGCGCCGCCGCTCTCCGACGCCGCCACCCTCGTCGGCCGCTCCGGCGCCATCCAGGAGGTCTACAAGCGCATCGTCCGCGTCGCCACGAGCGACGTCACCGTCCTCATCCTCGGCGAGACAGGCACCGGCAAGGACCTCGTCGCCCGCGTCATCCACGAGCACAGCCCGCGGCGCGGCCGGCCCTTCGTGGCCGTCAACTGCGGCGCGCTGCCCGAGAGCCTGGTCGAGGGGGAACTGTTCGGCTATGTCCGCGGCGCGTTCACGGGCGCCGACGCCGACAAGCCCGGCCGCTTCGAGGCCGCCGACGGCGGCACGCTGTTTCTGGACGAGGCCGGCGACCTGCCGCTGGCGGTCCAGGTCAAGTTGCTCCGGTTCCTCGACACGCAGACGGTCGAGCGCCTGGGCTCCGTGAAGCCCGTGCAACTCGACGTCCGCGTCGTGGCGGCCACGCACTGCGACCTCGGCCGCGCCGTCGACGAGGGCCGCTTCCGCCAGGACCTCTACTACCGCCTGGCGGTCGTCCAGGTCCGCCTGCCGCGCCTCGCCGACCGGCGCGAGGACATCCTCCCCCTGGCCGAGCACTTCCTGCGCCAGCGGTCGGCGGCCGGGACGAAGGGCGGGCCCCCGGCCCTGAGCGACGACGCCGCGCGCCTCCTCGAGGCCTACGCGTGGCCGGGCAACGTCCGCGAACTCCGCAACGCCCTCGAGCACGCGACCGTGGTCTCGGGCGGCGGACCGATCCTCTCGGCCCACCTGCCCGATACGATCCGCCTGGGCCTGCCCGGCGTCACGGCCGGCGGGCGCGACGGCCCGGACGACCTCCTCGCCCGCTACCTCGACGCCCTGCCCCCCGGCGGCCGCGACCGCCTGCGCCTGGCCACCGAGGCCGTCGAGCGCGGCCTGATCCGCCGCGCCCTCCAGGAGACGGGCGGCAACCACTCCGCCGCCGCCGAGCGGCTGGGCATCCACCGCAACACCCTCCGCCACCGGATCCGCGAACTCGGCCTCGGCGACTGATCGTACAGCGCCCCGTTGCGCGGCGGGTCTCCGCACCCGCCGCGCCGTGCCCCACGGGCGGCCGCTCATGCCATTCCTTGCGCGGTGGGTGCGGAGACCCACCGCGCACAGGCCCAAATGGCGCTGTAGGACTAACGCCGCACACGAGAAGTGCACGCCTGCACACGTCCTGTGCACACGCCGCACGCGAAGCCGCACTTCCTTCCGCCTCCTACGTCTCTAACCTGCCACGAACACACGACTTACGGAAATCCCGCCCCCTGGGGCCGTCTGGCACGCCCTTTGTCCCTCCTTCCGGCGAGGGGAGTCCCTGTAAGTGCCCGCCTGCGGCGGCGGGTCAACCGGACGCAGTGCCTTCGACACGAGAGGACACGGATGAGACCCGTTCGCCAAGCGCTCCGCCAGCTCGCCTTCGCCGCCGTCCTTGGGCTCTCCGCCCCCGCCTGGGCCGCCGCGCCGGAGGGCCCGCAACCCGACTCCTCGCCGGCCGCGCCGCCGGCAGCACCCGACGCAACCGCCAGCGCGGACTCGCCCAAGCCCGACGCGACTGCGGGCGCGGAGTCCGAAAAGGAGGGCGCAACCGCCCAGACGCGCAAGCGCGAGATCGTCGTCACCGCCTCGCGCCTCCCGGAAGAGGCGTTCGACGTCCCCGCCGTCGTCCACACCGTCGACGCCGACCGCGTCCGCGACGAGTCGTACCGCACGCTGCCCGACGCCCTGCGCGACGTGCCCGGCGTCATGGTCCAGAAGACGGGCCTCGCCCAGGGCTCGCCCTACCTCCGCGGCTTCACGGGATACCAGAACCTCCTCCTCATCGACGGCGTGCGCCTCAACAACTCGGTCTTCCGCAGCGGGCCCAACCAGTATGGGGGCACGATCGATCCCTTGTCGATCCTGCGCATGGAGATCATCCAGGGGCCCGGGAGCGTGATGTACGGCTCCGACGCCGTCGGCGGGACCGTCAACGTCATCACCCGCGGGCCGCGGGGCTACGGCGAGGGTTTCCAGGGCGGCGGGCGGCTGTCGTACCGCCTCTCCAGCGCCGAGCGGTCGCAGACCGGCCGCGTCGAGGCCTACGGAACGTGGGACCATACGTTCGGCCTGTACATGGGCGGATCCGTCAAGCACTACGGCGACCTCGAGGGCGGCCACAGCGTCGGCACCCAGTACGACACCGGCTACCGCGAGTGGGACGGCGACCTGAAGGCCGAGTACTTCGTCAACCCCGACACGCGCGTCGTCTTCGGCCACCAGAGCGTCCGCCAGTACGAGGCCCCCCGCACCCATCAGACCGTCTGGGGGCTCACGTGGGAGGGCCTGACGCCTGGCACGGACCTGCGGCGCGACCTCTGGCAGCGGCGCGACCTCACGTACCTCCAGTTGCACGCCGAGGACATCGGCTCGTGGGTCGACGCCGTCCACGCGGGCCTCTCGTGGCAGCAGCAGAACGAAACGGAGCGCCGCACGCGCACGCGGAACCGCTTCGAGACGCAGGACTTCGAGGTGGGGACGCTGGGGTCCTTCCTCCAACTGGAGAGCCGCACGCCCATCGGGCGGCTGGCCTACGGCGTCGACTTCTACCACGACACCGTCAACAGTTCCTCGAGCCAGAGCCAGATCCAGGGCCCCGTCGCCGACGACGCCAACTACGACCTCTTCGGCCTCTACCTCCAGGACACGATCCCCGTGTGCGACCGGATGGACGTGACGGTCGGCGGCCGGTACGACCGCGCCAGCGCCCGGGCGGGCAGCGTCCAGGATCCCGTGACGGGCCTGCGGACCCGCATCGCGGACTCGTGGAACTCTTTCGTCGCCAGCGGCCGCGCCCTCTATCGGCTGGACCCGGCCGACCACTGGCACGTCTTCGCCGGCGCGAGCCAGGCCTTCCGGGCGCCGAACCTGTCGGACCTGACGCGGTTCGACACAGCCCGCACCAACGAGATCGAGACGCCCGCGCCGGGCCTCGACCCCGAGCGGTACCTCACCTACGAGGCCGGCGTCAAGTCGTCCTACGACGCCTTCGACCTCCAGTTCGCCTACTTCTACACCGTCGTCCAGGACATGATCATGCGCGTGCCCACGGGGGCGCTGGTGCGCGGCCTGAACGAGGTGACGAAGCGCAGCGAGGGCGACGGTTTCGTCCAGGGCGTCGAACTCGCCCCCGCGTGGCGCTTCGCCCGAGACTGGACCGCCTTCGGCACATTGACATGGCTCGACGGCGAGATCGACACCTACCCGACCGCCGCCCTCGTCAAGGACCGCGAGCCCGTCGACCGCCTGATGCCCGCCACCACCCAGGTGGGCCTCCGCTGGGACGAGTCGAAGCGCCGCTTCTGGACCGAGGCCGCCTTCACCTGGGCCGACCGCCAGGACGACCTCTCCACCCGCGACGCCGCCGACACCGGCCGCATCCCGCCCAACGGGACGCCCGGCTACGCCACCCTCGCGCTCCGCGCCGGGTGGCGCGTCGTCGAGGGCGTCCACCTGACCTTCGCCGTCGAGAACGTGACGAACGCCGACTACCGCATCCACGGCTCCGGCCTGAACGAGCCGGGCCGCAACTTCATCTTCGGGCTGGAGATGACGCGCTGAGAGGACGCCCATGCCGCAGGCCGCACCGCCGCCCATCCCTATCGCCCGTCCGCCGACGGCGGCCATCGTCTGGTTCCTGTCGGCCGGCCTGCACGCGGCGGTCGGTGCGGCCTCTTGTTTTCTCGGCCTGGCGGGAAGCGACGCCGACCCGGCCGCGCTCCGCGTCCGCACGGGCGAGCCGGTCCCGGCGGTTCGCGTGACGCTCGTTCCCGCGGAGGACGCGACGCCCCGGCCCCCGCCGTCGCCCGCGGCCCCGCCCGCGGCGCCGTCGCCCATGCCCCAGCACGAGCCTCAGGACTTCGCAGTGCCGCGCGCGGCCGTGCCGGCGCTGGCGGAATCGCCGTCCCGCGCGCCGACGCCGCCACCCCTGCTCGGCCGCATCGATCCGTACGAGCCGCGCGCGGCCTCCGAAGTCCAGGTCCCGGCCGCGCAGCCGCCCACCAGGACGGAGGCCGCGCCCGCGCTGCGCGCCGGGCCCGCGCCGGCACCGGCGCTCGCGCCGCCCGAGGTGGTCGTCTCGGCGCTCGCGCCGCCGAAGCCGCTCCCACCGCGCGACGCCGGCCCTGCGGCCGCGGCGCCGTCCGAGCCGTCGCCCCCCGCCAAGCCCGAGCCGGGCGCCGCGTCGGAAGCGAGCACCCTCGATCCGCCCGCGCCGGTCTATCCGCCCGCCTCGCGGCGGCGCGGCGAACAGGGGCTGGTCGTCCTGGAGGTCGAGGTGCTGGCCGACGGCCGCGCGGGCGACGTCCGCGTCGTCGAGACGCCCGGCTACCCGCGCCTGGTCGACGCCGCCGTCCGGGCCGTCCGCCAGGCCGCGTTCCGCCCCGCCACGCGAGGCGGCCGGCCCGTCCCATCCGTCCTGCGCCTCAGGATCCGGTTCGTCCTGGAGTGACGCGGCGCCCGGCCGGCCCCCGCTTCATGCGGCACGCGAGCGGCTGAGCGACGTGGCCCGGTCCGACCCGAGCGAGTCCGTCCGGCGGGCGGCCGGCACGGCGCTCTACCAGATCCCAAAGCCTGAGCGGTAGCGCCGCCGGGAAATCGGTTGACATGCCCCGGACTTTCCGCACGATAGGGGCGACGGGCCGCGCGTCGGCCTCCGGGCATGCCGCGCGGGCCCCTGCAAGGAGACCCGATCATGCGGACAGGCACCCTCTCTCGCCGCCGGTTCCTGCTGGGCGCCGCCGGCGCCGCGGCCGCCTTCACCATCGTGCCGCGCCACGTCCTGGGCGGCCAGGGCCTCGCGCCCCCGAGCGAGACGCTGGGCGGCGCGCTCATCGGCTGCGGCGGGCGCGGCGGCGGGACCTTTCAGGGCCTCGGCGACAACGTGCGGCAACTGGCCTCGTGCGACGTCAGGTTCCTCGACCGGGCCGACGGGAAGTCGATCTACACCGACTTCCGCCGCGTCCTCGACCGGAGGGACATCGACGTCGTGGCCATCGCCACGCCGCCCCACTGGCACGCCCTCATCTCGATCGCCGCCATGCAGGCCGGCAAGGACGTCCTGTGCGAGAAGCCCGCCACGCGCTTCATCGCCGAGGGCCGCGCCCTCGTCGAGGCCGAGCACCGCTACGGCCGCATCTACCAGGTCGGCACCTTCGGCCGCTACGACGCCATCCGGGGCCGCGGGAACGTCCTCGTCCACAAGATCATGCGGAGCGGCCTCCTGAAGAAATGCGAGGCCGTCCATATCAAGCGCGGCGGCCTCAAGGTCAAGGAGTGGAGCGGCCTGGTGAACGTCAAGCCCGAGCCCGTGCCGAAGAACCTCGACTGGGACATGTACTGCGGCCCGGCGCCCCTGCGGCCCTACCACCCGCACCGCACGGGCGGCACGCACCGCGGCTACTGGGACTACGAGGGCGGCGGCCTGGCCGACATGGGCCAACACCACTTCGACCCCGTCCAGTGGATCCTCGGCAAGGACGACACGAGCGCCGTCGCGGTCGAGTCGTACGCGCCCCCCGCCCACCCCGAGGCCGTCGGCATGTGGGGCTGGGTCGAATTGACCTATGCCGACGGCTTGACCATCGTCATGGACTCCGGCGAGTGGGGGAAGCCCTACGACCGCAAG
>CAYGZE010000135.1:0-10835 GCA_964354185.1 uncultured Anaerolineales bacterium | reverse complement strand
CCGCTTGCAGAAGAGCCGGGACGAAGCCGCCTTCAACGTCCTGTTCGCGCGGTACCGCAGCCCGATCACCAGTTATCTGTACCGCCTGATCGGGAACCGGGCCGAGGCCGAGTCGCTCGCCCAGGAGTCGTTCCTGCGGATCCTCGAGAAGGCCGACCGCTACGCCTACCCCAGGCGGTTCAGCACCTGGTTCTACACGATCGCGCGGAACCTCGCGACCGACTTCCTCAAGAAGAAGCGGGCCGTCGTGCCGGACGATTTCCAGGGCCTCTCCGACGCGGTGCTCGGCCCCGACGGCGCGCGGGCCGAGACCCTGGCCACCGAGAGCGAGGAACTCGGCCAACTTACCCGGGCCCTCCAGGCCCTCCCCGTCCCCTACCGCGAGGTCGTCGTCCTCCGCGGACTCCAGCAACTCTCGTACCGCGAGATCGCCGACATCGTCGGATGTCCCGAGTCCACCGCCCGCAGCCGCATGGACTACGGCCTCGAGTACCTTCGCAAGTGCTGCCGCCGGCGGGATGCCGGCAAATCCGGACGAGGTCCCAACGAAACGCACGGTCAGTCGTATAAGTAGCAGAGGCCGCCACGGCGGGCATCTGGGAGGCCGGCGGACCCGTGCCATGTCGGAGCCGGAAAGCCACGTTCGCTCCTCTTGGGGCGTGGTGTAACCTGAGCCGAGACGGATGGTGAGGACGGGGGGAAGCGAGACCCATGGAGTGCCCTAGCAGCCACGAGTGGTACGAGTTGGCGCGCGGCACGGCGACGCGCGAGGACGGGGAGCGTCTGCGCGAGCACCTGGGGGCGTGCGGCGCGTGCCGGGGCGAGGCCGATGCCCTGGCCGACGTGGCCGCCTCCCTCGAGCGCCTGGCCGACGCCACCCGGATCGACATACCCGAAGAGGGCGCCGAGTCTGTCTCGCGCCGCGCGCGGGTCCACGGCCTGATGGGCCGGTCTCCGCGCCGATCGTGGGCCCTGCGGCTCCAGGACCCCCACAGCCGCGTGAGGTGGCTGCGGTGGGCGGTGCCGGCGGCGGTCGCCGCCGCCTTCGTCCTGCTCGTCGTGTCGGCGTGGCCGAGCCGGCCGGTTCCGCCGGCCCCGGCGGGGTCGCTGCGCCTCCTGGTGGACGGCGCGAGCAAGGCGGCGGGCCCGGGCGACCTGGCGGCCCTGGCGCCGCTGGCGCGGGCCGCTGTGGCCGAGGAACTCGCCCAGGCCGAGCCCGGCCTCGACCAGGTGGGCGACCTGATGCTCGTGGCCTACATCACGCAGCGGGCGCGCGAGGCCCGCCAGGCGGTGGACGTGCGGTTCCTGCTGGAGGGCGCAGCCGCGCGGCGCGGCGCCGCGGCGCCGCGCGCCGCCCTCCAGAGGCCGTGGCCGATGCTGGCCTCGGCGAGCGCCGCCGTCGTTCGACCCGGAGGCTCTCGACGGGCGGAAGGGCTGCCCGCGGCGGGCGGCGCCGACGACCCGCTGGCGGCCGCCAAGGCCCTCGTCCTCCGAGGCGAGTACGGCGAGGCCATCGAGGCCCTGCCCGAAGACGGGTCCGGGAAGGTCCTCAAGGTCTGGTGCCTGGAGGCGCTGGACCGGCGGGCCGACGCCGCGCTCGAACTGGGGTCGGCCGACGCCGCCGGGGCCGACGGGCCGATCGTGCGCCTGCTGCGGGCCGACCTGGCGATGCAGGACCGCAACGTGGCCGAGGCCATGCGCCAGTACGAGGCCCTGGCCGGCGAGCGCGACCGCTTCTGGTTTGGCGCGGGGTACCTCTGCCGCTACGAACTGGGCGACCTCCAGGGCGCGGGCCAGCGGTTCGCCCACGTCCGGGACCCGCGCCTCGCCGGATACGTCGCCCGCACCTTCCCGGCCGAACTGGCCGCCGCCCAGCGCGGGCCGACGCCCCTGAGGTTCGACGACTTCGAGTCCTACGACCTCGGGCCGCCCAGGAACTGGGCCGTCGTCCGGATGCGCGGCGGCGAGTTCCGGGTCGTCGAGTCCGGCGGCGGCAAGGCCGTCGAGGTTGACGAACTCGACACGCCCGGCTCCGAAGTCCTGACCGGCTCCGCCGACTGGTCCGACTACACCTTCCAGATGGACGTGAAGGTGGCGGCGTCGCGCGCCAACTACATGATCGGTGCGCTCGTGTACCGCCGGGCCGACCAGACGGGCTATATCCTCGAACTGACGCCGCACCGGCTGAGGCTCCTCAAGCAGTTTGCCGCCCGCGAGGACCGCGGCCAGGGCGCGCCCGCCGAACGCCTGGCCGTCGAGCCGACCCTGGCCCAGGTGGCCCTCGACGCGCCGCCCGCCGAGGGCTGGTGGTACACCCTGAAGGTCCGCGTCCAGCGCGTCGACGCCGGGAGCGTCGCCCTGGCGGGCAAGATGTGGCGGACCGACACCGAAGAGCCGCTCGCCTGGCAGGTCATCTGGACCGACACCGGCCAGGGCGATCTCGCTCCCCTTGCCGCCGGCTTCGCCGGCTTCCAGATTCGCGGCGCGACGGTCCTGGTGGATAACGTGACGGTGACGAAGAACGAGTTGCCGGCGCCGTCGTACTCGGCGTCGCGCGGCGGCTGAACGGTCGGGCCCTGTCAACCGCCGCCGGCCTGGGGCTTCCCGTTCCGGGCCGGCGGTTTGCCTGCCGAGGGGCAGGCTTTTTTTGCGCGCCGTTCGAGCCCGCCGCGGCAGCGGCGGGCGCATCCGCCCGCGAATGATCATCGAGTCGCGGTAGCACCTGCCCCGCGGCTTCCGCCGCGGGTGCGAAAACGCGGGCCTTCACAGCCACGGGTTCGTGCGGGCCTCCTCGCCGATGGTCGTCGCGGGGCCGTGGCCGGGATAGACGACCGTCTCGGGCGGCAGGACGAGCAGCCGCTCGCGGATGCTCCGCAGGAGCGTCTCGTGGCTCATGCCGGGCAGGTCGGTCCGGCCGATGCCGCCCGCAAAGAGGGCGTCGCCCGTGAAGACGACGGGCGCGCCGTCGGGCCCGGCGGGGGCGTACAGGCTGATGCCGCCCGGCGTGTGGCCGGGCGTCGCGAGGACCTCCAGCGCCAGGCCGCCCGCGTCGACCCGGTCGCCGTCCTCCAGCAGGCGGTCCGCCTCGGGGCTCTTGATCCAGGCCCCGAGGAGGATCGAGAGGTTCCGCGTGGGGCTCCGAAGGAGCCGCGCGTCGGCGGCCCCGATGGCCAGCGTCATCGCGGGCCACCGCTCCTTGAGGGCGGCGTTGGCGTAGATGTGGTCGGCGTGGCCGTGGGTGTTGACGAGGACGCGCGGCTCCAGGCCCCCCGCGGTGCAGAACGCGACCATCTCCTCGGCGCCTTCCGGGGCGTCGATGAGCAGGGCCTCGCGCCCGTCGTGGACGACGTAGGCCGAGACCTCGAAGCCGCCCAGGACGAACGCCCGGATCTCCATCCGATTCCCTTCGCGAAGAGCGCCGGGGGCAAACGGTACCATATCGGCCCCGGACCGTCAACGTTGCGCCTGCCCGGGCGCCAGGCTGGTCAGAAAGGGCTCGGATGGGTTCCGATGGGTTTGACAACTCGGGCGAATTGGTGTAGACTCCTGGTAAGGTTCGCGTGTTCGACGCGTCCGAGGGGCGCTCGGGCCGCTGTCCGACCGGGACCTTGCCAGGATCAGGCCCGTGTCGCGAGGGCCCTGCCGACTGGCGCAAGAGGGGGGTAGCCATGGTCTGCCGTCAAGCCCTGTGGACGTTGTGGTTCTTCGCCGTTGCTGCTGCCGCATTGAGCCTTGGCGTGGGCGGCGCGCTGGCCGCCGACCCGCAGGCCAACGTGCGAGCGGAAGACAGTTGGTGGGCCGACACGTCGGGCGACTCATTTCCGGCAGCGCCCACACGCTGGGAACGCGGGTACATGCTCTGGTACAACGTCCTCGGCGGCACGGTGCCCGGGGCCGGGGCGTCCGTCAGCCTGCCCGCCGGCATGGATGAGGTGTGGTGCGAGACGGCGTCGTACTTTGACTGGGATGGCGCGGCGTCAACCAGCGGCGTGCGAGCGGTGGCCGACCTCAGCGGTCAACTGGTGCTGGGGATCGACGCCGTGCCGACGTTCGCGGTGGAGGCGCCGCCGTTCTCGGCCGCGCGCTCCATCTCCAACCCCGTGCTCACGAGCGACGTGGAGATCCGGACCGTCGCGCTGAACCTCACGGTGAGCGCGTCCCTCGTGGGCTACAACTGGTTCAACGTGGACCTGCTCACGCCGTGGTCCGTTCCTGACGGCTTGTCCTACCGGGTCATCGAGCCGCCCGACGGCTGGCAGCCGCCCGTCGGCTGGCACGGCGGGCCCGACGGGCACTACCAGGCCGACGACGCGTCCGCCCTGGGCCCCGGGACGTACCACTTCACCGCCGAGGTCGAGATCACCCGCAGCGGCGACCTGACAGAGAGCGCGATGGGCGGCCACCTCTACCACAAGCCCGCATCGTCCGGTTTCTACGGCACGTCCACGCCCGTCGCGCCCGTCACGGGGACCGAGATCATCGTGACCCTCGCCCCCGGCGTGGACGCGACGTTCACGGCCGCCGGGACGACGGAGTTCACCGGTGCCGGCAACGTCGTCAAGGGCGTGCAGCTTGGGCCCATCGTCGCCGGCATGGGCCCTGCGAAGCTCAGCCAAATCTCGATCGTCAGGTCGGCGCGGATGTCCCTGAGCGGAACCATGATCCACTCGTTCTGGCTGGACTTGGCGGGTGACAACATCGTGGAAGGCACACTCACGACGCCCGGCCATGCGGTGTACGGCATCCGGTTCGATGAGGACGAATGGTGCTTCGACCGCAACTCGGCGACCGAAGCCGACCTGGCGGAATTCGTCGCCGGCACGTACGAGATCGCCCTCAAGGGCAGCGACGGCCTCGTCCGCAACTTCACGGTCGTCCTGCCGGACAAGGCGCTTCCGGCCGAAATGCCGGCGTTCGCCCAACCGATGGGCTTTGAGACGATCGACAGGAGGCCCACGGTTTGCTGGCAGCAGCCGACCGACCCGAACGTCGACGGAGTCTACTTCGAAATCTGGAGCCTTGGCGACGAGTATGAGTTTGGGGAGTTTCGGGACCCGGCCGAAACGTGCTACACGCCGGCGGAGGACCTCGCCCCGGGGGCGTATCTTCTCACGCCGTGGTTCTCGGATCACGAGGAGGGCACGACCGCCGCAGGCGTTCCTTATCACGCGGACTTTGCCACGGGCACCGACGCGTATTTCAACGTGGTGTCGTCGGCCCTGCTGACCTGGACGGGGACGGCCGGGGCCGCGTGGGACGTCGGCGCCACGCCCAACTGGACCGGCGAGGCGACGCTCTACCACGACAGGGACCGCGTCCTGTTCGATGACATGGCGACGACGACCACCATCGACGTGGCGCCGGGCGGCGTCGAGCCGTGGTCCGTCACGTTCGACAACTCCACGCTGGTCTTTGTGCTCGAGGGCGGGGCCATTCGCGGGACGACCAGCCTGACGAAGCGCGGCACGGGGCTCCTGCGGATCCGCAGCGCCAATGCCTTCAGCGGGCCCACGCGCGTCGAGGGGGGCACCCTCCAACTCGAAAACCTGGCGGCCCTGGGGGGCCCCGGAAGCCCGTCCCCGATGACGCTTGGCGAGGGGACCGTCCTGAATCTCCGTCACAACGGCGACAACACCGGCGCCGGCGAGGTCCTGGCGTTCGGCAATGACGTGACGGTCGAAGGCGACGCGCGCATCGACGTTCGGCGCCTGAGCGGCTCGACGGCCGCCAACAAGCGCCTGGAACTCGGCGCCCTGGAGATCGGCGACGCGGCGCTCACGGTCGGCGGCGCCCACGGCTACGCCCTGCGGTTCTCCGGCCTCACCGGCGTGACGGGCGACGCCACGCTCGACGTCGACTCGGCCGATCTGCAACTCCTGGGCGGTCTGGGCATGTTTGGGGCCGGGACCCTCGTCAAGGAGGGCGCGGCCCTGCTGACGATCGACGGGCCGCAGCAGTATGCCGCGGGTTCCGTCCTGGAGGTCCTGGACGGGGCGGTCTGGCTTGGCTCGGACGCCGGGAGCGAGACGGCGGCCAACCTCTCCCTCTCCGTGACCGACGCGGCGGTCTACTTCGGCTGCGACCAGCACCTGGACACGCTCACCCTCGGCGACGGCGGCAGGGCCATCTTTGCCGGCGCCGGCGTCGTGGTGCTCCAGCACCTGGTGCTGGACGGGGCGGACCTCGGCGCCGTGGCCCTGACGCCCGAGCCGGCCACGCTCGCGCTGGTGGCCCTGGGCGGGGTGGCCGCGCTCCTGCGCCGCAGGCGGCGGTAAGAGCCTATCCCGATAACCCTCTGGCTTCGGCCGGCTGCGGCGGCCGTATGCGGCGTCGGGCTGCATCGCCGGCCCGACAGGGGCCGCCTGCTTCGCCCTCCTTGCCTGCGGCCGCCTCGCACGGCCTCGGGCCGACGAGGGGCTATCGGGATAGGCTCTAACCGGCCGGCGCACGACGCGCCGGAAACAGCAGCCCCCGGCAGACCGAAAAAAGGGGAGCCGCCGTAGGGGTTACGGGCGGCTCCGCACCGACGAGCGCTTGCCTCGCCCGTCCGCGTTGAAGACGGTCTACGTATCGAGGGTTTCCTCGTCCTCGGTCATGCTCTCGCGCTCGCGCGGCTGCTCGTCGGCGCGGCGCTGCTCCTTGAGGACCTCCCACTGCTCGAGCGTCAGGACGACCTCGCGGGCCTGGCTGCCCTTGTACTCGCCTACGATGCCGTCCTCGGCCATCTGGTCGATGAGGCGCGCGGCCCGGCCGTAGCCGATGCCCAGCCGCCGCTGCAGCAGCGAGACGCTGCCGCGCTGGTGCTCCAGGACGATCTCGATCGCCTGGTTGTACATTTCGTCGTCGGCCCCGATGGCCAGAAGGCTCTCGTCGTCGCCGGCGGGCGGCGCCTCGGCGCCGTCGTCGCCCTTGGGCCTAATCTGGACGAGTTCACGCTGGAAGGCGGGCTCGGCCTCCTGGGTGACGAAGTCGAGGACGCGCTGGATGTCCTGGTCGCTGACGTAGGCCCCCTGGGCGCGGACGAACTTGTGGGCGCCCGGCGTCATGAAGAGCATGTCGCCCTGGCCGAGGAGTTTCTCGGCGCCCATCGAGTCGAGGATCGTCCGCGAGTCGACCCGCGTAGCCACCTGGAACGAGATCCGGATGGGCAGGTTCGACTTGATCAGGCCCGTCAGCACGTCGACGCTCGGCCGCTGCGTCGCCATCACCAGGTGGATGCCGACGGCCCGCGACTTCTGCGCCAGGCGCGTCACGTGGCTCTCGACCTCCTTGGCGGCCACCATCATGAGGTCGGCCAACTCGTCGACGATGACGCAGATGTGCGGCAGGTGGTAGGGGAGTTTCGCCTCCTCCTCGGGCGTGGCCGGCTTGAACTTCTCGATGATCTCCTCCGCCGCGAGGCGGTTGAACCCCGCGATGTTCCGCACCCCTGCCCGCGACAGCGTGTGGTACCGCTCGTCCATCTTGTCGACGAGCCAACTCAGGATCGCCTCGGCCTTCCGCATGTCGTTCACGACGGGGCAGAGGAGGTGCGGCAGCCGGTTGAAGACCGACAGTTCGACCATCTTCGGGTCGATCAGCACGAGTTTCAGGTCGTCCGGCGTCCGCGTCAGGAGGAGCGACATGATGATCGAGTTCAGGCAGACGCTCTTGCCGCTGCCGGTGGTGCCGGCGATGAGGAGGTGCGGCATCCCGGCGAGGTCCTTCAGGAGGGCCTGGCCCGTGGCGTCCTTGCCCAGGAAGAGCGGCAGGCCCATCCGCGGGGCCTCGTCGCGGCCCGCCAGGAGGATCTCCTTCAGCCGCACCACCTGGCGCGTCAGGTTCGGCACCTCCACCCCGATCGTGTCCTTGCCCGGCAGCGGGGCGACGATCCGCACGCTCGAGGCCTTCAGCGAGATGGCGATGTCGTCGGAGAGGCCGATGACCTTCCCCACCTTGATCCCCGGCGCCAGGGCCACCTCGTACTGCGTGATGACCGGCCCGGTCTCGCAGGCCACGACCTCGGCCTGGATGCCGAACTCGGCGAGCGTCTTCGTGAGCGTCTCGGCCTGGCTGCGGATGTGGGCCTCCTGGTCGCCGTCCTCGCTGTACTCGGGCTCGTCCAGCAGGTCGAGCGTGGGCAGGTGGTACTCCTGGTTGCGCGGCGTGGAGGCCAGTGGCGTGAAGGCGAAGTCCTCGGGCTCCTCGGCCTCGTCCTTGGGCGCGGGGCGGCCCGTGCGGATGATGACGTTCCGCGGCAGCGGCGCGGGGGCCGGCGCGTCGGCGTCCTCGTCCTCGGCCGCCTCCTCGTCCTCGTCGCGGTCGGCGCGGCGGGCGCGCTCGCGCTTCGGCCGGTCGGCGTCCGGGTCCTCGATTTCCTCATCGTCCTCGCTGCGCGGCTTGCGGGCCTTGCGGACGATCGGCCGAGGCTCGGCGCCGGCGTCCTCCTCGTCGGCCACGGCCGCCCCGCCCCCGCCCAGGACCCGCACGCCCGCGGCGCCGGCGGCCGACATGCCTGCGGCCGCCGCCGTGGCCAGATGCCGGTACGGCTCGCCCGCACGGTCCCGCAGCCACTTGAAGACCAGCACCGGCAGGAGGATGAACCACGTGTCCGAAAGAAGCAGGAGGCCCACCAGGCCTACCGGCACGAGCATCAGCACCGTCCCGGTGGTCCCGAGGCGCGGCCGCAGAAACTCCCAGAGCGCCAGGCCCAGCACGCCGCCGTTCCCCACCGGGAGGCGCGCCTGGGCCTCGATCATGGCCGACAGCGTGGCCACCATCCCCAGCAGGAGGAGCGCCCCGATGATCCGGAAGGCCGCGTCCTCGACGCCCTTCCGCGAGAGACACAGAAACGCCGCCGACGCCAGGAAAAGGAGCAGGGGATACGCCGCGTCGCCGATCGACCAGAGCAGGATGTGCGCGATGTGGGCGCCGGCGGGCCCGCACCAGTTGCGGATCGTCGCCCCCGGCAGGTAGACGCTCGTCCCCGGCGGGTCGGCCGCGTCGAACGACAGGACGCTCGCCACCAGGAAACACGTGGCGAAGAAGGTGACGACGGCGGCAATCTTCCGGAACCGGCTGATCGACTCCACGCGCTCCCTCGCTTCCGCTGACCTCACAAGGCTCTTTAACCGCAAAGGTCGCAAAGAACGCAAAGGCAAGGCTTTGTCACAACGGGCCTATAGGCTGCCCTCCGACGCCGCAGGCGCTTCCGAGGCAAGCACGGGGCGATCGGAGCCTTCCATGCAGTTGTCCTTGACCCCCATCTCTGTCTCTTGGCGCTCTTGGCGCTCTTTGCGGTTAGAAACAGCGTAGTAGTGCTAATGCGTGCCGCTGTGTCCGAAGCCTCCCGCGCCGCGGTCCGTCTCGGGCAGCGCCTCGACGAGCCGCACCTCGGCCCGCGCGATCGCCGCCACCACCAACTGCGCAATCCGCTGGCCGCGCGTCACCGTGAACGGCTCGCGCCCGACGTTGCCGACGATGATCCCGACCTCGCCGCGATAGTCCGCGTCGATCGTCCCGGGCGCGTTGACGATCGTGAGGCCGTGCTCGAGCGCCAGCCCGCTCCGCGGCCGCACCTGGACCTCGTAGCCCGGCGGGACGGCCATGTACAGCCCCGTCGGGACGAGTCGCACCTCGCCGGGCCTGACGACGAGCGGCTCTTCGACCGCCGCGCACACGTCCATTCCCGCCGCCGCCTCGCTCATGTAACGGGGCAGGGGAAGGTCCTCGCATCCGGCCTTCCGCCGGACCAAGAGGTCTATCGGCATGGGGAATCGGCCTCCTTGAGGCAATCTTCAGGTTATCGGACCCACGCGCGGCCGCCGCACCGGCCCCGATGATACTGGCATGGGCGGCGGGGGACAAGGAAACAACGGAGTGCGGAATGTGGAGTGCGGAGTGCGGAGTGGCCGTCAGGATGGGATAGGGTGGGTGCTTGCACCCACGCGGTTCATGGTGGGGTCGATTGCCGGCGGCCCGCGGGGCATGCCAAACCGCCTGTGCAGGAGGTGTCATTCTGAGCGAGCGAAGCGAGTCGAAGCCTGCCCTGAGCGAAGTCGAATGGGAATCTCGCCGTGGACGTTGACGTGGTAGGGCCACGGCATGCCATGGCCGGCCGTTGCCGTTCACCAGCCTGGCCGTTCTTTGCGCTCGCAGCGTCCTTTGCGGTTCAAGGCACTCTTTACCGGCAACCTGCCTGCCGGCTCGCGGCTGGCACCCGCGCGGCCGCACCGGCGCGTTGATTCCCCGCGCGCAAGCGGGTATCCTGTCCTCCGTCGGGGAACGGGTTGGCGCGTGGGTGCAAGCACCCACCCTACGGGTTGGCGGACAGGTGGAGCGAGAAATGTACACACCCACACGCGAAGAATTCCTGGAACTGGCGCAGCGCGGCAACACCATCCCCGTCTACCGCACCCTCCTGGCGGATCACCTGACGCCCGTCCTGGCGTTCCGCAAACTCATGGGCGAGGGCGAGCAGGGCTTCCTCCTCGAAAGCATCGTCGGCCTCGAACGGATCGCCCGCTACACCTTCCTGGGCGTCCGCCCGCGCCTGACGTTCCGCGCGTTCGAGGACCGCGTCGAACTCGTGCGCCCGGAGGGGAAAGAGGTGCTGGCCTGCTCGGACCCGCTGGCGAAACTCGGGGAACTCCTGGCCGCGCACCGGCCCGTCCATCACGGCGCGCTGCCGCGCTTCACCGGCGGGGCCGTCGGCTACGCGGGCTACGACGTCATCCGCCACTACGAGCGGCTCCCCCGCTGCCCCAAGGATGATCGCGGCCTGCCGGACATGGTCTTCGGCTTCTACGACACGATGGTCATCTTCGACCACGTCGAGCGGACCGTCCAGGTCGTCT
>CAYGZE010000134.1:5646-10922 GCA_964354185.1 uncultured Anaerolineales bacterium | reverse complement strand
CCTGCGGGCCGAAGCCCTACGGCGGGCGAAGGCCCGGCCTTCGGCCGCCCTCTCCCTCCAGGGAGAGGGCGCCAAGGGGGAAGGCCGCGCCCATGACCTCCTCTCTCCGGAGGGACAGGGGGCTCACGCTGAGAGGGATGACGCCAGCGGCGGCCCGCAGACTCCGAGGAAAACGTGCACTTGCCGCCGGCCCGGAGCGTGTGTATAAGGATGGGACACGGAACCTGCCTGCGGGCAGGCTGGGAAGGGGCCGCCTTATGAGACGCTTGGGCTGGGGCCTGCTGGGCGGCGCGATCGCGCTCGCGGCGGCAGGCGGGTGCGGGCCGACGTGGGACCCCGTCGGGGCCTACATGAGCCTGGAGGTGGCCACCAAACTCGCCCGCGACAAGGTCTACCCGGCCACCGTCCGGGTCGACGTCCGCCACAGCGAGTTCGAGTCGGGCGAGAAGCGCCGCGTGGGCGGCAACGGGTCCGGCGTCATCTTCGACGCCGACGGCCACGTCCTCACCAACTGGCACGTGGCCGGCAGGGCCGAGGAGATCACCTGCCTCCTCTTCAACAAGGAACGCGTGAAGGCCGCCCTCGTGGGCGGCGACCCGTGGACCGACCTGGCCGTCATCAAACTCGACCCGGCGGAACTGAAGGAGAAGGGGGTCAAGTTCCGCTACGCCGTCTTCGGCAACAGCGACGACGTCGAGGAGGGCGACGGCGTCCTGGCGATCGGCAGCCCCTTCGGCCTGTCGCGCTCGATCTCCACCGGCGTCGTCTCCTGCCGCGACCGCATCCTCGGCGAGGCCATGGCCCTGCCCGGCGGCCTGGAGACGGGCCTCTTCAGCACCTGGATCCAGACCGACGCGGCCATCAACCCCGGCAACTCGGGCGGACCGCTCGTCAACTTCCGCGGCGAGGTCATCGGCATCAACACGCGCGGCGGGGGGAACGACCTCGGCTTCGCCGTCCCCATCAACGTGGCCAAGGAAGTCGTCCGCCAGATTCTAGAGAAGGGCAAGGTCACGCGGAGCACGATCGGCCTGGCCCTCCAGCCCCTCCAGGACCTCGAGACCTACTTCGAGGTCGGCAAGACCGAGGGCGCCGTCGTCGGCGGCGTCGAGCCCGCCGGCCCGGCCGCCCGCGCCGGCGTCCAGCCCCAGGACGTCCTCCTGGAGTGGAACGGCGTCAAGGTCCACGGCCGGTACCCCGAGGAACTCTTCGACCTGCGCCGCACGGTCTCCGAGACGCCCGTCGGCGCGAAGGTGCCCGTGAAGGTCAAGCGCGGCTCGTCGGTCCTGGACCTGGAGATCACGACCGAGGAACTGACGACGCTGCGCGGCGAGGAGATGAACTTCCCGAAGTGGGGCCTCGTCGCCCAGGACATCACCGACCGCCTCGCCAAGCGCGAGAGCCTGCCGACGACGCGCGGCGTCTACGTCACCGGCGTCCGCCCCGGAGAGGCCGCCGAGAAGGCCCGCCTCGCCAGGGCCGACGTCATCATCCGCATCGACGACCGCGACGTGGCCGACACCAAGGACCTCAAGACGTATTACGATCTGTCGATCAAGCAGGCCAAGCCCCTCATCCTCCTCCGCGTCCGCCGCGGGATGGCCTTCGTGCCGGTGCTCCTGAAGGTGGAGTACGGCAAGGACGAGAAGGCGGAGCCGGCCCAGCCGCCCAAGGTCGACGAGAAGCCCAAGGCGGAAGAGAAGCCCAAGGAGCCGTAACGCGGGCCTGCGCAGGGACCGACCGACGAGAGGGAGAACCCGGATGAGAAACGTGACGATGCGCGCGGCCGCGCTCGCGGTCGCGGCCGCCCTGGCCGCCGGCACGGCCGCCGCCGACCCGATGGCCGACCAGTTGCGCCAGGTGGCCGCCAAGGCCGGCCCCTCGAGCATCATCCTCTCGTTCGCCATCGCGCGCGACGACGGCTCCCGCACCGACATCCGCGTCCCGGCCACGGTCGTGGGCGACGCGAATCTCGTCATGTTCTCCAGCCTCGCCATCCCCTCGCAGTTCCCCGTCGAGCAGTTCCGCGACTTCCAGGTGCTGGTGGCGCGCGGCACGGAGATCCAGTCCTACGCTGCCGAGTACCTCGGCAAGGACGACCAGGCCCAGGTCGCCTTCGTTCGGACGACCGACGCCGCGGCCCCCGCGCTGCCCGCGCTGGCGTTCGACGCCGAGGCCTCCGCCGAGGTCGGCGACCCCATCGCCTCGTTCGGCAACCTGGGCGAACCCGACGCCTACGCCTCGGTCGTTCAGCAGGCCCGCATCTCGGCCCGCATCGAGAGGCCGTTCCCCGTCTACCTCGCCCTGGGCGGCCTGGGCGCCCTCGGCACGCCCGTCTTCACGCTCGACGGCAAGGCCTTCGGCATCGTGGGAGTCCACCGCCTCAACCGCGGCACCAACGCCAAGCCCAACTGGGCCAACGTCGAGGTCGTCTGGCCGGTCGCCCGCTTTGCCGAGCGCCTGAAGAACCCGCCCCAGGGCGGCCAGGCCGTCAAGCGCCCCTGGCTCGGCATCGAGGCCCTCACCCCCGTCACCAAGGACATGGCCGACTACTTCAAACTCGGCGACCGGCGCGGCATCGTCGTCGGCCAGGTCGTCGAGAACGGCCCTGCCGCCAAGGCCGGCCTCAAGGCCGAGGACATCATCCTCGCCCTCAACGGCAAGGCCATCGCGGGCACCGAGGGCCAACTCGTCGAGTCCTTCGCCAACGACCTGCGCGAGATGCAGGCCGGCCAGGAGGCCGTCCTCGAGGTCTGGCGCGGCGGCCAGACCGTCACCCTCAAGGCCGTCCTCGAGCCCCAGCCCAAGGGGCCCGCCGAGGCCGAACGCTATCACGACACCCAGTTCGGCCTCATGGTCCGCGAGATGGTCCTCATGGACCGCCTGACGCGCGAACTCCCGAGCGACGCGACGGGCGTCGTCGTCGCCTTCCTCGAACGGGCCGGATGGGCCCAGGACTCCGGCCTCCAGGTCGGCGACATCGTCAAGAAAGTCCAGGACCAGGAGGTCAAGACCCTCGCCGACTTCAAGAAGGTCTTCCAGGCCGAGGTCGCCAAGAAGCCGAAGGAGATCGTCCTCTTTGTCCAGCGCGGCAAGAAGGACACCCAGGTCGTCCGCATCGAGCCGCGCTGGGACGCCGCCACGAAGGAGCCCGGCCCCGGCCCGGGCGACAGCGAGAACGACGCGCCGGAGTAGGCCCCCTGACCGGCGGCCCTATGACTCCCCTCTCCTTGCGGGGAGAGGGGGTGGGGGTGAGGGGAACCGCTCGCCCCGCGTCAGTTTGGCATTTATCATTGGTCATTTATCATTCTGTAAAGAAGACCCGACGCACTCCTACGGAGAAGCGCATGCCGCCCATCCGCCTTGCCGCGTGCGTCGCCTGCGTCTGGCTCCTCCTTGCCGCGCCCTCGCCCGTGCCGGCGGCGCCGGCCCCGGCCCCCCGCGAGGCCCCGGCGGCGTCGGCGCCGGCCGGCGCCTTCGCCCCCATGAGCGACCTCATCGGCTTCGGCTCGTCCGGCGAGTCGTTCGGCGAGTACCCGCGCACCTTCCCCCGCCTGAAGGAACTGGGCGTCCACGGGGTCCGCATGTTCCCGGAATGGGCCGGCATCCAGCCGCGCGAGGGCCAGTGGAACTGGACCGAGGCCGACCGCCTCGTGGCCACGGCCCGCGAGAGCGGCATCCGGGTCCTGGGCGTCTTCTGCTACTTCGCGCCGTGGTCGTCCTCCCGCGACGGCGACACGCGGGCCTTCCCCGTCCGCGACATGCAGTTTTGGCGCGACTACGTCAAGGCCTGCGTCGCGCGCTACAAGGACGACATCGAGGCCTGGGAGGTCTGGAACGAGCCCAACTCGGGGGCGTTCAACAAGGGCGGGTCCGTCAAGGACTACGCCGACCTCGTCCGCGAGGCCTACCGGGCCGCCAAGGAGGTCCAGCCCAAGGTCCGCATCGGCGTCACCTGCGCCAGTTTCGACGTGAACTATCTCGACCAGGTGATGAGCCAGGGCGCGGCCGGGTGCTTCGACTTCGTCGCAGTCCATCCCTATAACTCGATCGACTTCCTGTTCGGCAGCGAGCCGAGTTACCTCGGCATGGCCGCCAACCTCCGCAAGTTGCTCGAGAAGCACAAGATGCCCGCGGCCACCGAGATGTGGATCACCGAGATCGGCCTGACGACGCCCGGCGCCCCCGCCGCCGACGCCCGCCAGGCCGAGGCCCTGGCCAAGGTCTTCCTCCTGAGCGCCGCCCAGGGCTTCCGCAAGGTCTTCTGGTTCGAGGCCAAGGGCCCCCGGTACGGCGACGGCGACTTCAGCATCCTCAGCGCCGACTATTCGCTGCGGCCGTCCGGCCAGGCGGCCGGGGCCCTGGCCCGCACGCTGGCGGCGCGCCGCTACGCCGGCTGGCTCGACCCGGAAGGCAAGGGCTACGGCTTCCTCTTCGACGGCGAGGGCGGCCCCGTCCTGGCCGTCTGGGCCCCGCCCAAGACGGACCTCAAGATGCGCTTCGCCTCGCCGGTGGTCACCGTGGACATGACGGGCAAGGAGACGGCCGTCGCGGCCGGGCAGGACGTCGTCCTCGGGACGATGCCGCTGCTCGTTAAGGACCCGCCGGCCGACCTCGTCCAAGCGGCCCGGGGGCACCTCGCCCAGCCGTTCCCCTGGGGGACCGACTACGCCAAGGAACGCGAGGCCTGGTGCCGCCTCGCCGTGGCCAACACCCACCACGGCGTCGTCCAGAAGGAATGGGGCGACGGGGCCACCACGGCCGGCCTCGTGGAGGGCGACGAGTACCGCAGCACCGGCAAGGCGAAGGGAAGTCCCTACATGTATTTCGACGTGGATAACACCTTCGCGGCCTTCGGCGACAACGACCTCGACATCACCGTCTCCGTCCGCTGCTCGCTGGGCCGCAAGGGCACCCTGCGCCTCTGCTACGAGTCCCTCACGGGCTACCACGAGGCCCCCGGCACGTGGGCCGTCCCCGGCGACGACCAGTGGTACGAGCACGCCTACCACGTGACGGACGCCAACTTCGCCGACACGTGGGGCTGGAACTTCCGGATCGACGTGGCCGGCTCGCCGGCCGACGTGTGGGTCAAGGGCGTCACCGTCCGCCGCAACGCGCCGAAGAAGTGAGGGCTTGGCCCGAAGGGGAGCGCGTCGCCGTTAGCCGCGACCCGAAGGGAAGGGGAACGCGTCGCCGTTAGCCGCGACCCGAAGGGGAGCGCGTCGCCGTTAGCCGCGACCCGAAGGGGAGCGCGTCGCCGTTAGCCGCGACCC
>CAYGZE010000134.1:0-5426 GCA_964354185.1 uncultured Anaerolineales bacterium | reverse complement strand
GACCCGAAGGGAAGGGGAACGCGTCGCCGTTAGCCGCGACCCGAAGGGGAGCGCGGAAACATGGGGAGAAGGGTCAGATAGGAGGTGTCGCATGAACAGGCTCTTGGGGACGACCGTGGGCATCATTACGTGTCTCTTGGCCGGCAGCCTCTTCGCCGGCATCCCGGAGTTCAAGGCCCACGTGCTCTTCACGGAAGAGAGCGGCAACTGGGCTCAGATGGGGGTGGCCGACGTCGACAAGGACGGCCGGCTGGACTTCGTCTGCGGCAACTACGAGGGCATCTACTGGCGGCGGAATCCCGGAACCCTGTCGGGCGAATGGACCAAGCACACGATTGCCGCGAGTTCACCGGCCGACGTGGGCGGCTCTCCCGTGGACGTGGACGGCGACGGGTGGACCGACTGGGTCTCCGCCGGCCTGTGGTTCAAGAACCCCGGGAAACCCACCACGGAGCCGTGGAAAGAATTCAAGTATGGCGAAACCCGGAAGGACCACGACGTGGTCGCGCTCGACGTCGACGGCGACGGCCGGACGGACGTCCTGAGGAACCAGGACGACCGGACCGAGTGGGCCAAGATGCCGCCCAAGGACCAGGTCGAGGGCGCCTGGACGGCGACCAAGATCGTCGGCGGCCACAAGGAGGGGAAACTCCACGGGGCCTTCGCCCCCCACGGCTGGGGCGACGTCGACGGCGACGGCGACCTGGACGTCGTGGGCGTGCAACTCTGGTTCGAAAATGTGGACGGCAAAGGCAAGGAGTGGCGGCCGCACGAATACACCGCCTGGGGCAAGATGGGCCTCTTCGGCTGGGAACTCCGCCTCTGGGTCGCCGACATCGACGGCGACGGCGACCTGGACATCGCCGCTTCCGAGGGGGACTCGAGCGACGGCAAAGCCGCCTGGTTCGAGAACAAGGACGGCAAAGGCGCCCGGTGGGAGACCCATGAACTGCCTCTGGGCGACGTCGGCGGCGACCTGCATTCCGTGGGCGTCCTGGATTTCGACGGCGACGGCGACCTGGACGTCTTCGTCGCGCAGAATGGGTCCGGCACGGCGAACGCCTGGCTCATCTTCGAGAACACCGACGGCAAAGGCCGCTTCGAGAAGCGCCAGGTCTACCTGGGGCACGGCACCCATGAGACCCTCTTCGCGGACTTCGACGGGGACGGCGACATCGACATCGTCTGCAAGTCCTGGTCGGGCCCGAGCACGTTCGTGCTCCTGGAGAACCAACTGAAGACGCCGAAGAAGTAGGGCGGGGCCTGCTGGCGGCCGGGGAACCGCCACCCTCACCCGGCCTTCGGCCACCCTCTCCCTGAGGGAGAGGGAGACAAGGGGAGGGCCCGCCCGGCGACCTCCCCTCTCCCAGCGGGGAGAGGGGGCGGGGGTGAGGGGCATCCGTGGCCCTTGCCGCTCGTAGGGCCACGCCATGGCGTGGCCGGCCGTTGTCGTTCGCCGTTCGTGTGCCACGGGTTGCTTGTCGAAGCGCAGCGGAGACCCGTCGCCGGGGAAAAGGGGACATTCTACTTTTCCCGAGCTGCGCTGGTCTGTCGCTCGGGGAAGCGGCCCGCCCAGCATGTCGGCGTTCAGACCGCGCTCCCTGAGCAGCCCGTCGGAGGGGAAAAGCAGAATGTCCCCTTTTCCCCGAAATCCATCGCCGCCGCATCACCGCGATCGGCTGCAAGGTGAGCCCAGTGCATCGCTTTGGCGTAGTCCCTCGAGACGCCTTCGCCATCACGATAACGAACAGCCAGCGCGACCTGGGCGTGGGTGTCGCCTTGCGCTGCCCTGGCCGTCAGATCTTCCGCGGAGGGCGCGTCGCCTGCATTCACGGGGGAAACAGCCATAAGGACTGCGAGGAAAGGCATCGCCTTGATCTGCTTCATCATCGTTTCTCCAGGATGGCGCTCATGGTCCAGGCTTGAGCAGGTCCGCCATGGCCCAGCCCAGCGCAATGCCGACTTCCATGTAGGTCTCGGCATTGCGGTTGTAGTGATAGCCTTGCCTCGGGTTGGGCGAGACATCGGCCTCGCGCCAGAAATCCCGGGCCTCGATGCACTTCACGTTGCCGGCGAACTCCGGATGTTTCTTCGGATCCCCCACCGCGAGCTGGGCCTCGGCGACCGTCTTGCCCGGCCCAGCCAGTTTCCAGCCGCCGAAGGCGATGGTGGCCAGCACGAACTTGGCCTTCGGCGCGTTGTAGTCCTTGCGCAAGCACTGGATCAGGCGCACCAGGTTCTGTTCGTAGCGGCTGGCATGGACCGGGTTCTGGTCCTTGTGCCCCTGCCACCAGACGAAGCCGGCGATCTCATAGCCTTGCCCCTTGTAGTCGGGGTAGCTCTTGGCCAGGTTCTCCAAGGCCGCCTTCGCATTGGCCATGTCGTCGTCATACTGCTTGCCCGCATACCAGTTCACCTCCTTTTTGGGCTGGCCCTCGATCCACGAATCCGGGGTGTCCTTGTAGCCGGCATAGGTCCGGCCATCCACGGTGTAGCGCTCGCTGCCGGGCGGCAGCAGGTCCCAGCCCAGGCTGCGATTGCCGATGCAGGACTTGAGGATGAGCACCGGTTCATCCAGGACGTGACCCATAACGTAGCCGAACCCCAATTCCGGCCCGATCGACGCGCCATTGTTCGAGGTCGCGCTGAGGGGGCTGCCCTTCTTCACGCGGGCGTCGTAGTAGTAAACGTCATTGCGGACCGTCCATTGGCCCGCATCGTCCACCAGGAACGGATACTTCTTCTCCGCCTTGGTGAGGTAGGTGAGTGTTCCCTGTTTGGTCTCCGGTTCCACGTCTCCCATGCCCACCATGTTGGACTGCCCCATCAGGATGAACACCTTGACCGGCTTCGTGAAGTCGGGCGCCTTCGTGTCCGGCCGCGGCAGTTGTTGTTTCGGATCGGTATTGGTCTTCTCCGCGGCCGCTGCGCCGGCGAGCCCGACCATCATTGCGGCGAGCATGCACACCGTGCGAATTACTTCCTTGCCGTTCATGACCCGGTTCCCTTTCGTTACTTGCTGGTTTCCGGCCCTTGCGTTGACCCGGTGATGCACGTCGTCAGCGTGTGGCACAATCAGGTGCTCGGCAGAAGGGAGCGACTGTGTTGGGCATCAAGCGTGTTCGACCTCCCACGGCTGTCGAGCCGGGATTTCCCATATGGCCCTTGGCCCGCGACCGCCGCAGGCCGTTCTTCCTGATTGTCGCGTTCCTCGACAGCTCGTCAAGCGTTCTTCGGGCCGGTTTCGGCTCGCAACCGGTGGGTTCTGCCCCTCGCCAGCGCCGGAGCGGGCCCTTCTCGACTCGAAGAGCACGCCTTGGGCAAGACGCAGGTAGACCCCCGTCGCCGACCCCCGACTTGTCCCACGATTTCGACGGCGACGGCGACCTGGACATCTTCATCGCGCAGAATGGGTCCGGCACGGCCAACGCCTGGCTCATCTTCGAGAACACCGACGGCAAAGGCCGCTTCGAGAAGCGCCAGGTCTACCTGGGGCACGGCACCCATGAGACCCTCTTCGCGGACTTCGACGGGGACGGCGACATCGACATCGTCTGCAAGTCCTGGTCGGGCCCGAGCACGTTCGTGCTCCTGGAGAACAAACTGGACCGGCCGAAGAAGTAGGCGGGCCTCCCTGGCTGGGTGCCGCCTGGCGCCCGACGCGAAGAACGCTACGGCTCTCTGCCCCGGTTCACCCCGGCTGGATGCTGCCGTTCCATCACACGTGTAAGCCACCACCACGTCAGCCAGGCCAGCACGAGCATGGCCAGGGAGAAGAGCCCGTAGGAGATGCGCCAGTCTAGACCGTGCGTCATGACGCTGAACTCGGACATCCCGCCAATGCTGGCGATCAGATTCAGCGGCAGAAACACCACATTGATAATGGTAAGGTTTTTCAACAACACGTTCATGTTGTTGTTGATGATCGTGCCACGAGCGTCCATAAGGCCGGACAGCACGCTCGTGTAAATGCCCGCCTGCTTGCCGGCCTGCTGGTTCTCGATCATCACATCGTCCAGCATCTCGGTCTGCTCCGACGAGAACCCCAAGCGTTCGGCCGCCGTGCGCAGTTTGCCCAACACGCCGTGGTTGGCCTCAATCGCGTTGTGGTAGTAGACCAAACTCTCCCCGAGCGAGAACATCTGCAGCAGATAGCGGTTCTCCATCGACGTGACCAACTTAGACTGCAACTCCTGCGAAATCTGCTTGATGGCTTTCAGATGCCCCTGATAGTGATGCACGCACAAGAGCAGCACGCGAAGTAAGCAGTCCTTGGCCGAGGTAATCCTCCTGAACTCCCTGCCCGTCAGCGGCACCGTCCCGTGAGGCATCACGAAGACGACCTTGTCGCCCGTCATCACGATGCCCAACGACGACACCTCAAATTGGAGCGCCCTGTCCTGGGTCGCGCTGTCCGGCCGCTTCCAAATGATGAAGGTCTTGTTATCAGAGAACTCCACGCGCGGCACCTCGTCCGCGTCAAAGACGCCGTCGAGATCGGACGGGTCTATGTCGTAGACCCGCAGCAACTCCGCCTTCTCGGCGTCCGTCGGTTCCTCGTACAAGAGCACAGCGGCGTGTTCCGGTTCGCACGGCACCAGCGTCGCGCCCTCGATTCGGTATCCTGTCTGCATCATTAGTCTCCTTGCTCACGCGCCACCATGCCCGGCGTTTCAACACATCGGCCACAGTAGAGCACTGCATTTGTCTGAATCTGGGTACACCTTACCACTTTCCGTCCTTTCGCGGCCGGCCGCGCCGCGGGATCGGGCGCTATGGGCACGCCCTGCGGCTTCCCGCCCTTCCTCGGCCGCGTCGCCCTCGGCCAGGGCCGTGACGTTCCGCATCTCATCATGGCACAAGTGCCGACATTCTTCAAGGCCGCTCCCGGTGCGGCGGGGCCTGCGGGTTGGGGGCTGCCGCCTGGGGCTCGCCGTGGCAGCCGTTGCCTCAGCCCCGCCGGGGCGACGGCGTGTAGCCACGGGTGGAGCGCAGTCCGCCGCAAGGCGGGCGGAGCGCAACCCGTGGGCCAGGTGCGTAGGCGACGAGCCCGCCCCGGGAGGGGCGGAGGAATCTCCTTCGCCCCGCGGGGGCGAGAAGAAGAGGACAAGCCAAGAGAGGAGGATGCGGAACCCGCTTCCGGCCCACGGGTTCCGCGTCGGGCCGCTGCGCGGCCGCGCCGCTCCACCCGCGGGTACAATCCGCGGCCCCGTTGGGGCCGAAGGGGTAGGTCGGGTCAACAGACCCGACGCCCTTCTTCCCGCACGCCGCAATGGAACGGCGCCCCCACCTGCCGGTGGGGGCTAGTTCAGGCACGGCCCCCGCGTTCGCCCCGGTCCCCCCGTCCGGCCTTTGCCTTGGCCTCTGTTGTGCCTTCCCAGTCCCCCTGGCCGTAAGCGGCTCGGGCCGCGGGGCCGGTCCCGAGT
>CAYGZE010000133.1:2406-10942 GCA_964354185.1 uncultured Anaerolineales bacterium | reverse complement strand
TTCCTTCCATAGACACCGGCTCATCCCACCTCGATGAGGCGGATCGTGTCGTGGAACCGCTTCACCAGGGCCCGCCGGATCGGCTGCGACTCGGGCGACGCAAAGGCCGGGTCCGCGGCGATCCACGCGAACGCCTCCTTCCGCGCCAGGCGCAGCAGGTCGTAGTCCTCGACGATATTGCCCACCAGGAGGTCGGGCATGCCGCTCTGCCGGGTGCCGAAGAACTCGCCCGGCCCGCGCAGGCGCAGGTCCTCCTCGGCGATGCGGAAGCCGTCGGTCGTCTCGCACAGGACCTCGATGCGCCGCTCGGCCTCGGCCGTGGTCGGCTCGCCCATCAGGATGCACGTGCTCCGCGCCGCCCCGCGCCCGATGCGGCCGCGCAACTGGTGCAACTGGGCCAGGCCGAACCGCTCCGCGTGCTCGATCATCATCACCGTGGCGTTCGGCACGTCCACGCCGACTTCGATGACCAGGGTCGAGACGAGGACGCGGACCTCGCCCGCCCGGAACCGGCCCATGACGGCGTCCTTCTCGTCGGGTTTCATGCGGCCGTGGAGGAGGCCGACGCGGAAGTCGGGGAAGACGTCGGCCGCCAGGCGCTCGGCCTCCTCGGTGGCGGCGGCCAGGTCGCTCTTCTCGCTCTCCTCGACTAATGGATATACGATGAAGGCCTGGCGCCCGGCGGCCAGTTGCTCGCGCACGAGGGCGTAGGCCTTCCGCCGCTCGTCGGGGCTGAACGCGACCGTCTCGACGGGCGCGCGGCCGGGGGGCATGGCGTCGATCGTCGAAACGTCGAGGTCGCCGAACACCGTCAGCGCCAGCGTCCGCGGGATGGGCGTGGCGGTCATGACGAGGTAGTGCGGCTGGAGGGGGCTCTCATCCGCCGTCGGCTGCCACTTGGCCTCGGCCCGCTGGAGGACGCCGAACTTGTGCTGCTCGTCGATCACCACCAGGCCCAGCCGCGCGAACGTGACGTCCTGCTGGATCACCGCGTGGGTGCCGACGACGATGTCGGCCTCGCCGCGCCGGATGCGGCGAAGCGCTTTGCGCCGCTCGGCGGCCGCCATGCCGCCCACGAGCAGGGCCCACCGCACGCGGCTGCCGACGAGGTACTTGCCGACGTTCTGGACGTGCTGGGTGGCGAGGATCTCGGTCGGGGCCATGAGGGCGGCCTGGTAGCCGGCGGCGACGGCGGCCAGGGCCGCCCACAGGGCGACGGCCGTCTTGCCGCACCCCACGTCGCCCTGGAGGAGGCGCGTCATCGGCCGGTCGCGGGCCAGGTCGGCCCGGATGGCCGCGATCGCGCGGTCCTGGGCCTCGGTGAACCGGAACGGAAAGCGGGCGCGGATGTGGGCGTCGACCTTGTCGCCGGCGGCGATGGGCGGGGCGTTGTGGAGCGACTTGAGGCTCCGCCGCCTGAGCGCCACCGCCAGTTCCATGAGGAAGAACTCGCCGAAGACGAGCCGCCGCCGGGCCGCCGTCACCTGGGCCATCGACTCGGGGCGGTGGATGACGCGCAGCGCCTCCGGCAGGCGCACGAGGCCCAGCCGCTCGCACATCGCCTCGGGCAGGTTCTCCCGCGCCAGGGGGAGGCCCACCCGCAGGGCCTCGTCGGTCAGGCGGACGAGGGAGGGCTGCTGGATGCCCTCGGTGGTGGGGTACTCGACGAGGATGCGGCCGCGGTCCTTCGCGTCGCCCTCGGGGCGGACCCGCTCGAACCGCGGGTGCTGCATCTGGAGGCGGCCCTTGTACCGCCCGACGCGGCCGTAGAAGAGGTACTCGGCGTCGGTCTCGAGGGCCTTGGCGAGGAAGCGGGCGTTGAACCAGACGACGCGCAGGTCGCCGGAGTCGTCGGCGATGAGGGCCTCGAGGCGGTTGCCCGCCCAGGGCCCGCGGCTCCGCATGTCGACCAGGCGGGCGCGGACGGTCTGGTCGCGGTCGGCCTGGACCCGGGCGATCGGGACGACGTCGCCCCGGTCGACGTACTTGCGGGGGAAGAACTGGAGGGCGTCGCCGACGGTCCGGAGGCCCAGGCGCTCGAGGACCCGGACCCGCTTGGGCCCGACGCCCTTCAAGTACTGGACGCTGTCGCTGAGTTTGGCCATCGGGTCCCCGGTGCCGCGCGGGCCGCAGCACTTGGCCGCGGCGGGCCTGCGTATATGTTCAGCGTACTTGACAGGTTCCCATCGGCGGGTGCCACGGTTGCGCCGTGTGCAACCGTGCCTCTTGATGCACGGCTGCAAAAAGCGCAGGCGTGGCACCCACAGAATCAAGCGTGACGGACTACTAGTACCCGCCGGGGGCGGACCCGTCAAGCACTCGAACGGTCGGCTTGGCGGTTGCGTCGGGCGGGGGCGGGTGGTCAAATGGGGGGTGCAGGTCCGCGTTGGGGCCGCGGGCTTGCGGGGTCGCCGTGGCCAGGGCCCTTTCGGCCGAGGGAACAGGGAACCGCCGATGCGCCGATTCGACGTGGTCGTGGTGGGCGGCGGCAGCGCCGGGATGACGGCGGCCACCGAGGCCGCCCGCCTGGGCCTGGGCGTCGCCCTGGTCGAGCGCGAGCGGCTGGGCGGCATCAGCCTCTGGAGCGGGGCCGTGCCCACCAAGGCGCTCCTGGCGTGCGCGGCGGTGGCGGACACGGTGCGGCACGCGGCGGGGTTCGGCGTCCGCGCGGGGCGGGCCGAGATCGACTTCCCCGCCGTCCTGGACCGGGTGCGGACGGTGGTGCGGGCGATCCATCCGCGGCTGAGCCCGGAGCACGTCCGGTCGCTCGGGATCGAGACGATCCATGCCGAGGCGTCGTTCGTCGACCGCCGGACGCTGGCCGTCGGCGACGAGCGGGTCCAGGCCGCGCGGGTGTTCCTGGCCACCGGCAGCCGCCCGGCCGTGCCCGAGGTCGACGGCCTGGCGGAACTGGGTTATCGCACGCATGTCGATCTGTGGGAGTTGCCGCGGCTGCCCGCGCACCTGGCGGTGCTGGGCGGCGGGGCCATCGGGGTGGAAATCGCCCAGGCGCTGGCGCGCCTCGGCAGCCGCGTCACCCTCCTGGAGGTCGGCGACCGCATTTTGCCCGACGAGGACGCCGAACTGGCCGCCCTCCTGGCCGAGGCCCTGCGGGCCGAGGGCGTCGACATCTGGACGGGCGCGGCCGCGGCGGGGGTCCTCAGGCGCGGCGACCGCAAGGTCATCGACGTCCGGAGCGGCGACGCCCGCCGCCAGGTCGAGGTCGACGAGATCCTGGTCGCCGCCGGGCGCGTGCCGAACCTGGAGTCGCTGAACCTGGCGGCGACCGACGTCGAGACGACTCGCACGGGCATCGTCACCGACCGGCGCCTGCGGACGACGCAGCGCGGCGTGTGGGCCATCGGCGACGTCAACGGCCGCATGATGTGGGCCCGGGCCGCCGAGGTCCAGGCCCGCGTGGCCGTCGCCGACGCCGTCCTGCCGTGGCGGACGCCCGCCGACCCGGGGCACCCCGTCTGGGCGATCTACACGTCGCCGGAACTCGCCCACGCCGGCCTCACCGAGGAGCAGGCGCGGCGGCAGTGGGGGGAGGACCTGCGCGTCTACCGCCAGACGTTCGACGAGGTCGACCGCGCCGTCTGCGAGGCCGCCACCCTGGGCCAGGTCAAGATCCTCTGCGACGCGCACGGCCGCCTGGTGGGCGGCCACATCCTGGCGGCCCACGCGGGCGAACTGCTGCCCCTGCTGGCCCGGGCCGTCGCCGCCCGCGAGCGGCCCGAGGCCCTCGCCGACTACCTGCACGCCTACCCGACGATCGCCGACGGCATCCTGGGCGCCGGCCGCCGGGCCCGCCAGGACGGCCCGCGCGCGGCCTGGCGCCTGCGGCTCCTGAAGCGCCTCGTCCGGTGGTACGTGTGACGTGGCGAATGACCAATGACCAATGTCAAATGCCAAACTCACGGAAACGGCGGCGGCCTCCCCCCCGCGTCAGTTTGACATTTGTCATTGATAGTTGGTCATTTCAGTTCACGGCAGTACGAAGTCGTGCTGGCCCTGTTTCACGACCAGGACCGGGCAGGGGGCCTTGCGGACCACCTTCTCGGCCACGCTGCCGAACAGGGCGTGCTTGAGGCCCGTGCGGCCGTGCGTGGCGATGACGATCAGGTCCACCTGCTGGTCCCGCGCGTAGCGGATGATCTCGACGAACGGCCGGCCCTCGAGGAACGCCGTCTTGGCCGCGGTGTCGCCGAAGAACCTCTCGGCGAAGGCGGCCAGGCCCTTCTGGCTCTCCTGCCGGACCTGGTCGATGAACTGCTGGCTCGGGCCGGTCATCGAGTAGGCCGACGTGGCCAGCAGGTCGGCCGGGATGTCCGACACGTGGATGCAGTGGATCTCGGCCTGGAACCGCCGCGCCAGTTCCTTGGCGTACACCGCGGCGCGTTCGCTGTGGCCCGAGAAGTCGGTCGGCACCAGGATGCGCTTGAGTTGGATCATGGCTCGTCCTCTCTTCTAATGGACCAGCGGCACGGGTTGCAGCCGCGGCGGGCGCTTCAGGCCCAGGCACCGTTCGAGGGCCGGCAGAAAGTGGTCCTCGCAGACGGCGCGCCAACTCATCTGCTCCGCCAGGTGCGCGCCCGCCTCCAGCAGCCGCGCGAACCCCGCCGGGTCGGTCGGCAGGCGCTCCAGGAGTTCGCGGGCGACCGCGCCGGCCACCTCGCGCTCGACGCGGTCGGCGTCGGCGTCGCGCGCCGCCTCGGCGACGGACGCCAGCGGGGCCGCGTAGTCGGCGATCAGCACGTTCGCGGGCAGCCGGTTCCCGGTGAGCCGCTCCAGCAGCCGCGTGCACCCGCACGAGCGGGTGATGACGCTGATACCCCCGAACGCCAGGACCTCCAGCGGCGAGATGCCGAACGGCTCGTACGTGCTCTGGCCGAACTCGACGTCGCTGCCGCGACGCAGGTCCGCAAGCGCCAATCCCGCCGGCACGCGGTTCCCGCAGTCGTACGGCCGGAAGCCGAACTGGTTGATCAGCACGGCCCGTGTGGCGCGGGCGGCCTCGTTGTGGCGCTGGACGGCCAGGCCCACCTCCACCTCGCCCTTCACCAGGTCCGGCCAGCCCACGCGATGGAAGAGGGGCCACCCGTACTCGCGTTCCATGCGGCAGACGAGGTCGGGGTCGCGCCGCCCGCCGTCGGTCGCCAGGACCAGCAGGACCGCCGTCCGGCCCCGCTTGCCCAGCAGCGGGTCCATTTGCTCCAGCACCGCCAGGTCGCGCCCGATCGCCTTCGAGACCACCGGCCGCGTCACGTGCGTGAACAGGAAGTCCGGCCGGAACCCGACCAGCGCCTCGGCGTAGTCGAGGAGAAGCCGGCGGCTGGCCTGGCACTGGCCCAGGTCGGCGCCGTGGGCCGGCAGGCCGTTGTAGACGATCTCGACCGGCGTCGCGCGGAAGGCCGGACCCAGCAGCCGCAGTTCGTCCGCCACGCGGTCGCTCACGGCGAACACCGCGTGGGCTGCGTGCGCCCGGCTCACCAGCGCGTGCTTGAACGTCGTCTCCTCGCGCAGGAGGTCCTCGTACGCCCGACGGCCCGCCTCGGTCCCGAGCGCCAGGTCGAACCGCAGGCGGTGATCGGGCCGGCTCTCGATGAGGTCGCGCACGGGCGGCACCTCGTGGGCCCAGTAGACCGTCCTCAGGTCGGGCACGTGAATCCGCGCCGCCAGGAGCGCCGGCAGGCCCATGAACTCGTGGCTCACCAGGACCGCGCCATCCGTCGAATGGCCCAGGTACGCGCCCACCGCCCCCAGCGCGGGCATCGCCACGCGGACCCATTCCTCGTAGGCCCAGTCGTGCTCGAACCGGTCGCTGCGGAGGCCGAACCGCCCGAACAGTTCGCCCTTGAGGTTGCTGACCGGCGCGGCATGGGCCTGCCGCACGTCCAGGAGCAGGAGGTCGACGACGGCCCGCCGGCCGCCCAGCGGACCCGTCAGGGCCCGCTGCCCGTAGAACACCCGCACGCCGTACGCCCGCTCGATCCCGCGCAGGAGGGGCGCCACCGCCGTCTCGGACCGGCCCGGGCCCGGGCCCGCGCCGTTCGACTCGTACTGGACCGACACCAGGTCGGGCGGCGGGTCCTCCAGCGGCAACTCGGCCGTCCCCACCAGGAGCGTCCGGTCGACCACCCGCTGGTACGGCTCGGCCGTGATCAGTCCTTCCAGGACGGCGCCGATCCCGCCCATCTTGGCACGGGCTTCGTGCGTGATGTGGATGGCGGTGATCATCGGGCCTCCCCCGGCCCAGGGCCGCGGCCCCCCTGGTGCGTCCCCCCCAGGCGCCTTTCGTCATTATAGGGGCGCGCCGCGCCGCGATAAAGCAGGTTAGCCGTCGCCCGAAGGGCGACGCGTGTTTCGCGCACAGTGCCATCCGTGCGCGCGGTGCGCAACGTCGCGCCCCCGGCGAACGTTAGCCGTCGCCCGCAGGGCGACGCGTGTTTATGGCTTGCCTTGGAAGTAGCCGGGCGGGTACGTCTTGCCGGTGGCCTCGAGGCTCAGGAGGGCCGCGGCCCGCACCAGGTCGGACGGGTCGGCCAGGTGTTTCTCGAGCGCCGCCTGGACCTCCGGCGTGGCCTGGCCGTCGGCGCCCAGCGCCTGGGCGGCCGCCATCCGGACGACCGGGTCCTTGTCCTCCAGCACGATGAGGAGGACCGACTTGGCGTCCTCCGTGCCGATCTTGCCGAGGGCCCCGACGGCCGCCAGCCGCGGCGACCCGGCGATGTCCGCCAGCCGCCGCGACGCACGCATCGGCGCATCGGCATTGCTCGCCGTCTTCGCCAGGGCCGCCACGCCGTCGACGTACTTGGCCTCGCCCAGGCCCCACGCCGCCATGGAGGCGACCAGCGCGTCCGGGTCCTCGAGCGTCTTCAGCAGGTACTCGCAGCCATAGACCGTCCCGATGCAGCCGAGGGCCCCCGCGACGTTGGCCCGGACGATCGGCTCCGGGTCGCCCGCGGCCAGCATCAGCGATTCCTGGGCGGCCGGGTGCGCGACCTGGCCGAGGGCCACCGCCGCCGCCGCCCGCACCAGCGCGTCCGGCGACTGAAGGCTCGCGGCGATCCACGCGATGTCGTCGCGCGTCGTGTGCGGACCCAGGGCCCGCAGCGCCTCGATCTGCAAGGCCGCGTCCGGTTTCCCCTCGGCCAGGTACCGCCGCAGCACCGCCGCCGCCGGGCCCCCGCACGCGCCCAGCGCCCGGACGATGTCGTGCTTCTCCGCCGCCGGCCCGCTCGACAGGGCGTCGGCCAGGGCGTCGACCGGCGCGGCCGCGCCCAGGTTCCCGAGCGCCCGGATGGCGTTGCGCCGGACGGCCGCGTCGCCGTCGTCCGTCATCGCGGTCACCAGGCGGTCCTTCATCCGCGGGTCGGGCTGCGAGACGAGCGTCCGGACGACGCCCAGCCGCGCCGCCGCGTCGCCCTGGAAGGCCTGCGGCAGGACGATCGCGGCCAGGCCCATCCGGTCGCGGATGGACGCCTGCGCGATCTTCGCGAGCACCGGCCCATCCGACGTGCTCGCGAGTTCCGTCAGGACGCGCCGGGCCCCCACGTCGCCGATGCGGGCCAGCAGGTCGGCCGCCAGCACCGCCGTGGCCGCGTCGCCGTGCAGGTCGTCTCGCAGCCGGTCGGCCTGGTCCGCCAGCAGGACCGCCGGGTCGGTGTATCCCTTCGAGTCGTAGAGTTCCGCCAGGGCCACCAGGAGCGCCCTCTCGGTCTCGTACACCTTCCCGCCCACGAGGATGGGCCCGCGGCCGCTGGGGCTGTTGGCGAGGTAGGCGTCCAGGGCCAGGCTGCGGACCAGCGGGTCGGCGTGCTCGAGGGCCGGCCGGACGACGTCGGGCGCCCCGGCCGCGGCCCAGCCGCCCAGGACGGCGGCGGCCTGCCACCGAAGGACGGGGCTCTCGGCGTCCAGGAGGCCGGCGACGGTCTCGCACGCGCCCTGGACGTTCGGCCCCGCGACCTCCAGCGCCGCCAGGGCCGTGGCCGTGTCGGCGGCACTCTCCAATTCGTCCCCCGGCCGGCGCGGGCCGTTGCATCCGTGAGCGGCCAGGAGGGCGGCGCCGAGGACACACGCGGCGGTGACGAGGACGCGTCTCTGGATCATCGTTGCGCTCCGAATCCGTTCGGCCCTTCGTGCGGGCAGGCTGCGGCACTATAGCGCCGCCCCGGGGGCCTTGCAAGCGAAAACAGGCCCCGCGGCCAGGGTGCCCTGCGCCTCGGCGCGTGGGGTGGTCGCCTGGGCGGCCACGCGGATGCTGACGCCGCCCGACCCCCGCCCGTTAGCCGCGACCCGAAGGGGAGCGGCGCCGTTCGGGGCCGGGGGTGAGGGGAATCCGCTGCCGTGGCCGTGCAATCCGCAATCCGAAATCCGCAATCCGCAATCATCTTCGCCGGGTGCCACCGGCGGCCCTGGGCTCCGAAGCCTTGGCGAAGGAGCCTTGTCGGAGCGTAGCGCAGACCCGTCGCCGCACCCAGCTTCCACAGACGGTGGGGGCCACCTGTGTGTCGGGTCTGTTGACCCGACCTAC
>CAYGZE010000133.1:0-2306 GCA_964354185.1 uncultured Anaerolineales bacterium | reverse complement strand
TGTGTGTCGGGTCTGTTGACCCGACCTACTACCAGTACAGGCTCGGCAGGAGGAGCTTCCACAGACGGTGGGGGCCACCTGTGTGTCGGGTCTGTTGACCCGACCTACTACCAGTACAGGCTCGGCAGGAGGAGGAAGACGAAGCCCTTCTCGGTGATCAGACCCGCCCATATCTCCCGGTCGGGTTCCTGCCTGGCCACGCCGCACTCGGTTGCGTCGTTGATGATCCGCCACATGAGTCGGGCCGCCGACGTGGTCTGGGATGGGGCGCTGCCGTTCGCCGGTCCTTCCTTCGAGACGTCAGGATTCGCTTCATAGGCATCGCGGTTCCAGGCATCCGTTGGGGCCGTATGCCACGTGACGGTCATCCCGGTGCCCTGGGTTAGCCACGAGGCCCATCGCCTGTACCGCCCTGCGAGACGCCCGTCCCCGACGCGACACGCGCGGCCAAATAGCCTCTCCTGCTCGCGCAGGGACGGAAGTGCCGCCTTCAGAACGGCCTTGCCCTCTCCGCCGCTCGGCAGGACAACCTCGGTGTCGAAGAAGTAGTCCAGCGGATCGTCCGAGTCCGGCGGAGCCAGCGCATCCACGGGTCTGTACGTCGCCGGCGGGGCGGCCTTCGACTCGCCCGCCGGCGGGGTCTCGGCCGCCGCCTCCGGCGGATGCGCTCGAGGCAGTCGCACCAGGTAGATGCGGTCGCGACCGACCCACGCGGCCCACACCGAGTTCTGCTCCTTCTCCTCCGGCGGATCGAGGTTCGGCAAATGGGTCACCAGGCACTGGAGAACGCTCCCCAGGGATCGGCGGCACACGCGGCCCTGCTCCGTGTTCCGCATGGGCCCTGATTCCAAGGGCGAGTTGAACACGCCGAAGTCGCCACACTCCTTCAGGTAATCCACCCCATCATCCGGAATCCATATGAAGCGCTTGCCCGTGGCGCGCGAGATCTCGTAGCAGAAGGTCCTGAGATTGTACGAGTGGAACACGGTCTCTCGTGCGGCATGGAAAACGTATTCCTTCCGCAACGCCTTCCTGACCTCCTCTGCCGGAAGGAGGTCAACCATCCACGGGCCGCCCGTCAGGTAGTTCCGGGCCAGGTACAGCCGCAGGGGTTGGAGAGCGTCTGTCCAGTCCTTGGCCGACGGCGCGGCAGCCTGCGCCGAGGCCCCCTCGCCGGTCGCGGAGGGTGGGGCCGCCTCCCGGACTGTCGCGAGACCACACCCCGCGATCAGGCAGGCGCCTGAGACAAGGGCCAGGTGCCATGTCACCCGCTTCATGGCCGTCCTCCTGGGGCTTGTGGGGACCCGATACCCGGCTCCGGCCTGCTGCAACTCGTGGCAACCGTCATCATACGTCACGCCCTGTCCCCCCTCAACGGCTTTCCGACTCCTGCGCCTTGACCGCCGGCGTGGCCGCCCATCGCCTAGGGGGTAGGTCGGGTCAACAGACCCGACATCCCTCTCCCGCCCAGGGCGCTCGGGCACTCTGTGTCACCCTGAGGCCCCGCAGGGGCCGAAGGGCCTCGCCGTGGCCGTTGCCGTTCCTCCCCTCGCCCGGTCGGAGCGCAGCGCAGACCCGTGGCCGTGCCCTGGGCAGGGAGAGGGGGTGGGGGGAGGGTCTCCGCTGCCGTGGCCTGCGGCTTGGGGCTTGTCGCCTGGGGCTCGCCGCCGTTGCCGTCCGCCTTGTCTCGTCGCTCGCGGCCCTGGCCCGGCGTAGCCTCTGGCGAAGCCTGCCGGCAGGCAGGTTCCGCACTCTTCCTGGAGCCTCGCCCCCGGTCCCGCCTTGGCCCCTGTTGTGCCTTCCCAGTCCCCAGTCCCGAGTCCCCAGTCCCGCCTTTTTAAATGGGTGTTGGCGACTCCTCTTCTGGCCCTATTTCGGACAGGGCGGGTCCGCTATGAACGTAAGTGTTATGGACGCATCGCTACCCATCGAGCGCCAAAACCCGTCAAAAGCGATCGAAAAACGACCAAAAGCGCCGCAATCCGTACGTAAAACGTCAAAAAACGATCAAAAAACGCTGCGTTTTGCCTTACCCATCTTAACATTCGCGAGGCCCGGCCCCCTTGGCGCTAGCGCCAGGGCCGATTTGGCCGGCCGGGAGGCCCAAAAATCGGCAAATTCGGCGCGCGCCAACCCGTTTTCCCGATTGTAAAAATGGGACTTACAGCAATTCCGGGGGCGGCAGGTAAGGTGGGTGCTTGCACCCACGCGGTACAGGAGCGGCGGCAGGCGGCCGGGTTTCGCGGGCGATGAGCACTGGCGGGCAAGCCTCCTCCGCCAAGGAAGGCTACGGAGCCCAGGGCCGC
>CAYGZE010000132.1:0-10942 GCA_964354185.1 uncultured Anaerolineales bacterium | reverse complement strand
GCCGTGGCGGTGCTGGTGCTCGACAGGTTGCGCGAACTGCAGCAGGCCGACCTGGGCCTGCGGCGCCTGGAGGGGATGAAGGCGGAGCAAGATCGCAGGGCCAGGTTGCGTGCCGACCAGATCGCCCGCCAGGAAGAGGCGATCGAGGCCCTCCGCGGGAAGCACCGCAACGCCCGCAAGGCCACTGACCAGAAGGAACTCGACGTCCGCCAGAAGCGGGCCGAGATCGACCGCCTCAAGACCCAGCAGATGCAGGTCAAGGACAACCGTCAGTACGCCATCCTCCAGAACGAGATCAAGTTCGCCGAACTGGCGATCGCCAAACTGGAGGACGAGATCCTCACCGACATGGAGGACGTCGAGTCCGCCGAGGCCGAGATGGGCGAGGCCAAGACCGCCCTGGCCCGAAGCCGGCACGAACTCGAGGAACTCCGCAAGGAGATCGCCGCCAAGAAGGACGGCCTCGACGCCGAGGTCGCCCGCTGCCGCGCCGAACGCGACCAGATCGCCCGCTCGCTCCCCCCCGTCGTCGTCGACCAGTTCGCCCGCATCGCCGACAAACTCGACGGCGAGGCCCTCGCCCCCGTCCTTCGCGACGAGGAAGACGACACCGGCTTCATCTGCGGCGGCTGCAACATGAGCCTGACCGAGAACACCTACGTCCGCCTGGCCGGCCGCAGCGAGGACCTCGTCGCCTGCCCCAACTGCACGCGCATCCTCTACCTGGAAGACTCGTGATGCCGCTGGACGCCCCCCAGGCCGGCGCCGCGCCCGGCTCGAAGCGCGAAGCGCCCGCCGGCCCCGCGCGCCCCGAGCACCTCGTGGTCTACGTCGACGGCGCCAGCAGCGGCAACCCCGGACCCGCCGGCGCCGGCGCGGTCGTCAAGGACGATGACGGGACCACGCTCCTCGAGAAGGCCCGCGCGTTCGGCCCGGCCACGAACAACGTGGCCGAGTACCAGTCGCTCCTGCTGGGCCTGGAACTCGCGACGACGCTGCGGCCGCGGCGCCTGACCATCCGCAGCGACTCCGAACTCATGGTCCGCCAGGTCGCCGGCCAGTACCGCGTCAAGGCCCCCCACCTGAAGCCGCTCCTGGCCCAGGCGCGCCGCCTCCTCGCCCCCTTCGACTCGGTCGAGATCCAGCACATCCCGCGCAAGGACAACGCCGAGGCCGACGCCCTCTCGCGCAAAGCGCTCGAGAAGGCCCGCCGGTTCGACGCCGAACTGCCCCCCGACGCCCGCAGGTCGCCCGCCTCCGCCAAGACCTTCCGCCTGAAATGAGTGCCTGAGTGCCCAAGTTTCGCTCGGCGGGTCCCCGCCGGGTGCCACTGGCGGCTTGTCCGCCAGTGCGTTTCGCGCGGCCTGCCGCGCCGATACCGTGGAACCGCCGCCCGCCGTGCGGCGTCTAAGGGCCTGGTGCGGTAAGACGCCGCGCCACGGCCCTTCTGAGGAGGCAGGCCATGCGCACGAGACGGCTCCCCTTCCTTGTCCCAGGACTCGCCCTGGCCGTGTGCGCAGCAACGGCGCTCGGCCTGGGCGCCGACCATCCTGCCGACCAGCCCGTGGGGGGCTCCAGCGGCTGGCCGCCCGCCCTCCTGGACCTCGTCAACTCCAAGGGCCGCGTCGGCGGGTTCTTCGTCAACGCCAACGACTGGTTCTTCTTCCAGGGCGACGCGAAGGCGTTCAACGCCTGGCTCGAGAAGTACGCGGCCCTCAAGGACACGCCCCTGCGGCTGGTCCTTCACCCCAGCCGCGCCACCGACCGCCGCCCTTGGTCCAAGGAGGGTGAGGCCCGCCTGCCCGTCGACTGGCAGGTCGACGTCATCAACCGCGAGGGGATGCGCGTGGGCTTTCAGGAGAAGCCCGTCAAGGCGGGGTACGACGTGACGGTCCACGTGTTCCTCGGGGGTCAGGTGGGCCTCGACGACCTCGACGTGCCGCTGGGCGTCAGCGTGGAGTCCGGCGGCGAGATCGAGGAGTTCGTCGTCCATCACCAGGCCAAGCAGGGCCTCGGCAAAACCCCCTCCCAGGCCCCCGAAAAGCCCCCCGCGCAGCCCAAGGACGCCCCTGCCCCGGCGGCGGCCGCAAAATGACCCGCACAACCGCCCCGTCCGTAGTATAATGCCTCTGGAGTCCGGCGAGCGGGTGAGGCGGCCGCTCGGTTCCGCAAGGGACCGGGAGGAAAGTCCGAACTCCATAGGGCACGGTGGTCGCTAACGGCGACCGGACGCAAGTCCAGGGAAAGTGCAACAGAGAGCAGACCGCCGATGGCCGCCGCAAGGCGGCTCAGGCAAGGGTGAAACGGTGCGGTAAGAGCGCACCGCCCTCGTGGTGACACGGGGGGCACGGCAAACCCCACCGGGAGCAAGGCCAAATAGGGGACGATGGCGCGGCCCGCGCCGATCCTTCGGGATAAGTCCCGGGTTGGCCGCTGGAGGCGTCCGGCAACGGGCGTCGCAAGATAAATGGCCGCCGCCCGGCGGAAGGCGACTTCCGTCGGGCACAGAATTCGGCTTACCACCCGCTCGCCGCTCCGTTTTTCTGTCCGGCCCGCCTCGCCGGGCCTGTTTGCCTCGGCGAAGCCCAACGGGTGAAGCCGGGCCACGGCAAAGTCCCACCTTGCCAACATATCACATACCCATTGTTTTCTTGACCGCCTCCGTAGCAACGTTCGTCAAGATGTCCACCAGTATCTTTCCGCCAGATTGGCCGACCTTGGCGATGGCCTTCTTGAATCGAAGCGCGGCCGTATCGGACTTCGGCGTATCAGCAATGATGTCAGGAATGGATTTCTTGAGTTTCTCACAGTCTTCGTCCGTGAGGCCGTCCAACTCGTCGAGCACTTCCTGGATGGCCTCGGCCCTACGCTCTGTCCACGGATACGGCTTGCCGCAGCCGTGGCAGTGCTGCGGGATTCTGCGGAAGCCGAGATATCTGCGTGTAACGTCTACCCAGCCCTCCTGCGCTTCAAACTCCTCACCGCGGATTGGCTCGCCGCAACTCTCACACTGGCCCACTGCCGGCTCACCGCACTTCTCGCAGAACTTGCTGTTCCTTGCCGGATCGCCTTCTGCGCAGGAGTTGATCAGGTGCCCGTTCCTGCATATCAACGCCCTGTCATAGTACGTCATTGGTTTGCTCCTGTCTCCAATCCCAACCGCCCATCATTATGCAGCCACGTGGTCAGGGGGCTTGCCAGATTGGCTGTGCGTTCTCATCCTTCAAGATCAGCCGCGGGCCTTGGTTAGTTATGTCTAACAAGACCCTGTTCGCCTCCTTGTCGCTCAGGTCCAGCCAGGGCCCGAATCGCTCCACGCCCAGGATCGCCACCGCTTTCCTCTTCACATCAGCCAGGGACACCGACGGACCCTGCCCGCCCAACAGGGAGGCTCTGTATTCGTCGTTCCCATCGCACAGATCCAGCCGCGCCCCGGCTGGCACCTCCCTTAGACTGGCGCGGGTGTTGCCCTTCTCGTCGAGCAGTCCCAGCCGCGGCCCGTCCTTGAGCATGCCCATCGCGACGCGGGGCTTGCCGTTCTCGTCGAGGAGACCCAGCCCCGGCCCATCCTTGACCGCGATCAAAGAGGCTCGGCATGTGCCTTTCTCATCGGAGAGACTGAGTTCCGGCCCGTCCCTCTGCACGCTCAGCCTAGCGCGGGGTCTGCCGTTCTCGTCCAGCAGTCGCAGATCCGGCCCGTCCTTGTCCACTCCCAAAATGGCGCGGGCCTTGTTATTCTGATCAAACAGGATCATCCCCGACCCGCCCTCGACCAGGCCAAGTGAGGCGCGGGGCTTCCCTCCTTCATCTTGGATAATAAGTTCATTAGCACGGAGCACTTTAGAGGTTGTCTTCCCCCATGGCCAACCTGCAACGAACACCACTAGGACCACCCCAAGAAGGACCAACAGCCACTGGTTGCGGCGCTTCGCGCGGGCCAACTCGCGCTCCAGGTTTCCCAAGCGTTCTTCCGTGGTCATCTGAAGCCCCTTTCACTTTCTGATTCGACGCCAAGGCGATGTGCCGCCGTCGAGGCCAGCGCAGCGGACCATGCCGACATATTAATCGGTCGGCCCTGCGGCCGCAAGGGCAGGCGGGTCCGAGATGGCTCCCCCAGGCCTCTGCCTGTCGCCCTATCCTATCTCCTGTTCTTTGCGCTCTTTGCGCCCTTTGCGGTTAGAGACACCTCCCGCCTGCCCTGCCGCCGACCCTGCGGCGCGCCACTTTTACGTTGTATTTCCCGGCCGACTTGGCAAGCATGAGAGGCAGGAAGGAGGCGACCCATGAACAACCCCGCGTCGACCGTTCCCGCGAGGCAGTACGCCGAGCCCGCCGGGCACCACATCTCGCTCGGGAAGCCGCTGCGGTTCATCCTCTGGCTGATCCCCGTGGCGTGCCTTGGCCTGCTGGTCTGGCTGATGGCGCCGGAGCCCCTCCAGGGCGCCGTGGCGGCGCCGGCCGCAGTCTTCGCCATCGTGTGGGGCGTCCTGGTCTCCGGCATCCGCCTGGCGGCCCAGTGGGAGCGGGCGGTCATCCTCCGCCTGGGCAGGTTCCAGAGCGTCCGCGGGCCGGGAATCCTGTACGTCATTCCGTTCATCGAATACGCCCGCTTCGTGGACCTCCGGCTGCTGGCCCTCAATATCCCGATGCAGAAGGTCATCACGAAGGACAACGTGCCGGCCGAGATCGACGGGGTCCTCTTCTTCCTCGTGTCGAACGCCGAGAAGGCGATCATCAGCATCCAGGACTACCAGTTCGCGATCGCCCAGTACGCCCAGGCGTCGCTGCGGGACGTGGTCGGCGGCCTGACGCTGGACGAACTGCTGGCGGAGCGCCAGCAGATCCAGGAGCGGATCGGCGCCACCGTCGATGAGCGGATCAGGGAGTGGGGCGTCCACGTCGACTCGATCCGCCTGCTGGACATCGAGATGCCGGAGGACCTGAAGCGGATGATGTCGCGGCAGGCGTCGGCCGAGCGCGAGAAGCGGGCCACGATCACCAAGGCCGAGGGCGACAAGATCGCCGCCGTCAACCTCTCCGCCGCGGCCGCCACCATGCTCCAGAGCCCGGGGGCCATGCAACTCAGGACCCTCCAGACCATCGACGGCCTGGGACCCAGCCCGTCGAACACGGTCATCATTCTGCCGGCCGAACTGGCCGAGGCCGCCCGCTCCGTCGTCCAGGCCCTCGCCGCCAGGAAGCCGCAGGGCTGATGGACGCCGCCCCACACGGCCGCGCCGCCGCGCAATGCGGCCGCGCCTTATCGTTGACCCGCCCGCGGCCGGCCAGTAGAGTGGCCACCGACACCTGCTCAAGGGAAAGGGACGCCATGACCTCTGAGATCGTCGCGTACAAGGGCTGGAAACGGAACCTGCGCCTGGCGAACGGCGCCATCGAACTCGTGGCCACGCTCGAGGTGGGCCCCCGCATCATCCACCTGGCCGCGCCCGGCGGGAAGAACGTCTTCAAGAACTACCCCGCGATGCTGGGCAAGGCGGGCGAGAAGGCCTGGCAGATCCGCGGCGGCCACCGCCTCTGGTTCGCCCCGGAGGACCCCGTCGCCACCTACCACCCCGACAACGGCCCCGTCGAGGTCGAGAAACTCCCCCGGGGCGGCGTGCGCCTGCGCCCCGCGCCCGAGACGCCCAACGGCCTCCAGAAAGAGATCGACATCTATCTCGACGCCCGGCGGCCCCGCGTCCGGCTCGTCCACCGCCTGAAGAACGTGGGCGCGCGGCACCGCATCCTCGCGCCCTGGGCCCTCTCGGTCATGGCGCCCGGCGGGACGGCCATCGTCGGCCTGCCCCCGCGCGGCCGCCACCCGAGGGACCTCCTTCCGAACCAGTCGCTCGTCCTCTGGCCCTACACCAACCTGGGCGACCCGCGGTTCACCCTGGGCGAGCGCGTGCTGCTCCTCCGCCAGAAGCCCCGCTCGAAGCCGAACAAGGTGGGCCTCCTCAACCCCGAGGGCTGGGCGGCCTACAGCGTCCACGGGTGCCTGTTCGTCAAGCGCTTCGCGTGCGGGTCCTGGGACGAGTACCCCGACCGCGGCTGCAACACCGAACTCTTCACGAACGCCGACATGCTCGAGGTCGAGTCGCTCGGCCCGATGGTCGACCTCGGGCCCGGCCGCAGCGTCGAGCACGTCGAGGACTGGTGCCTCGTGGCCGGCGTGCCGGCGATCCGGACGGAGGCCGACGTCGACCGGCACGTCCGCCCGCGGCTGAGGAAGATCTTCTGAGGCGGGTCCGGCGCGCGGCTTCGCCCGTCGGCCCCGTCGCGACGCGGTGGGCTCCATGACCGCAAGCCCCGAGATCGAGGTCCGTCCCGCCCTGCCCGGCGAGGCCCGCCGGGCCCTGGACCTCGTGACGCCGGCGGCCGCCGGGCCCGCGTCCGAAGACGCCCTCCTCTACGCGAACCTCGGCCACCTCGTCGTGGCCGCGCGGGCCGGGGCGTACGTCGGCCTGTGCGGGTTCCTCCCGAACGTCGGGCGGTGCGCGGCCCTGCTGCCGCCGCGTCTGGTGGAATGGGACGAGGCCCTGGCGGCACGGCTGATCCGCGCCGCGGCGCGGGAGGCCCACCGCCGGGCCGGGGCCCTCCTCATCCAGGCGCTCCTCGACCCGGACGGGCCGCCGTCCGTGCCGGCCGCCTACGAAGGGGCCGGCCTCGAGCAACTCGCCATACTGGTCTACATGCGTCGGCCTATTTCCCCGGACGACCGGCGCCTCTCCCCGGACCGCGAACTGGAATGGAAGCCCTATGGGCGGCTGCGGCACCGCGAGTTCGCCCGCACCATCGAGGCGACCTACGAGGCGACGCACGACTGTCCCCGCCTGGCGGGCCTGAGGCCCGTCGCCGACGCCATCGCCACCCACCGGAGCACCGGCACGTTCTCGCCGCGGGCCTGGCACCTGGCGCGGCTGGAGGGCCGCGCGGTCGGCGTGGAACTCGTCAACAACCTCCAGGGCCGCGGCGAACTCGTCTACCTGGGCGTCGTGGCCGGCGCCCGCCGCCGCGGCATCGGGCGGGCGCTGCTCGTGCGCGCCATCCGCGACACGGCCGAGATGGGCCTGCCGCAGATGGGCCTGGCGGCCGACGCAGCCAACACGCCGGCCCTGCACCTCTACGAGGGGATGGGCTTCAAGGAGGTCCGGCGGCGCGCGGCCTGGTTCGTACCGAAGGAGAACCTGACGGCACTCGCGGCCGGCGGCGACGCGGCTAGCCCAGCAGGCTCCTGACGTCGTCGAGCCGGTCGGGGCGGATGCGGACCCGGTCGCCCGTCCACGCTACCACGCCCTGGGACTCCCACCCCAGGAGCGCGTCGCGCACCGACTCCTCCGAGTAGAAGCGGCGCTTGCCCGGCCAGGCCAGGATGCCGAGGACCGTCAGGCCGGGCCCCGTCGGCTGCCCCTCGGCCTTCTTCGCGTCGGCGTGGTCGGCCAGGCACCGCAGGACGTCCTCGCGGCAGAGGCGTTCGGTCCGGCCCGGCGCGTCATAGAGGCTTGCGATGAACATCTCGGCGCTCGTGTAGTCGGGGTAGCGCGAGCCGATGAAGTCGCGGACCTGGAGGACGCCCTGCGGGTCGGCCTTGAGGCGGCCGGCCAGGTGCGCCTCCAGGCACAGGAGGCCGACGGTCCGCATGATGCGGTCGGCGATCTCGTCGGCGTCGATGGCCGCGTCGGCCGCCCACAGGAAGTGGAGGCCGAGGCCGATCCGCACCTGGCGCCCCTCGCCGCCGCCGGCGGGCGTCACCTCGTAGGCGCCGACGAAGGGAGGCAGGTCGGCGGCACTTCCCGCGCCCAGGAACCGGGCCCGGTGCGAGGCGCCGCCCGCCGCCAGCGTCACCGTGTCGCGTCCGTTCATCCGTTCGCCCCCCGCCCCCCGCCCCGGCGTCAGGCCGGCGCGACCTCCTTGCAGAGGTACACGTCCTGGATCGCATGGAAGAGTTTGACGCCGTCGGCCATCGGCTTCTGGAAGGTCTTGCGTCCGCTGATGAGGCCCGTGCCGCCGGCCCGCTTGTTGATGACCGCGGTGCGGACGGCCTGGGCGAGGTCGTCCTTCCCCGACCCGCCGCCGGAGTTGATGAGGGGCACGCGGCCCATGTAGCAGTTGACGACCTGCCAGCGGGTCCACGCGATCGGATGGTCGGGCACCAGGTCGCCGTAGACCCGCGGGTCGGTCCGCCCGTACTTCGTCTCCTTGGAGAGCGCGACGTAGCCGCCGTTGCACTGGGGCTGCTTCTGCTTGACGATGTCGGCCTCCAGGGTGACGCCCAGGTGGTTGGCCTGGCCCGTCAGGTCGGCCGCCAGGTGGTAGTCGGCCTCCTTCGTCTTGAACGCGCTGTTGCGGAGGTAGCACCAGAGGACCGTGAAGAGGCCGCGCTGGTGGGCCGCCTGGAACGCCTCGGCGACCTCGACGATCTGGCGGCGGCACTCCTCCGAGCCGAAGTAGATCGTCGCCCCCACCCCCGCCGCGCCCATCCACCAAGCCTGCTCGACGTGCGCGAACATCGTCTGGTCGTAGCGGTTCGGGTACGTGAGGAGTTCGCTGTGGTTCAGTTTCACGATGAAGGGGATGCGGTGGGCGTACCGGCGGCTCACCGCCCCGAGGACGCCCAGGGTCGAGGCCACGCCATTGCAGCCGCCCTCGATCGCCAGGCGGACGATGTTCTCCGGGTCGAAGTAGGCCGGGTTCGGCGCGAACGCCGACGCGCCGCTGTGCTCGATGCCCTGGTCGACGGGGAGGATCGAGAGGTAGCCGGTGCCGCCAAGCCGTCCGTGGCCGAACAGGCGACGGAGTTGCACGAGGACGGGCGTCGGCCGGTCGGACCCCTCCCAGACCCGTGAGAGGAAGTCCGGGCCGGGCAGGTGCAACTGGTCCTGGGGGATGCCCTTGGCCTGATACGTCAGGAGGCCCTCCGCTTCGGTGCCGAGATACTTTCGGATCGCGTCGATGGCAGCCATGGCCTTGCCTCCCCGGAATGGAATGGGTTCGTGCCGCCCGCCGGCAGCCTCGAACATCCACGACTATACGAGGCCGCGGCACCCCCCGTCAAGCGCGGGGTGGGCACGTCGATGGGGTGGCAAAGACGGCCGCGCAAAAAACGCCGGGCCTTCCCGCAGGGGGAAGGCCCGGCTCGAAGGGGAACTCCGGCAGTCACCTACTCCCGCCCCGAAGGACTACCATCGGCCGGAACGGGCTTAACGGCTCTGTTCGGAATGGGAAGAGCTGTGGCCCCGTCCGTAACGCCACCGGAAAGACGCGGGCTCAGCCGGCCGCGCGCGGCCACCGCACCGGCCCTGAGCGCATCGGCTTCCCCGATTGCACCACGAGGGGCTGACGCCGCGCCCGCGTCAGGCGCGCGGGGCCAGGGCGGCGACCTTCGCCAGGTCGAGGATGCCCTTCGCGCCCCAGCCGCGCACGCCGCGCGGGATGGCCGGCCGGAACTCCTCGTAGAGGCCGAACGCCCGCGGCGCGAGGTCCTCGGGCTCGAAGGCGGCCGCCAGGCGGCGCATCGCCCGGCGGGCGTCGCCGAGGGCGTCGCCGAACTTCTTCTCGAGGTAGACGCGGGCACCCCCGGCCTCGATCACCGCGTCGCCCTTGACGGCCCGCACGCCCTCGGCCGTATTCTTCGCGGGGACCGGGCGGCCGCAGACCTCGATCCAGAACTCCTCGCCGCGCTTCTGCGCGCGGGCCGCGCGAGCGCTGCCTTCCTTCGGCGCGAAGAGCCCGAGGCGGCGGCCCTTGGCCTGGGCGTTCAGGCCGGCGACCGCGCGGCCGAGGCTGAGGGCCTCGTCCTCCTGGAAGCCCATCCGCTCGGCGACGACCGCCGCCCAGAGCGTCAGGACCGGCGCCCGGTTGATCTCGATCGTCCTGGCCATGGCCGGAGAGTCCCCCTCCGAGCACATGCTTACGCCCTGCCGGGGCCGGGGCAAGCGAAAACCCCAGGGCGATGCACGCACAAAAAGAGCCGGGCCGTCCGAAGACGGCCCGGCTCGAAAGAGAACTCCGGCGGTCACCTACTCTCGCCCCGAAGGACTACCATCGGCCGGAACGGGCTTAACGGCTCTGTTCGGAATGGGAAGAGGTGTGGCCCCGTCCGTAACGCCACCGGAAAGACGCGGGCTCAGCCGGCCGCCGTCACCCCACCGACAGGCGGAGCGACCGACTCGAGCCTTTCTGTTCACTTGTCAACGATCCTGCGCGCCGGCAGGCGTCGGGCGAATAGTGGCAAAGGTCGTCAGGACCCACGCATGGCGATTTGAGGCGCGACCACGGCTCTCGTGCGGAGAGCCAAGAATGAAAGTGGTCAAGTGATCGGCTATTAGTACCGGTAAGCTCAAGGGATTTCTCCCCTTACACACCCGGCCTATCAACCTGGTAGTCTACCAGGAGCCTCTCGTCCCCGAAGGGACCTGGATACCTCATCTTGAGGACGGTTTCACGCTTAGATGCCTTCAGCGTTTAACCAATCCGTGCTTGGCTACCCTGCAATGCCACTGGCGTGACAACAGGGACACCCTAGGCACGTGCCTCCCAATCCTCTCGTACTAGGGAGACGCCCTCTCAAGTATCCTACGCCCACGGCAGATAGGGACCGACCTGGCTCACGCCGGTCTGAACCCAGCTCGCGTAACACTTTAATCGGCGAACAGCCGAACCCTTGGGACCTTCTCCAGCCCCAGGATGTGTTGGGCCGACATCGAGGTGCCAAACCGCACCGCCGCTATGGACGCTCGGGTGCGATCAGCCTGTTATCCCCGGGGTACCTTTTGTCTGTTGAGCGATGGCCTTTCCATACAGAACCACCGGATCACTAGGACCCGCTTTCGCGTCTGCTTGTCCCATCGGACTCGCAGTCAAGCACCCTTCTACCCTTGCGCTCTGCGCACGATTGCCAACCGTGCTGAGGGTACCTTTGCACTCCTCCGTTACTTTTTGG
>CAYGZE010000131.1:9578-10991 GCA_964354185.1 uncultured Anaerolineales bacterium | reverse complement strand
CCTTCGAGCGGATGACCGTGTAGATGCCGCCGAGTTGCTGGCAGACCTCCCAGGCGACCTCGCACAGGACCGCCTCGGCGCGGGCCTCGGGCTCGGGAGCCGGGGCGACCGCCGGGGCGCCGGCGGCGCCGGGCGCAGGCGCGGGAGCGGAGGCGGGCGCCGGAGGAGGTGCGGGCGCGGCGTCGGGTGCCGGCGCGGCCGCGGGCGGCGCGGCCGGCTCTTTCGCGTCCGACTTGGGGCGTCGGCTCTTCGCCATCAGGGCTCCTTCGGCGCGTCCACCAGGTCGCCCACCAGGAGGATGCCGCCCGCGTACCAGGCCCGGCCGGCGTACTTGGGGTTGCCGGCGGGGTCCTCCTCGTGCTGGTCGCCCTTCTTGAAGATTGCCGCCTTGTCGGGCGGATCGGGATGGAGTTCGAGCCGCACGGTGTGGACGGCGTCGGGCAGGCCCGCGCCGATGAAGAGCGTGGCTAGCCGGTGGTAGGTCGAGTACCGGTCGAAGCGCGGCCGGACCTGGGGCGGACCGCCGTCGAGGGTGACGATCACCTGGCCGCAGTCGGGGCCGAGGAGGTCGTAGACGGCGGCGGCGGTGCCTTTGAACCGGAAGGCGACGCTCGCGCCGGGCGTGTCGGTCCGCCAGAGGTCGCCCATGCGGCCGGCGTAGGCCTTGGCGAGGCCGTCCTTGGCGGGGTCCAGTTTCGCCCAGCCGCCCGCGAGGGCCGCGCGGTCCAGGGGGACGAGTTTCGCGTTCTCCCAGTTGTCCTTGGCGAAAGGCTCGGGCAGGGGATGCGGCCCGGGCCTGCCGGCGGCCCGGATGGCGGGCATCGCGCGGAGGATCGCCTCCAGGTACAGTTGGTGGCCCGTCTCGGGGAAGGGGTGGACGCCGTCTTCGGCGAAGACGATCTTGCCGCCGAGGGCCTCGCGCTCGGCGTCGGTCTTGGGCAGTTTGCCGGCCCAGACGAGTCTGCCCTCCCGGGCCAGGCGCGCGGCCTCCAGGGCCATGTGGATCGAGGGAATGGCGTAGTGGTCGGCGATGCGCTCCATGGCGCTGGCGGCCCGGGGGAACTTGCCCCGGTCGAGCGCCTCGGCCATGCCGGACGTGATCGTGTAGACATAGCAGATGTCGGTCGTCAAGTCGGCCCGCCAGGTCTGGCGGACGATGCCCTCCATCGAGCGCCAGACGGCCTCGGGCGCGGCGTCGCCGTCGTTGACCGCGAACTCGACGAAGAGGAGGTCGGGTTTGTGGCGCAGCACGTCGTGCTCGAGGCGGAAGACGCCCAGGTCCGAGCCCGTGCCGCCGATGGCGGCGTTGATCTCGGAGACCTTCGCCCGGGGGAACTGGTCCTGGAACCAGCGGAGGGTCTTGACGCGCCAGCCGTCCTGGGCGGTGATGCTGCCGCCGAGGTAGGCGATGCG
>CAYGZE010000131.1:0-9478 GCA_964354185.1 uncultured Anaerolineales bacterium | reverse complement strand
TCTTGACGCGCCAGCCGTCCTGGGCGGTGATGCTGCCGCCGAGGTAGGCGATGCGAACCTCGTGGCCGGCCTCGAGTTTGGCGAAGACGTTGGGCAGGCCGCCGCGAGGCCGCGACTCGACGGCGTCGGCCAGCGGGTAGGGCGCGGCCCCGGCGAAGGCGGCGCCCGCGGCCGCCCACGCCGCCACCAGGAGCGCGCCCGCGGCGGGCAGCAAGAGATGCGTATGACTCATCGACATCCATCCCTTCCGAGTTGCGTCCCGGGCGCCTCGCGGCGGGTCACCGGTACGTGTCTGGCGTGTCCGTAACGGGGGTGCCACTGGCTGCTTGCAGCCAGTGCGCTCCCGAACGGCACTGGCGGACAAGCCGCCAGTGGCACCCGCCGATGCGAACTTGCCAAGCACGCCAAACACGTACAATCACCGCGGCGGCTCGAGGGCGGCCGCGGCCTCGGGCGGCGCGTCCAGGTCCTTGAGCCAGCCGACGAGTTTCGCGTCGAGGTCGCGCACGACCTCGGGGTGCCTCGGCGCCAGGTCCGTCTCGGCGTAGGGGTCGCGGCCGAGGTCGAACAGTTGCCGCTCGCCCTTCGGCCCGAGCGGCACGTACGCCCACTCGCGCGTGTAGAGGACCGGCGTCACCTCCTTCTCGGGCGCGGCGCCCGCCTTGCGGCGAAGGAAGGAGCCGGAGATGACGAACTCGTGCAGCGGCGCCTGGGCCTCGCCGCGCAGGAGCGCGGCAAACGAGCGGCCGTGGAACGGCTCCGCCGGGCGCACCGCCGCCCCCGCCAGGTCCAGCAGGGTCGGCAGCAGGTCCGGCGCCTGGACGAGGGCGTCGACGGTGCGGCCGCCCTTCAGGCCCGGCGCGGCCACGAGGAGCGGGACGTGCGCGACCTCCGGGTAGATCGGCCAGCACCGGTCGTCGCCCGGGTTGATGTTCGACTTGCCCGTGCGGTTGTGCTCGCCGAGGCTGGTCCCGTGGTCGGAGGTGAACACGACGACGGAGTTGCTCCAGAGGTTGAGGTCGTCGATCTTGCGGAGGATGCGGCCGACGGCGCGGTCGACGAGTTCGGCCTCGGCCGCGTAGTGGGCCCGCAGGTTCCGGAGTTCCTCCGGCGCGAGGTCGTCGGCCTTGCCGTAGTTCGGGTGCAGCATCGGCGTGCCGGCGTAGTCGGGGTCGTAGCGGCGGACGAGGAACTCGGGCGGGTCCCACGGCTCGTGCGGGTCGAACAGGTCGGCCCAGAGAAAGAGCGGGTGGAACCGGTAGTTCTCCTCGAGCCACTCGCACGCCAGGTCCGACAGGCGCGGCGCGAAGCGGTCCTCCTCGCGGCGCCAGTGCCGGTGCTGCCAGCGCGCGAGGTCGACGAGGTTGGCCCCGCGGAAGTGGCGGCCCGCGCGGGTCTTCTCGGGCGGCATGACGTGCTCGATCGGGTAGTTCATCCGCAGCATCGCCAGGTCGCCCTCCTGGCCGCGCAGGCAGAAGGACGCGTCGAAGCCCACCTGGAAGTTCTCGTTGAAGAGGTGCGGCGTGTCGGTCAGCAGTTGCGAGACGTAGCCCGCCCCGCGCAGCAGTTCCGGCAGGTGGTTCTTGCTGCTCTTCAGGCGGCTTTGCCAGCCGTACCACGGCCAGCCGTACCGCCCGGACGTGAGGTCGGTCCGTAGCGGGATCGTGGGGAAACTGGAGTTGTACGAGCCGGTGACGGTGACGGCGCGGGCGGCAAAGCGCTCCAGTTCGGGCGTCCGCACCGGCATGGCCGCCCGGCCCGACAGGTTGTCGTAGCGAAAGGTGTCCGAGATGAGGAGGAAGATGTTCACGTTGCCGGCCCTTTCCGCGAGTGCCAGGGGACATTGGTTGACGATCATGGCCGCACCTGCGGGCGCGAGGGGTCCTGAGTCAGTCCGCCTTCGGCCGCTCGGCCAGGAGGCGGCGGATGTCGAAGCGGTGGTACGGCTGCTTCCACGCGGGCGCCTGGTCGGCCGTCGCGTTGGCCACGTACAGGACGCCGTCGCCGGGCACCATCAGGGCGTCGTGCAGGTTCCCCTTCATGGCGACGGGGGCGTCCATGAGGCGGAGGGCCGACGCGGCGGTGAACCTGCCGTGCCCCTCGCGGACGCGCTCGGCCAGCGTCCGGTAGCGGTCGCCCGCCGACAGCAGGACCGTGTCCGCGACAGGGGTAGGCAGCAGCGCGTGCGCCTCGCCGGGGCCGAGCACTTCGACCTTGTCGGGGACCGCCCAGATGCCGACGGCCGCATCGGCCCGGGCGTCGGCGATGACGTAGAAATATTCACACGTCCTCGGATTGTCCTTGAACACGGCCACGGCCTGGTCGAGGGTGCGGGCCTCCTCCAGGACCCTCCGCACGAGGAAGGCCATCGGGACGCCGTTCCACATGCCCACGCCGCCGCCCCCCATCTCGCCGATGCTCACCTGCTCGGCGTTCATCCCCGTGACGGACCCGATAAAGCCGGCGTAGGAGACGTTGGCGAAGGGGACCTTGCCGTCGGGCTCCTGGAGGATGAGGACGGCGTGCTCCTGGAGGCGCTGGTCGATCATGTAGTCGAGGACGCGGCCGTGGTAGAGTTTGCCATCGGCCGTCGCCTTCTTCAGCAGCGCGAAGCCGCTACAGTGGAACAGTTCCGGGATGAGGTTGCACGCGATGACCTGGTCGGCGGGCAGGCCGGCGCCCTCGGCCAGGGCCCGCATCTCCCGCAGGTACGGCTCGGGGACCTTGTCGGCGAAGGCCTTCCTCAGGACCACGGCCATCTGCGGCCGCGTGACCACCAGGTTGCCGAGGCGGACGGCCTGGTCCTCGCCCTCGCGCAGCAGGAACCGGACGTTGGCGGCGACGTGGTCCCGCAGGAGGACGCCGTGCTGGCGGCCCATCTGCTCGGGCGTCCCCTTGAGGTGGAGGACGGGGTAGCCGTCGACCGTCTCGAGGTACCCGGCGCCCTCGGTGGCGACGAGTTGGCGGACAGGCGGCGCGGCCGCGCTGGCGCGGGCGGCGTCCGCGGTGCACCGGGCCGCCGTCGCGGCCAGAAGGACCGCCATCGCGACGAGGAGCAGGCGGTTCCACGCCTTCGGCTTCATGGCGGCATCCTCCGGTGACAAGGGCGCACAGGGGCGCGCCCCGCGGCCGCGGGGTACAATAGACAGAGCGGCGCCGGCGTGTCCAGTGGAAACGGGCGATCAGTCGGCCGGCGGGACTGGCGCCGGACGCGCCGGCCGGGGGCAGCGTCACTTCGCCGGGAAACTCAGCCGGTCCAGCGGGTCGGTGCCGGCCCGCTGCTCCTCCTGGTCGGACCAGCCGTCGCCGTCGTCGTCCGGGTCGGCGTTGTCGCCCGCCCCGTCGCCGTCGGTGTCGCGCCATTCCTTGGGGTCGAGGGGGAAGGCATCCCAGGGCACGGCCCCGGAGCGCGGTACGCCGTCGCCGTCCAGGTCGAGTTCCTCGCAGTCGGGCTTCCCGTTCTTGTTGAGGTCGTCGCCCGCGCCGTTGGCGTCGAGGTCCGCGTCGAGGTTGTCGCCAATGAGGTCGCCGTCCTTGTCCGCCCATTCCTCGGGCTCCAGGGGGAAGGCGTCCTTGGCGTCGGGCACGCCGTCGTTGTCGTCGTCGGGGTCGGCGTCGTTGGGCTTGCCGTCCTTGTCAATGTCGGGCGGCCCGTCGGGCGTGACCAGCAGGGCGAGGTCTACGGTGAAGTCGGGCGCCGTGAAGGTCTGGCGCCCGGCCGGGGCGTCGAACGAGCCGAGGAGGGCGGCCGTCTCGGGGGCGTACCAGTAGCCCTTGGCGGCGCGGGGCACGTCGAGTTCCACCCGGAGGCCCTTCACGGCCGCCTCGTGGTCGCGGAAGTGGTGGAGGTAGACGCCCGCGCGGCGGTCGTTGGCGAGGCCCCAGGCCCGGACGGCCGCGTGCTCCGAGGTCGTGACCGGGACCATCCGCAGGCCGCCGCCGAGGGCGTACGCGAAGTCCTGCATCGCGCGGACGTACTGGCGTTCCTGGGGCCCGATCCAGAGGTTCATGAAGTGGCCGTCGCGGGCGTAACTGGTGTTCCAGAAGATGAGGCTGGCCTCGTTGAAGAGGCCGGCCCAGATCCGCAGGCGCATCCGCAGCGCCGACTTCGGGTCCCACGCGCCGCCGATGCCCTGGGCGGCCAGGTCCGGCAATCGCTTCGCGTCGACCACGTTGCCCGCCTCGCCGAGGATGACGGGCTTGCCGAATCGCTTCCACTGGGCGGCGGACTGGGCGAAGTCGGCGTCGGCGCCGCGCTCCTCCAGGTCCGTGTACTGGTGCGGGGCCGACAGGTCGATCCCGTCCAGTTGCGGCCGCTCCCAACTGGTCGTCACCGGATGGTGGTACGGGTCGATCGACTTCAGGTACGGCGTCACCTGGGCGTACCACGCGTCCTTGGCGTCCTGCTCGTTGAGGAACTCCCAGAAGTCGACGTACGCGCCCCAGCGGTCGACGCTGTACTTGATGAGGCGTTTGACCTTGGCCATGGCCGCCGCGTCCTCGGGATGGTCGTTCGACACCTTCATGTAGCCGAACAGCCCGTAGAAGATGCGGAGGCCGTAGACCCGGGCCCGCGTCAGGAGTTCGTCGGTCATGACGCTCTCGTGCGTGCCCACGTGGTCGAGGCCGGGCGTGATCGTGTAGGAGAAGTTCTGCTGGCTGAACCGCAGGATGTTGAAGCCGCAGGCGGTGAAGCGGCGGAACTGGACGTCGGCGTTCTGCGGGCTCGGGGCCGGTCCCGGCTTGAACAGCGCGCCGGGCGGCAGGTCCGCGCGCCCCTTGCGGTCCAGGCGGAACGGCCCCTCCAGCGCCGCCTGCGCGAGGACCGACCCGACACCCGCGTTGTCGAACCACCCGTCCTGGAAGCCGACGGGGAAAAAGGGCGTGCCGTCGTCGAACACCCACCGCATGGGGCTGGCCGGGTCCTGCCGGACGAAGCCGTGGAGGGGCCGCCGCCCGGCGATGCACGCGAACTCGCCGCGCCCCGTCGCCCGGCCGCCCGCGGCATTGGCGAACGTCCACGCGTAGGTCCACGCGCCCGTCTCGTCGGGCGCGAACCGCGCCTTCCACAGGTCGGGCTTGCCGAGGACGTACTCGGCGCGCACGCGGCCGCCGTGATGGTCCGCCGGGAGTTCCGTGCGGCGGACCTGCGTCTTCTCGGACGAGCCGTAGTGGAACCCGCCGACGGCGACCTTGCGGCCGCTCGGCGCGGTGAAGATCACCTCGATCGTCACGTCGAAGAAGGGATCGCGGTACGCGCCCTGGTGGCGGAAGGTGATCTCGAAGACGTCCCAGCGCGGGACCGTCCGCGTGTTCTGGGTCGCGGCGACGGCGAGCGCGGCTGCGCCGGCGTCCGCGGCGCGGGCGGCCGGCCCCAGCCAGCCGATAACGGCGGCGGCGACGAGGAGGTGTCTCATGGCGGCCCTCCGGGCGGCAGGGGTCACGCCGCAACGCGGACGGCGGAGGCTACTCCGCCTTCGGCCCGACCAGTTCGATCAGGTTGCCGTCCGGGTCGCGGACCAGCGCCAGGTAGACGCCCTTCGGGAACCCCGGCGGCAGGGGGACCGGCCCCTTGGCGATGGGGGCGGCGCCGGCCTTCCGGGCCTGCTCCACCGCCGCCGTCATGTCCGTCACGGCCAGGGTCAGGTAACGGTAGCCGAGCGTCGAGTGGATGAACGCGTTGTCCTGCGGCTTGGCGATCGTGTCGGTGAACTGCATGAGTTTGACCTTGGTGGCGCCGGACGCGTGGCTCGCCGCGAAAACGCGGACGTGGAACGGCTTGTAGGCGCTGAGGCCCGCGTCGCCGGCCATGGCCTCGGGCACGTCGAATCCGGGCACCTCCGTGAGGCCGAGGGCGTTCTTGTAGAAGGCGGCCGACCGCTCGATGTCGCTGACCACGATGCCGATGTCGACGGTCGGGCTGGCGAACCCGGCCGGCCCGGCGGGCGCGCGGTCCGCCGTCCCGGCACATCCGGCGATGGCCGCCGCCACGACCGCCGCACACGCCACGACCAGCCTGCTCCTTGCGACGCCTGTTTCCGTCCTCATGGGGGTCTCCTTCCGTTTTCCCAGGGCTGGCCGCCACTCTACCGCCCGGCGCGGGCGTCGGCAAGCCCCTGAGGGGGGCGGCGGGTGAATCGCGCGGCGCCTCGGCCGTCCAACACGTGCGGGGGTGGCCTGCGGGCGCCCCCGGACGGGCCGGAACCTTGCGGCCGGGCGGGGGTTCCACAGAAACGTGGCCCCGGCGAATCGCACGCCGGGGCGAGATTCCTGAGGAAACCGCGGGGAGTTTCCCGTATATTCCCGTGGTGGACCGCGGGAGCGCGGCATCCCGAGAGAACCGAAACCGTAGACGGAGGAGAGGAAACATGTCCTATCGTATCAGTCGTCGTGGGTTCCTGAAGGGCACCGCGATCGCCACCGGCGTCACGCTGCTCGGCGGGTCGTTCAAGGTGAACGCCTATGCGCAAAACAGCAAACTGAACGTGGCCCTGATCGGCGTGGGCGGCCAGGGCGGGGCCGGGCACGGCATGGCCGAGGCCGAGAACATCGTCGCCCTGTGCGACGCCGCCGAAGACCGCATGACCGACTTCGCCAAGAAGCATCCGGAGGCCAAGGCCTACACCGACTGGCGCAAGATCTATGACAACCACAAGGACCTGAACCTGGTCCTGGTGGCGACGCCCGACCACACCCACTTCCCGGCCGCCTACTCGGCCGTCATCCGCGGGGCCGGCTGCTACTGCGAGAAGCCCCTGACGCACTCCATCTGGGAGGCCCGCATGCTGGCCGAGGCCACGAAGAAGCACAAGGTTCCCACGCAGATGGGCAACCAGGGCCACGCGGGCCGCGGCATCCGCTTTGTCGTCGAGTGGGTCAACGCCGGCGTCATCGGCGACGTGAAGGAAGTCCACACCTGGACGAACCGGGCCGGGACGGTTTGGCCGCAGGGCAAACTCGGCCCCTTCAAGAACGCCCAACCGCCGGCCAACCTCAACTGGGACGCCTGGCTCGGCGTGGCCCCGATGCGGCCGTACTTCGTGAACGAGAAAGGCGAGAGCCCCGTCCATCCGTGGAGGTGGCGCGGCTGGTTCGATTATGGTTGCGGCGCCATCGGCGACATGGGTTGCCATACCTGGGACAACGTCTGGTGGTCGATGGGGGCCGACGCCCCGCTTTCCGCCGAGCCCATCAAGATCGTGGACCTCGGCACCGAGACGTTCCCACTGCAGATGATCGTGAAGTGGCAGTTCCCGGCCAAGGGCAAGAAGCCCGCCTGGACCGCCTACTGGTACGAAAGCGGCCTGAAGCCCGACGTGCCGGAGGAAATGAAGAACGATCCCGCGTACGTCAAGGAAAAGGACGGCCGGAAGGTCGTCGAACTGAGCGACAGCGGCAACCTCTTCATCGGCACCAAGGGCAAGATCTACGTCCAGGGCGACTACTCCGACAGCCCGAACCTCATCCCCAGCAGCCGCATGAACGAGTTCAAGGGCGACGAGATGAAGAAGATCGAGCGCATCCCCGACTCGATCGGCCATCGCGAGGAACTCATCAAGGCCTGCCGCGGCCAAGAGGCCTGGGACTATCCGAAGTCGAACTTCACCTACGCCGGGCCGCTCGTCGAGGCGATGAACCTGGCCAACGTCGCCGTCCGCGCCGGCCAGAAGGTCAACTGGAACCCGAAGACGATGAAGTGCCCCGGATGCCCCAAGGCCGACGTCCTGGTCAAGCGCCCGTACCGCAAGGGCTGGTGGGACGTCTAGTTCGGGCACGTGCCTGCCACAAGCGCGCGGCGGCCTTTCGAGGCCGCCGCGTTTTTGTCTGGACGCCCCGCCCGGCGCCGGATACGGTCGGCCGTCGACCGATGCCCCGGTCCGGAGGGACGACCCGTGCAAGCCCACGCGCTCGCGCTGCTGGTCCTGGTGGTGCCGCTGGCCCTCGGTTCGTGCGCCGGCGCGTCAGTGTCGGGTGCCGGCGCGCGCGGCCGCGAGGGCGTCGCCTTCAGCGTCTCGGCCGAGACGGGGGCGTACGCCTTCGAGGACGGGCCGGGCGGCGTGACGTGGCGCTCGGGCGCCGCCAAGGCCCGCTTCGGCCAGGCGACGCTGCGGGTGGACGGCCAGCCGCGCTCGGTCGACCTCGGCCGCTGCGAGGCCGAGCCGCCCGCGGCCGACCGCCCGGCGTGGCGCCTCACCTTCCGCCCCGTCGCCGGGAAGCCCGACCTCTGGGTCCGCGTCGACGTCCTGCCGGACCGCGACGGCCGGGCGTTCACCCTCTCCTGGGAGGCGGCCGACCCCGGGGCCGTCGAGAGCATCCGCCTGCTGGACGACGCCCTCTGGTCGACCGACGCCGAAGAGGGATGCCTGGTCGTGCCCGTCCGCGAGGGGCTCCTCATCCCGGCCGCGAGCGGCCGCGCGTTCACCCACGGCTTCGACACGTACGCCTACGAGGGCTGCCACATGGAGATGGTCGGCGTCCTGAAAGGCGGCGCGGCCGCGCTCGTGACGTGGGACGACCCGTACGTCCTGGCCGAGGTCCGCAGCCGCATCGCCGAAGTCCCGGGCACGCCGGGCCGGCAGGTGCTCGGCCTGTCGCTCGTCCTGCGGAAGTCGGCGCGCTCGTGCCGCGTGCGCTTCCTCGGCAAGGGCGACCACGTGGCCATTGCGAAGGCGTACCGCGACGTGGCGAAGGAGAAGGGCTACCTGGTGACGTGGGACGAGAAACTGCGCGGCCACGGCGACCGGGCGAAGTACTTCGGCGCCGTCAACTTCAAACTCTGGAGCACGCTCGACCGCCAGATGAACGAGGACTCGACGAAGGAGGAGCGGGTCACGGTCCACTGGACGTTCCCGGAGGCGGCCGAGATCGCCGAGCACCTGAGGAACGACCTGGGCCTGGAGCGCGTCCTCTTCATCCTGGGCGGCTGGATCCACCGGGGCTACGACAACCAGCACCCGGACGTCCTGCCGGCCGCGCCGGAGTGCGGCGGCGACGAGGCCCTGGCCGACTGCGCGCGGCGCGTCCGGGCCCTCGGGTACCTCTTCTGCCTCCACGATAACTATCAGGACATGTACAAGGACGCACCATCGTGGGACGAGCGGTACCTGATGCGCGGCCCGGACGGGTCGATCGCGCGCGGCGGGCGCTGGGCCGGCGGGCGGGCGTACCTGACGTGCTCCCGGATGGCGCTGGACCTCGCGCGGCGGCCGCAGAACCTCCCCGCCGTGCGCAAACTCACCGGCGCCGACTCCTACTTCATCGACACGACCTACGCCGCCGGCCTCTGCGAGTGCTTCGCCAAGGGCCACCCCCTCTCGCGCGCCGACGACATACACTGGAAACAGGCCCTCTCGGACTACGCCCGCGAGGTGTTCGGCAGTTTCGGAAGCGAGTGCGGCCGCGAGTGGGCGATCCCCCACGCCGACTTCTTCGAGGGCCTGACGGGCGTGAGCGGCACGTACTACCACGACAAGGGCCT
>CAYGZE010000130.1:0-11033 GCA_964354185.1 uncultured Anaerolineales bacterium | reverse complement strand
AATCCTCTCCTTCGTGGAGCACGACGCCGATTTGTTCCAGACTACCATGCCGGCCGTTATACCAGAGCAGCCATTTCGTCCCGTCGAATATCGCGTACGGCTTGTAGCATGCGTCGTGGTCCCATTTGTCCTTGCCCGGAAAGATGATCGGATTCCCTGGATGCCTCTGCCAGTTCGTGATGCCATCCTTGCTGCGGGCGAGGCAGATCCTGGCACTGGGTTCATCCTGGTAGCCGATGTAAAACATCACATACCAGTCGCCGCTTTTCACAACCTGCGCCCCGGCCACCTTGTGCTTTTCCCACAGATTCTTCGGTTCAGGGCCGAAGACCGGGTTGCCTTCATATTTCTTCCAAGTGAGACCATCCGGGCTGGTGGCGTAACCGATCGCATTCGGCTCATTCTGCTCGCCGCCGGAATACCACATGCGGAAAAGCTTGGCCTGCTCGTCCCAGAGCACCGACGGGCACATGACGGCAATATGTTTTTCCCACGGCTGGTCAAGGGTCAGCACTGGCTTATCACTCATGCGTTTCCAAGTGACTCCATCAGGACTCGTCGCGTAGCCGATCCACGAATGGCCGTCCCTCGCTCCGGGCTTGACCTGGGCGGTATACCACATGTGATAGCTATGGCCTTTCTTTAGCACATAGGGCCGGTTGATGTCGTCCTCCCAACCGGTTTCCTTGCGCGGGCCCAGCACAACCTGCGGCGGCTCGCTCCAGTGGATGCCATCCTTACTCTCGACCAGCGCCACGGCTTTTTGGGGTCGCCACGAAAGCCACATCCGATACCTGTCGCCGTCTCGCAAAACGGAAATATCGAAGCACGTGCCGTATTTGCCGCCCATCACCGGATTGCTCTCGAACTTTTTCCAGCCTGCAGACGTTTCGGCAGCGGCGGGCCGCGGCAACTGGCCGGTGACTCGTGCGAGCTTTTCCGACGCGGCGATTTCCTGCCCATCGGCGAAGACCCGCAGGCCGTTGCCCTTGCCATAATGCGAGCCGGCCTTATCGAAGGCTATAGTGAGGTTGCGACCGTGATAGGGAATCTGATCGAGACAGAAATAGTCCCATTCGGCTGGCACGAGCGGATTGACTTGAACCGTGTCATCCGCGCGCGGGCGAAGGCCGACCAAGCCGCTGATCACCAAATCGCAGAATGTCGAGTGGTTGTAGTCCTTGCCCCGTTCCTCGCCGCCTTTGCCGGCGTCCCACGTTCCGTTCTTCCACGCCTTCAGGCGCGTCCGCGAAATCCAGTCGCCGTTGGTCGGATTTTGATTTTCGTCAATCCACGGCACGACCCGGCCATCGTCGAGTTTGAGCCGTTGCGACTTCGCATAGATTTTCAACAGCTCGAAATAGTCCCTCGCGCTGATCACTTCCTGCGCCGGACCGTTCAGCAGATTCGCCAGTCCAGTCAGCGTAATCGCCGTCGAGAACGGCCAAACCGGCCCGTTCCACTGGCACTCGTGGCCCGCATACGAGAGCGAAAAGTTCGGATGCCGCTGCTCGGCGGTCGTCAGCCCGAACGGGGCAAAGAAACCTTGCGGATCCATGGCCTGTTTCCACGCCACGGCAAATGGTGGATCAGGCAGATTGACATACCACGGTGTGAGGCCGTGCAGTTCGCGGACGTCCGCAAGCGCCTTGTTCCCGCCGCGCGGCAGCACCTTGAAAAAATGCGCGTCCGCGTCCCACAGTTTCTCCTGCACGAGTTTCTTGATCGCCGCCGCTTTCTGCCGATAGCTGTCGGCCACGTCCGGTTGACCAGCCAGTTCCGCGATCCGGGCGATCGCCAGCGCATCGCCGAACTGATAGCTGTTGATCGTGGCGCGGCAGCCGCTGCCGCCGATGGAAGCCTCCATGCCATCGCGGTCGTCGATCTGCCAATACAGCCCGTTCGGATCGCGATGCGACTTTTCCCACTCCGTGTAATTCGCAATCAGGTAGGGCAACAGGCGCAGGGCCTCGGTGCGGTCACCGGTCACGCAGGTGCGTTGCCAGACGGAATCAGCCACCCAGAACGAATAACTGCGGGGGTCGCCGCCCTTGCCGAACCAGAACGCGCTATAGTTGTTGAGATATATCGGGTCGCGCAACCACCGGCCTTCGTAGATGTGATGACCCGCCGCGCAATTGATCGAGTTGTATTTTCCCGCCCAGCCGACTTTCGGCAGGAACTCGTCCACGACAAAACCGACGGGCGTCTGTTTGATATGTTTCCGATAGGTCCACCAGCGAAAGTAATACGTCTTCCGGATATCCTCGTCCGGGCAATCGAGCAACGGGATGTTGTTCTTCAGAAAATCCCAGGCCGCCGCGTTCGGGAAGAACCCTTTGTAAAGTTCATTGTCGTTCCGGTTAAAGTCCTCGACGTAATGCCGAAACGCTTCGGCCTTGAGCACGAGCGGTTGCGGGTGGATGCCATTCGCAGTGGAATCGCCGTCTTTGGCATGGACGGGGCCGGCTTGAATGGTGGGTTGGGACGCCTCGCCAGCGTAGACCTCCGCGAGCGGAGCCAGCAGCAGGGCGGCGAGGATCAGATGGGCTATGGTGTGCATAGGGCGTGTTCCTTTGGTGTGTTTGCCATTTGGTTTGTTTGCCAGTTAAGCCTGCGGGATGGCATCACTCCCCGTGGATAACGCAGGTGCCCGGTTTCAGCCCCTCTGAGGTGGCCGTAAGTTGAATCTTCCCCTTCTCTCCCGGTTTGCTCCGGACGATGGCGAGGGCGAGGCCGTTGGAGGCCTTGCGTTCTGGGTTGGAGAAGGTGTTGAGATCGGTGGCGTCGCCGTTATCGGTCGCGACGATTTCTCCCGGGCCGCCGGTGACGGCAAACTTGAGTGTGTTCTGTGCCACCGGGACAGTGAGGCCGCTCCCGTCAACCACCCTGGCGGTGAGAGAGGCAAGATCGATCCCGTCCTTGCTGATGGTTGGGCGATCAACCTCGAGCGTGAGACAGGCCGGGGCGCCGGTGGTTTTAACGGTTTCCTGGGCCCAGGGCTTTCCATCCTTGAGGGCGACAGCCTTGAGTGCGCCGGGTTCATAGACGACATCGTTCCAGCAGAGGCGGTAGGGATTCCCGGAGTGTTTTTCGTGATCGTAAACGCCGACATTCCTCAGACTCGCCCAGTTTCGATGAGGCAGACCGGTGAATTCGATCTTCAGGTAGCGGGCCGTCTCATCGCCCTGGTAAATGGCCTGGCTCGCGAGGATCTTTAGCTTGTCGGAAGTGGCGAGCTTGCGCCAGGAGGTTCCGTCATCGGAAGCGAGGATCGTGTACTGGTATTTGCTGGGCATATCTGCGAACGACAGATCGATCTGCCCAATCTTCCGGGGAGATCCCAGATCCACCTGCCACCATGGATGCGGATCGGGGCTTGAGGCGACCCAGAGGGATGCTTCGCTGCCATCGACCGCGTTCCCCGCGAGGTTACCCTTGAGGGTCTCCTCGGAACTGGCTTTGACAGGACGGTGGAGCGCAAGACCGGCAGGCTGCTTGAGGTCCGACTTCTTGTAGCGTTTGCCGAGGGATTTGCCATTGAGGAAAAGTTCCGCCTCGTCGCCGGAGGTGTAAACAAAGACAGGGGTAACCTTCCCGATCCGGTCGGGCCAATTCCAATGAGGCAGGATGTGCACCATCGGAAAGTCGGGGCGCCAGTGCGACTGATAGAGGTAGGAGCGATCCTTCTTGAAACCGGCGAGATCGACGATACCGAAATAGGAGCTGCGGGCGGGAGATTGGATCTTTCCTAATTCCTTGAGCTGCTTCGCCATCTCGGCCTGCTTGACGGGATCGTTCCGGAAGTTGAGCAGGTTGGTCAGGTCGTCGTTGAAAGGGGCCGGTTCCCCCAAGTAATCAAACCCTGTCCAGACAAACTCCCCGGCGGCACCGGGATGCATTTCGAGACCCTTGAACTCGCCATCAGGAGTGTTGCCCCAGCCCATCTTGTAAGTATCATAGGAGGTGACCTGGAAGTTCCCCAGCTGCAACTGGAACTGAAGCTGGTACTTATCTTTGATCTCCAGTTCCAACTGCTCCTTCAGCTTCTCATCCGGCGGAAAGAGATAGACGCCGCGGGAACTGACCGTCGAGGCGGTCTCGCTGCCGAAGAGGGGAATGTTCGGATGCGCCTTTCGGAAAGCGTCATACATCCAGCAGGGATAGTTCGCTCCGAAAACGTCGTAAATGTTCGTGAAGGCGGGGTCGAACTTAGTGCTCCAATTCGCGCCCATGGCGATGGGACGGCCCGGATCCTCTTCATGGCAGATGCCGGCCAGATCGGCAAGAATGGGCACCCCTTTGGGCTGGCCCTGCTCCGAGATCTCGTTGCCGAGACTCCACAGGATGATGCTAGGGTGGTTCCGGTCGCGGCGGCAAAACGCCCTCATATCCCTTTCGCGCCACTCCTTGAAGCCCCAATCATGGCACTTGGGATGATCCCAACTGTCGAACGCCTCGTTTATGACGAGGAGCCCCATCTTGTCGCAGAGATCAACCAGCTCGGGAGCCGGCATGTTATGGCTGGTGCGGAGGGCGTTGACGCCCATTTTCTGCATGATTTCAAGCTGACGCTGCGCGGCACGCAGGTTGAAGGCGGCACCCAGCGCGCCCAGGTCGTGATGGTTGCAAACGCCCTTGATCTGGACGCGCTTGCCGTTGAGCAGAAAACCGTTGTCGACGGTAAACTTGATCGAACGGATGCCGAAGGGGGTCTCGTAGCGGTCAACCACTTTCCCATCCCGGGAGACCTCGGTGACGGCGACATAGCGCTCTGGATTCGCAGTATCCCAGAGCTTGGGATGAGGCACCTTCCCCCGGACTTCAAAATCCGCGTTCTTGCCGGCAGGGACATTGCAGGCCGTCGGGGAGATCGTCGCCACGGACGCGGCGCCTTTCTTGTCTTGTCCGTCGAGTTCGTAGATGCTCGTCGAGACCATGGTCTTCGCATCGGTGGCATCCTGGTTTTCCGCGGTTCCCTTCAGGTTGATCACGGCTTCTTCAGGGGAAATCTCCGGTGTAGTCACATAAGTGCCCCAATGGGCGATATGCACGGGGGATGTCTTGGTGAGCCAAACATTGCGATGGATGCCGGCCCCCGGATACCAGCGGGAAGAGCCCTTGGGATTGTCCAGACGGATCGCAATGGCGTTGTCCCCGCCGCATTTCACAAAGGGGGCGATGTCGATCTGGTAGGAGGAGTAACCGTAAACCCAGCCACCGGCCATTTGTCCGTTCACCCAGACGGCCGAATAGGCCATGGCGCCGTCGATCTCGAGGAATATCCCCATAGTGACCCGCTTTCGTCCGATTGTCGGTGACCGCTTCTTGCAGGTTCGGTTGTACAGGGCAGTATTGTAGCAGCAAGCCGCCACACAGAGTAGATTGGGTCACGGGCGGTGGGGTTGGGCAGAGTTGCGCGTCCCGAAAACTCCGTCCGGGGTATTCAGGGCGAGTGACGGGTGTCGGCGGGTGGCATCTGCGACAACCAGATGACGGATTCTGGCGCGAGGGCCCGGTCCTACACGCTCGGACAGAAGCACCGCCGCGACCCATCAGGTTGGCCGCAATCTTCTGTCCACAACGCGGGGTTGGCGGTTAGAATTGTGGCGTTTCCACGCTTCACAGGCTGAGGAGGATTCCGATGGGCAAGATGGAACAGACACTTAAGTCCGAGATCACGCGACTTACCAAGAAGCAGTTGCGGGCAACTTGCCTGCCGCTCGCCCGAGACGTTCGCCAGCTGAAGCGAACCGTGTCGGCCGTGCGGAAGACGGTCGCAGTCCTCGCGAAGCTCGGGGCCGATTGGCAGGCCGAGCGCGCCGCGGAGCGCGCGAAGCTGGCCGCCGTCCCCGAGGAGGTGAAGACGGCCCGCATCTCGCCGCGGCTCATCAAGAAACTCCGCACGCGCCTGGGGATCAGCCAGGCGGAGCTTGCTACCCTCATCGGCGTGTCCACAAACGCCGTCGGTTTCTGGGAGCAGGGCAAGTCACGGCCCACGGACCGGAACAAGGAGGCCCTGGTCGCCCTGCGGAAACTGGGCAGGCGCGAAGTGCGTGGACTCCTTGCCGCGAAGGCCGAGGCATCGTCGCGGAAAGCCAAACGCAGGGCCCCTGGCCGGAGGAAGCGGCAATGACCCCTCGGAGGTTCCGTGTCGGCGGGTGGAACCTCGAATCAGCCGTCCGCGACCCGCCGCAGTCTTGCTCTGCCCTTTAGATTTACATGATTCGCGACGGCGGGTTCGTGGCATGCGTGAAGGCGGCAACGGGCGAGTTGATGTTCCAGGAACGCATCGGCGCTCCGGGCGCGTATTGCGCCTCGCCCGTGGCCGCCGGGGACCGCATCTTTTTGGCGTCGCACAACGGCGTCGCGGTGTGCATCGACGCGGCCGAGGGGCAACTGAAGGTGCTGGCCCGCAACGACCTCGACGAGAAAATCTGGCCCACGCCCGCGCTGGGCGACGGAGCAATCTAGGTGCGGACTGAGAAGCACCTGGACGCTTTCTCCGGGGGCAAGTGACGGCCCATAGTTGGTCTACCAGGGCAAAAGGAGACACGCTATGGGCAAGGGATCGATCCTGATTAGACGCGCTGGCAATCCGTGGCTCCTGAGTGGGTCCTACGGACGGTGATCGGCCGGGAACGGAGTTGTGAGGTAGCTTCTAGCACCACCGAAGGAAGAATGGCGATGACTACTTTTGCCTCTGCAAGACAATGCTGCCTCTTGAGTATCTTGGCCGTGCTGGCCGGCGCCCCATGGGCCGTTGCTCAGGAGACCCTTGAGCCCCCGCCGAACGCCCCGCCCACGGTCGAGTGGAATGCCGGGAAGGGGCGGCTGAAGCTCCGCTATCACGGCACCGCGATTCTCGATGCCACCATTCGCGCCGAAGACGCAGCGGGACGCGAAGTGGACGGAGTTGGTGTTCAATTCGAACCAGCGGAAACACTTGGCGACAAAGTGGAGCAGCGCCTGAAATGCGTTCCGGCCAAGTCACAAGAAGGCGTGAACCTGGTCTTGCGCGGCACCGTCACCGGCAGCGAGGAGGCGTTTCCTGCCGAAACCAGCGGGGAGGCACAGAAACGCTTTCCTCTGGTCCGCACCAGCGTCGGCTTGAGCCGCAGCCTGCGGAACAACACGGTCTATGATCGCCGCTGGGATTGGATGCTGGTCGGACCGGGCGACGGGGCGACGCGCATCCAGCCGAAACTGGCGGACAAGCAAAGAATCACCTTCGCCTGGGAAAGCCGCGGAGCCAGTCTGGAACTGGTGTTCCGGCCCCGGTTCTATCAGAAACACCGGGGGATCGCGAAGTTCGAACCATGGACCTATCAGGTATGGAAAGGCCCGGTCACCGGGTATTGCACGTGGTGGGCCTACAGGGGTGGCTTCAGCCAGGAAACGTTGGACGCGATCGTCGACGTGTTCGCCGAGAAGCACCTTTCCGACTTCGGCTACAAGTACATCCAGTTGGACGACGCCTATCAGACCGGCAACGGCAGTTGCCCGCAGAATTGGCGGACCTGGAACGGCAAGTTCCCGGGCGGCGCGGAGTATGCAGTCCAGAAAATCCGCTCGGCCGGCATGGAAGGCGGCATCTGGGTGCATCGCGTCCATCGGCCCAGCGACCCGCACGTCGCGGACATCGGCAAGGAGCACCCGGATTGGTTCGTCCACAAACCGGACGGTTCGCTTTTCAGGGATGCGGGGTTCTATATCCTCAACACGAAGAACAGGGACGCCCTGGACGGGATGGCGCGTCCGATCTTCCGCGAACTCAAGAAACAGGGCTGGGGCTATGTCAAGATCGACGGCGCGGGCGACCTGCTTTACTCCTACAAGAACCAGCAGTGTGCCGAACACTTTAACAAGATCGGCTCGACTCCGGGAGAATCGCTGCGCGACTGGGACAAGGTGGCCCGCGAGGAACTCGGGCGGGACGTCTATATCCTCAGTTGCTGGGGCGTGGACCCGGGCGTTAACGTGGTTGGGCTTGTGGACGGTTGCCGTCTGGGCGCCGATGGATTCGGCACGACGGGACTCCAGAAGTTCGCCTCGTGGAACGGTGTAGTCTGGCGCAGTGACCCCGACCATTGCGACATCATGGCCGAGGGGTTCAAGGAAAAGACCACGATGAAGACCTTCGGCGCCGGCGCGGCGATGGCCGACACGATCGAGCAGCCGAGCGTTGTGGCCATGGCCGGGGGCGTGCTCATGGTCAGCGACAAGGTCGCGGACTACAAGAACGACAGCAATCTGGAAGGCATGAAGCGCAGCTCGCCGGTGCTCTTCACCGTGCCGGGGCAATTGTACGACTATGGGAACAGGCCGAACCAGGATCTCGGCCCCGCGTGGCGCGGCGGGGAATCCACCTGGTGGCTGCAGGAGATCGACCGGCCCTTTGATCACTGGTCCGTGCTGGCCCGCTTCAACTGGCGGCAGGAGAAGCTGAAATGGAACCGTGCCGGCAACCCGGAACAGGAAGTGAAGTTCGCGGACCTCGGGCTGGCGGACGACCGCGAGTACCTGGTGTTCGAGTTCTGGACGCAGAGCTTCATTGGCAAGTCCAAAGGCTCGTTCAAGGTGCCGGCGCAGGATGCGGGCAACGCGCTGCAGGTCTTCGCCATCCGCGAGGCCCGCGAGCATCCTTGGGTCCTTTCGACCACGCGGCATATCTCGCAGGGCGGAGTCAGCCTGCTCGACGAGCGATGGGATGGCGATCGCAAGGTTCTCTCCGGCAAGAGCGCGGTGGTCGGCGGCGATCCGTACGTGCTGACGGTGCATCTCCCGCAGGGTTTCCGCCTCGGAAGCGCCGAAGTCGGCGACGAGAAGGTCGAGATTGCCAACCAAAAGGAGACGGCCACGGTCCGCATCGTGCCGTCAGCCACCAAGACCGTGGAGTGGTCAATGGCCTTCGTAAAAAAACAGGCCGGCGGAGCTGGATCAGCAGGCGCGGCACCCGATTGGCAGATGGGGCCGTTCGTGAAACTCCCCCAACCAGTCCTGTCGCCCACGCCGGATTCCAGATTCCAGTGCCCCGCGCTCGGGAGGGAGGTCCGGTGGGAGGAGCAGAACGTTTACAACCCGGCTGCTGTGGTGCGAGATGGCAAAGTCCATTTGTTCTACCGCGCGGACGACAAGAACCCGGAGCTCAAATGGGGCCGCACCTGCCGCATCGGCATGGCGCACAGTGACGATGGCATCCACTTCACGCGACACCCGACGCCGGTTCTGTATCCCGACAACGACGAGTGGAGGAAGTACGAGTGGGAAGGCGGCTGCGAGGACCTCCACATCGTCGAGGGCGAAGACGGCGTTTACTACATGAACTACACCACCTGGAGCGGCAAGGGAGATACCATGTCCGTCGCCACCTCCCGCGACCTGGTGCGCTGGACTAAGCACGGGCCGGCCTTCCGCAAGGCCGCGCCGGACAAGGTTCCTGGATCGCGGACCGGTGTGGTCGTTTCCCGCCGCGAGGGGGATCGGCTGATCGCCGCAAAGATCAACGGCAAGTACTGGATGTATTACACGCATCCCTGCGCCCTGGCCTGGAGCGAGAACCTCATCGACTGGACGCCGACAGGCAAATCGGTGTGGGGCGGGGCGCACGAAGCCGGCGCCATTGCCCTTCTGCGCGAAGACGGCATCCTGCTGATGACGCAAGGGGGGCACCATTCGCTCGGGGCCTGGACGCTGCGCCAAGCCCTGATCGATCGCAACGACATGAAGACCGTGCTCAAAGAGCCGAAGGAGCCGTTCCTCTGGCCGGAATACGAGTGGGAGAAGAAGGGCATGACCGGCAACACGACGGTCGCCAACGCGCTGGTGCCGTTCAAAGGCCAATGGCTGTTATACTACGGCGCCGCCGACCGCCACATCGGCTTGGCCGTGTTCGCGCCCAAGGCCGATTCACCGTTTTCGCTCGCGAAGTAGGAATGCCAAACAGGAACTTTCTTCATCGCGACATTCGGCGCTCGACATGTACTCATTCAAGCTCAGTCATTGATCCACCCGAGGAGCACTGATGATGAACACCCTCCCTGGTTCCGTCCTGCGGACGCTGTTGTCGGCCGCCCTGTTGATCACCATGTCTCCCACGGTTCGGGCAACCTGGTACAGCGAGAACATCGAAAACGGTTCGGACATCATCATGATGGACCTCCGCTGGCCGTGGTGGCCGTCGGGGACCTATTACGCCAACTGGAATACCGGCTTCAATCCGAAGCCCAACAACATCAGCTTCTATGCCGGATTCCTCGGAACCGTCCCTGACGGGCCCGGCTTTCTCCCCAATCCGGATGAAAAAATCCAGGCGTCATTCCGGCCCGGCTCGGTGTGGTCGTTCTGGGGAAGCGACAAGGACGGCACCCCGGTCCGTTTCACGGATGTGGCCCCGAATCTTTTCATCAAGAACGACTACGGCGGGGAGGGGTGCAGCGGCACCTTAGGCGCCGAGGCCTGGCCCTTTGTCCAATGCAAGCAATGGTATACGATGTTGGGCCGGGTCTGGCAGCCGGTCGGCGGGACGGACGCCTCCCGTGCCTATGTCGGGCGCTGGATCGAGGATCAGGCTGATGGTCGCTGGCACCTCATCGGCATTGCCCGCCTGCCCATCCCGGCGACATCATTCACCGGCAACAGTGGATTCATTGAAACACTGTCGGATGGCAAAGTGGTGAGGCCGCTGCACCGGCGGTTCGGTTATTGCCGCAAGGACGGCCGCTGGCTGAAATCAGACACTATCACCATCAACGAGACGCCGTATGTGGTGGTGAACACCATCCCGGAGGGCGATCATGAGTATGCGGCCATCGAGTATGCCGCTCGGCCCGATTTGCTGCCGCAGCAACTCGCGGGCAAACCGCTCACCCGCGACAGCAAGCATGACTTCAAGGTGAAGCAACCCGACCTGCCGGTGTTAGACAAGCCTGCGGTGGGCAATGTGCGGGCCGAAACGACGGGCAGCCAAGTGGCGGTGTCGTGGGAGGTTCCTGACGCGGCGTCGCCCGCCTTTTCCTACAAGATCGAGGTCT
>CAYGZE010000129.1:0-11173 GCA_964354185.1 uncultured Anaerolineales bacterium | reverse complement strand
GAAAAGAGGACAATTCTACTTTGCGGAAACCGGACATTATCACTTTGCGGCGACATAGGACAGATGTCGGGTCTGTTGACCCGACTTACCGATCTGGCGCGGCGGGTCTCCGCACCCGCCGCGCCAAGGCGCAAGAGGCGTAGTGGTGGCGGAAGGTCGCGGCTGGCGGCCCGCGCCCTGCGCGGTGTATACTGGACCCGTGCTCCGTCCGAATGCTCTCTGGCCCATGGGTAGCGGGGTGCCACGGTTGCGCTGTTCGCAACCGTGCTGCCTCGGACGCGCACGGCTGCAAACGGCGCAGCCGTGGCACCCGGCGACTCACGTGAGACAGAGCACTGGCCGTCGCCCTTCCTAAGGAACGATCCCATGCGGACCCAAGCGGATAACCTGGTGCGGACCGGCGGGCGGCGCCGCGCCCTCGGGTTCCTGGCGACCGCGCTGGCCGCCGTGGCGTGGGTCGCGGCCGCCCCCGCGCGCGGCGCGACGCAGGCCCCCGGCACGGTGATTGACGACCTGAGTTACGCGGATGATGCGGCCGCGCGAGCGGCCTGGCAGCCGATGGACGGCGTCGCCCCGGTCGGCCTCGTGGAGCAGGACGGCCGGCGGGCCCTGCGGATGCCCTGCAACTTCGCCGGGACGCGGATCGAGCGGGCCTCGTGGGACCGCTCGGTGCGGCTCGACATGGCCGCGTGCCAGGGCCTCCGGTTCCGCCTCTTCTGCCGCGACGCCTCGCCGGTCTCCGGCTTCTCGCTCTACTTCCAGAGCGGCGACGGATGGTACGCGTCGTCGTTCTCGCCCGCCGTGCGGGACGGGTGGAGCACGATCGTCATCGACAAGGACGACACGCGGATCGAGGGCCGCCCGGCGGGCTGGAGCCAGGTCCGCACGATCCGCATCTCCGCCTGGCGCGGCGCCGACCGCGACACCGAGTTCCTCATCCGCGACCTCGAGATCGTCGGCGAGGACGCCGCCATCGTCATCGTCCGCGCCGAGTCCGTCCTGGCGAAGTCGCCCCGCGAGGCCGAGTCGGTGAGCACCTTCACGCGCGGCATGGCCCAGGCCCTGCGCGACACCGGCCTGGCGTCCGTCATCCTGAGCGACCTGGACGTGACGGAAGACCGCTTGAAGGGGCGGAAGATCGTCATCCTTCCGCACAACCCGGACCTGGCGGCCCCGGCCGCCGCGGCGATCCGCGGGTTCCTGGCCTCGGGCGGCAAGATGGCCGCCTTCTACGGCCTGCCGGGAGGGCTGGGCGAAGAGGCCGGCGTCGCGTGGAAGGGCCACGTCTCCGAGACGCACCCCGGGCAGTTCGCGTCCATCCGCTTTGCCGAGGGCGCCTTGGCGGGCGCCCCGCCCGTGGTCGGCCAGAGGTCGTGGAACGTCATGGAGGTCGCGCCCGTCGAGGGCCGCAGCCGCGTCCTGGCCACGTGGTTCGGCGAGGACGGGAAGTCGACCGGCCTGCCGGCAATCGTCGCGTCTGACTCGTGCATCTACATGACCCACGTCCTGCTGGAGGACGACCCGGCTGCCAAGCGGCGGATGCTCCTGGCGATGCTCGGGCGCCTGGTGCCGGACCTCTGGAAGGAGGCCGTGGCGGCGCGGTCGCTCCGGGCGGGGACGCTCGGCCGCCACGAGGACTTCGCGAAGGCCTGCGCCGCCGTCGCCGCCCTAGCCGGCGGGAACCAGGCGGCCAAGGCCGCGCTGGAGGCCGCCCGCAAGGACCATCGGGGCCTCTCCGACCTCGCCGCCGCCGGCAAGTTCCCCGAGGCGCTAGCCAAGGCGGACGACGTGGACGCCCACATGCTGGAGGCCACCTGCCTGGCCCAGACGCCGGCCCCCGGCGAGCACCGCGCCTTCTGGTGCCACGGCGCGTTCGGCGTGGACGGGATGACGTGGGACGAGGCCATCAAGCACCTGGCCGACAACGGGTTCACGGCCATCCTGCCGAACATGTGCTGGGGCGGGTCGGCGGCCTACGAGAGCCGCGTTCTGCCCGTCGCCCCGGAGGTCAAGGACAAGGGCGACCAGATCGCCCTGTGCGCGGCCGCCTGCCGCAAGTACGGCGTCCAGTGCCACGTCTGGAAGGTCAACTGGAACCTGTTCGGCAGGGCGCCGAAGGAGTTCCGGGACCGGATGCGGCGCGACGGCCGCACCCAGGTCGGCCTCGACGGCAAGCCGGAGGACGACTGGCTCTGCCCGTCGCACCCCGAGAACCAGCGGCTCGAGATCGACGCCATGGTCGAGATCGCGACGAAGTACGACGTCGATGGCATCCACTTCGACTACATCCGCTACCCGGACTCGGACTACTGCTTCTGCCCGGGCTGCCGCGAGCGGTTCGAGAAGATGCTCGGCCGCAAGGTCGCCAACTGGCCCGCCGACGTCCGCCGCGACGGGGACCTGCGCGGGAAGTGGCTCGACTTCCGCCGCTCGAACATCACGGCCGTCGTGGCCGCCGTCAGCGACACGGTCCGCAAGGCGCGGCCCAAGGTGAAGATCTCGGCGGCCGTGTTCCCGAACTGGCCCGTGGACCGCGACGGGATCGGCCAGGACTGGAAGGCCTGGTGCGACCGCGGCTACCTCGACTTCGTCTGTCCGATGGACTACACGCCGTCGACCGCCGAGTTCGAGGGCCTCGTCGAACGCCAGGTCGGGTGGGCCGGCAAGGTCCCCTGCTACCCCGGCATCGGCCTGAGCGTGTGGAGCCCCGCGTGCGACGTGCTGAACCTCGTGGACAAGGTCGCGATCACGCGCCGCTACAAGACGGGCGGCTTCACCATCTTCCAGTACGCCGGGGCCGAGGCCCGCGAGGTCCTGCCCCTCCTGGGCAAGGGCCTGACGAAGAAGGGCGGCCGGTGACGGGGGTGCCGCTGGCTGCTTGCAGCCAGTGCGATTCCGGGCGGCACTGGCGGACAAGCCGCCAGTGGCACCCGGCGAATGAGAATCACCGTACCAGGCATCAGCGCACTTGCGCGCGGCCTACAACTTGACCTTCGGGTTCGTGAACCGCAGCGCGCCCCCGTCGTGGTACGACGCGTATTCGGTGACGATGGCCCCGTCCGGGCCGGCCACCATGAAGTGCTTCGACTCGGCCTTCTCGAGTTTCCCGAGGTCGCCGGGCGCCACCTTCTGCATGTGCCGGCAGGTCGTGAAGGCGAGTTCGCGCATCGGGATGACCTTCTCGGCACCCGGGGACGCGTCCCCCTCGGAGAAGAGCGTGACGCCGCCGTAGCGGACCTGCCAGGCCTCCATCTTCGCCGCCGCCTCGGCCGTCTTCACGTGCCAGTGCTCGGGAATCATCTGGCCGGGCAGCAGGAAGATCTCGTGGCCGAGGTAGGCGCCCTCCTTCTCGTTCACCCAGAAGATGCCGCCCATGCCGACGTCGGTGAAGCGGCCGACCGTGAAGTCGGCGACCCACATGTTCTTCCGCAGGTTCTCGTACACCGGGTAGCCGTGGTACTCCATGAGGGCGTAGTAGGCCTTCTTGGCGGCCTCCTGGTCGAACGTGCCGTCGGCCGCGTAGAACTCAGCGTTCTGGTGCGCGATCCCCCCCTGCCGCAGGCCCGTGCACCCGGCGCCCGCGGCCGCCAGGGCGACGGCTGCCGCGCCGCCCGCCGCCACGCCCAGCCACTCGCGTCTCGTGATACCCGCCATGCGTCACCTTGTCCTTTCGTCCCGCCAGGTCCCCCTGAACCGCCTCACGCCTTCTTCCTGCCCTTCTTGCCCTCGTTCTTCAGTTCCTCGTACATCTTGAGCGCCTTGTCGGGCTTGAGCATCTCGTGCACGACGGCCGCCACCGTCCGGGCCATGGCCACCGGGTCGTCGGCGCAGAAGATGTTGCGGCCCATGTCGACGCCGACGGCGCCCTGGTCGATCGCGCGGTAGGCCATCGTCAGGGCGTCGAGTTCGGGGATCTTCTTGCCGCCCGCGATGACGATCGGGATGGGGCACCCGGCCACGACCTCGTCGAACCCCTCGGCGCAGTAATAGGTCTTGACGTAATGGGCGCCGAGTTCGGCGATGACGCGGGTCGCCAGGCCCAGGTATCGGGCGTCGCGCACCATGTCGCGCCCCACGGCCGTCACGCCGAGGGTCGGGATGCCGTAGCGCGTCCCCTCGTTGATGATCTTCGAGAGGTTGCCCAGCGTGTCGTGCTCGTATTCGCCGCCCACGTAGACCTGGACGGCCATGGCCGAGGCGTTCAGGCGGATGGCGTCCTCGATGTCGACGCCGACGAGTTCGTGGCTCATGTCCTTGAGGATCGTGGCGCCGGCGCTCACGCGCAGGCACACGGGCTTGTTCGTCTCGGGCGGGATGCAGGTCCGCAGGGCCCCGCGCGTGCACATCAGGCAGTCGACGTGGGGGATGAGCGGCACGATAGAGAGGTCCATCCGCTCCAGGCCCGACGTCGGGCCCATGATGTACCCGTGGTCGAACGCCAGCATGACCGTGCGGCCGGTCTTCGGGTTGAAGATGCGGCCGAGGCGGTTCTTCATGCCCCACCCCAGGGACCCCGATCCGCGGAGGAAGAACCCTTCCGTCTTCATCGGGACGTCGGTCCTGAAGTCCTTCTTGTCCTTGTCGGTTTCCGGGCCCGGCATACGATGCGTCTCCTTTCGGTTCGTGGACCTGATTCCCCAGCACCGCCCTCGCGGTGCGTTACTTTTGGTTCTGCGGGTGCCACGGTTGCGCTGTTCGCAACCGTGCCGCCTCGGACCCGCACGGCTGCACACGGCGCAGCCGTGGCACCCGCGGCGTCGCGGGGTCCGGCCGTCATTGCCCTTTCGCCGCCAGCGCGTCGGCGAATCCGCGGAAGATGAAACCCATCGACGTCGCGCCCGGGTCGGCCGATCCGACGCTTCGCGGCCCGAGGTTCTTGGCCTTTCCGAAGCGGGCCTGCATGTCCGTGGTGGCGGCGGCGCCGGCCTCGGCGGCCTGGGCGGCCCGGGCCATGGCCGCCGCGGGGCCCTGCCCCTCGCCGGCGGCGGCCCGGAGGGCCTCGACCGCGGGCACGAGCGCGTCGAGCATCGTCTTGTCGCCCGGCTTCGCCTTGGTCTGGGCCCGGACGTCGGCCAAGGCCGCCTCGAAGAGGTCCGCCAGGGCCGGCGCGTCGAGCGTCTCGCGGCCGGCCGCCGGTTCCGACATCCCCATGAAGAACGTGCCGAGGAGCGGGCCCGTCGCCCCGCCGCCCGCGCTCACGATGGCCCAGCCCACCTCGTGCAGCAGGGCCGCGACCCGGCGGCCGGACGCGCCGTCGATCGCCTGCTCCAGGCATCCCATCGCCCGCCGCATGCTCGTCCCGTGGTCGCCGTCGCCCGTGGCCGCATCGAGCCGCGAGAGCGTCTCGTGGCCGTCGCGGATCTTCGCCGCGGCCCCGCGGAGCATCCGGACCACGTCGTCGTACGCGAGCGCCTCTGCCATCGCCACCCCGATCGCCCCACGTCGGCCCGCCGCACTAGTGGTCCGTCACTTTTGATTCTGTGGGTGCCACGGCTGCGCCGTGTGCAGCCGTGCGCATCCGAGGCAGCACGGTTGCGAACAGCGCAACCGTGGCACCCGACTCACACGTCCAATGTTGACGAACCACTAACGCACCGTCATAAACGGCGTGTCGCACGGCGCGTCCCAGAGCGCAATCTGTTCGTCGTCCACGCGGGCGACGTGCATCTGGAACCCGGCCATCTCCTGGACGGTGAGGTCCTCGGCCACGCGGCCGCGCGCGACCGTGATGCCGCGCTCGCCGCACAACTGGTGGACGCAGCGGTAGAGGATGAAGAGTTCCATCAGCGTCGTCGCGCCGACACCGTTCAGGAGGACGAGCACCTTCTCGCCCGCCTTGACCTTGAGGTCCTTCAGAAGCATGTCGAGCATGAGGCGGGCGGTCTCGTCGGCGGACTTGAGTTTCATGCGGCCGGTGCCGGCCTCGCCGTGCTGGCCCATGCCGACCTCCATCTCGTCGTCGGCGAGTTCGAACATGGCCTCGCCGGTGCAGGGGTGCGTGGCGGACCGGACGGCGACGGCCAGGGTGGCCATGTTCCGCTCGTACCGCTCGGCGATGGCGAGGACCTGGTCGAGCGACTTGCCGGCCTCGGCGGCGGCGCCGGCGATCTTGTAGATGGGGATGGCGCCCACCAGGCCGCGCCGCTCCTCGGGCGTCTCGCGCGGGCCGCCCGCGATGTCCTCGTGCGTGAGGATCATCTTCACATTCAAATGTTCCTTCGCCACCATCTTCATCGTCATGTTGGCCGCCAGGATGTCGCCCGGGTGGTTGAGGACGATGAAGAGGACGCCCGCCCCGCGTTCGGCCCTCTTGAGGGCCTGGAGGCACTGCGGCGCGCCGGGGGCGGCGAAGATCTGCCCCGCGACGCTCACGTCCAGCATCCCCTCGCCCACGAACCCGCTCAGGGCCGGCTCGTGGCCGCTGCCGCCCAGCGTCACCAGGCCCACCTTGCCCTTGGCCTTGGGCTTGGCGCGGACGACCAGGTTCCCCTCGAGGACCTTGATCTTGCCGCCGTGCACCAGGGCGTAGCCCTCGAGGAGTTCGCCGACGAGGTCATCGGGGTTGTTGATGAATTTCTTCATGGCCATGGGTTGCCTGCACCCTTTCGCTCTGCGGGACCGCCGCGGCTGCCGCGCCGGAACCCTACCGTACCTCCATCATCTCGACCGGCACGCCGTCCTTCAGGATGAACGCGATCCGCATGGCCGGCCCCGCCTGGAACGCGGGGAAGATCACCTTCTGGCCCGCCAGGGCGGCGTCCAGGTCGTCCACCCGGTAGGCGACGTGGACCTTCGTCTGCACCGCCTTCGGGATGGGGCTCCCGGGTTCGAAGCGCAGGTACTCGAACTTCAGGGGGTGCGCGTCCGGGCTGGTGATGTGGACCTTCAGCGGCTCCACGTAGGTTTCACCGGCCTGGGGGGACTCGACCGGCACGCCGACATGAACGAACTGGGCCACGCTCGACCTCCTTCTCTGCCTCCGGCGGCCGCCGACCCGGACGCCCGGCCCCTCGCCCGGCCCCTTTCGGCCCGTCGGCCGGAGCGGGTAATCTGTCAGTTTGGCGCGGTTGCGTCAACACTTATTCCGGCCGCCCGGAACCTCATTTCGCCTGCGGCGCCAGGACGCCGTAGAGTTCCGGCCGCCGCTGCATCAGGATGACGTCGCGCAGGTCGTTGACGGCCTCCGGCATCCGGTCGGGCTGGTACTCGGGCAGGTAGCCCGCGGGCGTGTGCGGCTTGTACTGGCGGACGTACCGCAGCGGCCGGTCGTGGTCGAGGTCGACGACCGCCGAGAAGACGCTCGCCTCGCGGTACTCGGACCGGGCCACGACGACGCCCGTCGGCTCGACGATCAGGCTGCGGTGGCGGACCTCCGTCGACGGGTGCGTGCACTCGACGAGGAACAGGCCCGTGTCCATGGCGCGCGAGAGGTCGCGCAGGTCGCGGAAGAGGGCGTCGGGCCCCCAACTCTGGGTCGGCGTGAACAGGATGTCCGCCCCCTTGATGGCGTAGCACCGGTCCATCTCGACCATCCACTCGTCGGCGCAGATGCGGCAGGCGACCCGCCCGAAGTCGGTCTCGAAGACGGGCGTGTCCTCGCCCACGATCTGCTGGTCGTGGGTCTTGGCGATCTTGAAGAAGCGGCCGGCCTCCTTGCCGTCGCGGTCGAAGAGGATCGCCTCGTTCCGCTCCAGGCGGTCGATGACCCCGGCGATGAGGACGTACATCCGGTGCTCCTTGGCCTTGAGCGCGACGCGCTCGAGGTTCGCCTTCGCCTGGCGGACCTGGCTGTCGTCGGGGCCGGTGATCCAGACGTACTCGTAGCAGCAGACGCAGTCGGAGCCCAGGTGGCCGGCGACGTCGAGTTTCTGGAGGAGGCTGTCGATGCTCGGCTCCGCCTCGACGACCGTCAGCCGCACCTTGCGTTTGGCCCACTCCTTCGTGGGCGGCAGGGCCACCGGCGCCGTCAGGGCCGCGAAGCCCGGGCGGCGGTCCGCGCCGCGGCCGGGCTCGAGTTGGGCCAGGGGGATCGTGGCGGTCGCCACGCCGCCGGCCTCGCGGGCCGTGCAGGCGACGCGCTGCCCTTCGCGGTTCACGACGTACGCGCGGCCGATCGGCCGCCCGCAGTACGGCGGATAGAAGTTGGTGATGTACCCCGGCCGGCCCGAGGCGTACCGCGAACACGCGATGACGACGCGGTAGTCCGCCGCCCGGCCCGCCGACGGGAAGTCCTGGCTGTACTCGTCCTCGACCGGCTCCGGCATCTGGGCCCAGAAAACGATCCGCGCCCCCTTGGCCGTGTAGACGTGGTCGATGTCCGCGAAGAACCGGTCCGTGCCGACCCGCATCGCCACCGGGCCGAACTCCGTCGCGAACACCGGCAGGTCGTCGCCCAGGTCCACGTCCTCGTCGGGCATCCGGTGGCTCTTGCGGTACTTGCCGACGATCTTCCCCTGGCGGTCGCACAGGAACGAGGTGACGAAGGTCCCGGCGGCGTCCTTCTCGCGGAGATTGCCGATGAGCCAGACGTGGCGCTTGGCGGCCTCGCGGGCGAGCGCGTCGGCGATGGGGCCGGGGATCGGCTCGCCGTCCGTCTTCACGCATTCCTGCGGCAGGGCCACGATGTCGGCGCCCTGCGCGGCGGCGGCCTCGACGTAGCGGAGCACGGCCTCCAGGGTCCGGTCCTCGTCGCACCACTTCTGCGCGACGACGCTCACGCGAACCGTGCGCTCGGGCCCCGGCGGCGCCTCGCCCGCGCGAGCCGGCGCCGCCAGGAGCGCGACCGCGAAGACCCAGAGGCCCAGGCTGCGCGCTCGGCCCGTCACTCGCATCGTCTCCCGAGGGCGGCCCGCGCCGCCGCCCTTTCAACCCTCGCTCGCAGGGCGGGGATGCGGCCAAAGCGAACGGGGCGGACGCCGCGCCCCGCGGACCTCCGCCCCGGCGTCCGGTCTGCCCGCGGCCGCTCAGGCCGGCCCCGTCTGCGACTTCTCGAGGTGATGCGGGGCCTTGAGCATCAGCGTCAGGATGGCGGCCAGGACCAGGAGCGCGGCCGACGTGTAGTAGGCGAACTCGAAACTCCCCTTCCAAGCCGCGACGATCTTGCCGTCATAGACCCATCCCGCGAACTTCGCCAGCATGAAGCCGCCGATGCCCCACGCCGTGAACACCAGGCCGTAGTTCACCCCGAAGTTCTTCAGGCCGTAGAAGTCCTTCGCGATCGACGGAAACAGCGCGAGGTTCGACCCGTAGTTGGCGCCGACGAGGGCGGCCATGACGACCAGGGCGACGGCGCTCCCGAGCGCCGTCTGGGGCTTCGCCTGCGACAGGCCGAGCACCATCACGGTCTGCAACACGAAGAACAGGACCAAGGTGGCCTTGCGGCCGAGTTTGTCCGACAGGATGCCGGCCCCGATGCGCCCGGCCCCGTTCCCGATGGCCAGGCTGACGACGACGATGGCCCCCACCGCGGCGGCCGAGCCGATCTTCTGGGCCACCGAGATCACCATCAGGCCGGCCCCCGCCCCGCACGCGTACAGGAACCAGATCAGGTAGAACTGCCAGGTCTTGAGGACCTCGCGCGGCGTGAACTCTGCCTTCTTGACCGGGCCGGTGCTGATCTTCGCCGCCGGCGTCCCGGCGGGGACGTAGCCGGCGGGCGGCGGCTTCAGAAGTTGCGCCAGCGCGCACACCACCACCAGGAAGCCGATCCCCAGGATCAGCACCGTGCCCGCCAGGCCGACCGACGCGATGAGCGCCGAGGCGAGCGGCGTCACGTAGACGCTGGCCAATCCGAAGCCCGACACCACCAGCCCCGCGATCAGGCCCGTCTTGGCCGGGGGGAACCACTTGACGGCGGGCGGCGTCGCCGAGGCGTAGCCGAACCCGATCCCCGCCCCCGCCAGCACGCCGAACCCGAGGATGAAGCCCAGCAGCGTATGGTTCGGCGCGTACAGGCCGCACAGCGCGGCAAGCACCATGCCGAGGCCGACGAGCACGCCGCCCAGGGTGGCCGCGCCGCGCGGACCCAGGCGGTCCTGCAGGCGCCCGGCCGGCACCATCACCAGGCAGAACACCAGGCACGCGATCGAGTAAGGCCACTGCTTGTCGCTCTGGTCCCAGCCCCACGACGCCGGTATCCCGCCCGCGATGATGCTCCACGCGTACAGCACGCCGAGGGCCAGGTTGATGCCCAGGCCGGCGAACGTCACGCGCCAGCCGAGGTTCTCGACACGCGCTGCGACGGCCACCTCCCCGCTCATCCTGCCCTCCGTTTCCCGGCTCGTCCGGATGCCTTGTACCCGGTTGAGATCGCGGCGGCCCCGGAAGGCCGCCGCGTGACTTTCTCTCGACCTATCCCCGCCCGAGGCCCGCCAACCGGAGGCAGGCCCGCCGCCCCTCAGCCCTTCCGCCCCTGGATCAGGTGATCCACGATGCTCGGGTCCGCCAAGGTCGTCGTGTCGCCCAGGGTGGCCTTGTCGATGATGCCCTCGGCGATCTTCCGCAGGATCCGCCGCATGATCTTCCCGGACCGCGTCTTCGGCAGGGCCGGCGCGAACTGGATGACCTCCGGCACGGCGATCGCGCCGATCTCCTTGCGGACGTGGGCCATCAGTTCCTTCTTCAGCGCGTCGGTCGGGTCCACGCCGTCGATCACCGTGACGAAGGCGTAGAGGGCCTGGCCCTTGATGTCGTGCGGCATGGGGGCCACGGCGGCCTCGGCGACCTTCTCGTGGCTCACCAGGGCGCTCTCGACCTCGGCCGTCCCGATGCGGTGGCCGGAGACGTTGACGACGTCGTCGATGCGGCCCATGAGCCAGTAGTCGCCGTCCGCGTCGATGCGGCAGCCGTCGCCGGTGAAGTAGACGTCCTTGAACATGGTGAAGTAGGTGTCGATGAAGCGGTCGTGGTCGCCCCACATGGTCTGCATCATGCCGGGCCAGGGCTTCTTGATGCAGAGTTTGCCGCCCTCCTTGAGGCCGCACTCGGAGCCGTCGTCGCGCAGGACGACCGGCTCGACGCCGAAGAAGGGGCGCGACGCGCTCCCGGGCTTCAGCGTGTGGGCGCCGGGCAGGGGCGTGATCAGGATGCCGCCCGTCTCGGTCTGCCACCAGGTGTCGACGATCGGGCAGCGGCCGCCGCCGATGAGGTCGTGATACCAGAGCCACACCTCGGG
>CAYGZE010000128.1:0-11210 GCA_964354185.1 uncultured Anaerolineales bacterium | reverse complement strand
CCGACGCCCTTGGGCGAACAGAGCCACTTGTGGCAGTTCCCGCCGTAGAAGTCGCAACCGTAAGCTCGCAGGTCCAGCGGGATCATGCCCGGCGCGTGCGCCCCGTCGATGACGATCAAGGCGCCGTGGGCATGGGCGAGGTCCGCGAGGGCCTTCACGGGAGCAATGAGCCCGGTCCCCGTGGTGATGTGGCTGCACAGGACGAGCCGCGTGCGGTCGGTGATCGCCGCCTCGAAGGCCTTCACTACGTCCCGCGGGTCCTGCGGCGGGATCGGGATCGCGGCCCGGCGCACGGCGACACCCCACCTGCGGCTTGCATTGTGCAGGCAGTTGTCGATCGCGCCGTACTCCTGGTCGGACGCGAGGATCTCGTCCCCCTCCCGCCATGCAAGGCCGTTCACCACCACGTTGACGGCCACGGTGACGTTCGGCAGGAACGCCACGTCCTCGGGGCAGGCGTTGACGAGCCCCGCGAGGCGACGGCGCGCCTGCGCGACGCCTTCCAGCAGGCCGCCGCGATTCGCGGTCGGGTTCAGCTCCCGCTCACGGATCGCGGCGATCAGCGCGTCGTACACGGGGCGCGCGAGCACGCCCCACGACCCTGTGTTGAGATAGATCTGGTCCGGATCGTTCAGAAACAACTTGCGAACGGCGTCCCACTTCGACTCCTCTGCTGCCGTGGTCGGCCAGTCAGGTGCAGTGGCAGGCATTGTCCATGTGCCCTTCTTCCGAGGCGGCGTCCTGTTGGACCGAAGTTGAGCAACGGACTATACGCTCGGGCGCAGGATACATCAAGACGATAGGCAGCCGAGTCATCCGCTTCGGAGTCACGTGGGAACCCACCTTGCGGAAGCCCACAGGCGGGGCAGAATCGCCGCAGGGGCCAATGTCGCGGGCCGCCTGTGAAGGGCGGAGCAGGACTGCGGCGGGTGGCGGACGGCTGATTCGGGGTGTCACCCGCCCGCACGGAACCACCGGGGAGCTGTCGTCGCTTCCTCCGTCCCCTGGCCCTGCCTTCAGCCTCCCGCGGCGATTCTGGGCCCTTCGTGGCAAGGATTCCTCGCCGCTCAACCTTCCGCGCCGACGGCCGAGCAACGGAGAAGCTGCCAAACACTCCATCCAAGGGCCGCGTCGCGGTCCCCCACCTCGATGGGCTGCACGACCGGTACACGCTGGCCGCGCGGTGAGGCGGACGCACACGCGAAACCGGCTGGAGCATGCTCTGCGCCGGCCGCGGAGAACACGACGGACGCGCCCCCGATCCCGATTCCGCCCATCATGATCCGCTCGCGCGGCCGAACGGCCCCCGCGCCCCCAGGTGATGACGCCGCCGCAATAGGTCTTGCACCCGCCCCGCCGACCGGACACAATAAGTCCCGGCCCGCGGCCGGCTGCGGGAAGACACGGCCCGCTTATATTGGGAAGGAATCGCGAGAAGACTTATGGCAAAGATCGCATTCATCGGCGCAGGCAGTCTAGGATTCACCCGCGGCCTGGTGCGGGACATTTTGACGTTTCCCCTCATGCGGGACGCGACGCTCGTCCTGATGGACATCAACCAGGAGCGCCTTGAGTTCGCCCGCAAGGCATGCCAGATCATCGTCGACAGGGGCAACTACCCGGCCAAGGTCGTCGCGACGATGGACCGCAAGGAGGCCCTCCGCGGTGCCGACGCCGTCCTCTGCACCATCCTGAACGGCGGCGTCGACGTCTGGCGGCACGACATCCTGATCCCGAAGAAGTACGGCGTCGACACGAACGTCGGCGACACCCGGAGCGTGAGCGGCATCTTCCGGGCCCTCCGGACCATCCCCGTCATGGTCAGCATCGTCAAGGACATGGAGCGGCTCTGCCCCGACGCGATCCTCCTGAACTACACCAACCCCATGGCCATGCTGTGCCGCGCGATGCAGCGGAAGAGCTTCATCAAGCTCACCGGCCTGTGCCACAGCGTCCAGGGGACCGCCCAGATGCTGGCCAACTGGATCGGCGCCAAGATGGATGAGATCACCTACACCTGCGCCGGCATCAACCACCAGGCGTTCTACGTTGAGTTCAAGCGTAACGGCAAGGACGCGTATCCGGCGATCCGCAAGGCCGTCGCCAAGCCGAAGATCTACAACGAGGAGGTCGTCCGCAACGAGATGTTCCTGGCGCTGGGCTACTACGTGACCGAGTCGAGCGGCCACAACAGCGAGTACAACTGGTGGTTCCGCAAGCGGCCCGACCTCATCAAAAAGTACTGCATCCACGGCACCGGCTGGAACCCCGGCAAGTACGCCCAGATCCTGGAGTGGTACCAGCAGACCGCCAGGACGTGGAAGCGCGAGACGAAGAAGTGGTTAGACCGGGGGGCGCCGTTCCCGCTCGACCGCGGCCACGAGTATGCCGCCTCGATCATCAACGCCCGCCTGGGCGGCGAGATGTTCAAGTTCAACGGCAACGTGCCCAACACGGGCCTGATCGACAACCTGCCGTACGGCGCCTGCGTCGAGGTCCCGGTCGTGGCCGACCGTGGCGGCTTCAACGCGGTCCACGTCGGTCCGCTCCCACCGCAGTGCGCGGCGTTGAACCAGGTGAGCGTGGCCGTCGAGGAGATGGCCGTCGAGGCGGCCCTGACCGGCGACCCGACGCTCGTTTACCACTCGGTCTGCTACGACCCGCTGTCGGCAGCGGTCCTGAGCCTGGCCGAGATCCGCAAGATGGTCGTCGAGATGCTCAAGAGGAATCGGCCGTATCTGCCGCAGTTCAGGAGCATCGCGATCTAGGGAGACCATGCGGGTTGGCGGGCGCGGCGTGGACCTATCCCCTGGCCCCACGGAGGATGATACGGTCCTTGACCCAGCGGTCGCGGTACCAGGTGCACGCCTCGAAGGTGTCGTCCAGCGACGCCATTTTGGCGGCCAGCATCCCGCGGAATCGCTCCATCGTAGCCTTGTGGGCCGGGTCGGCCGCCAGGTTCCTCATCTGGTAAGGGTCGGCCACGTTGTCGAAGAGCAGTTCGGCCTTGTCGACGCGATAGATGGCGTACGTGTACCGCTTGTCGCGCAGGGCCCGCCACTCGTAACCGTCCTCCCAGGCGGCGCAGGCGCCGGTGTTCTGAAGGAGCGCGGCCTCGGGCTCGGGGCCCTTGCGGCCGAGGGCGCAGTGCGAGAGGTCCATGCCCTCGGCGGCCTTGGGGACCGGGAGGCCCATCAGGCCGAGCAGCGTCGGCATGACGTCGACGGTCGCGAGACAGGCGTCCGAGACCGACCCGGCCAGGACGTGGCCGGGCCAGCGGACGACGAACGGCACGCGGGCGGCCTCCTCGTAGAAGATGTTCTTGGCCCGCCGTCCGTGGGCGCCGAACATCTCGCCGTGGTCCGACGAGAAGGCGACGATGGTGTTGTCCGCCAGGCCCGCCTTGTCGATGGCCGCGAAGAGCCGGCCGAGGTTCCAATCGAGGTTCGCCACCATCGCGTAGTAGCCCCGGCGCCACGCAGGCAGGTTCCTGCGCCCGGCGGCGTCTAGCCGACCCCAGCCGTCGGCGTAGGGATCGTTCTCTGGTTCGTAGTTGGGCGGGTTGGCCAGCGCCACGTCCTCGAACAAGCGGAGGTACTTGGGCGGCACGTTGTCCGGGCCCCATGGGTCGTGCGGCGTGCCGTAGGACAGGAACAGCGCGAACGGCTTGTCGGCCTTGGCGGCGCGGCCGAGGAAATCGATGGCCAAGTCGGTCTGGCCGTCGGGCTCGTACACCCCTTCGCCGTACGAGAGCTTCTCCGGCGAGTCCGTGTGGTAGTACGCCCCGTAATACACGTGATGGAAGTTGTAGGCGGCCCAGTAGCCGTCGAAGCCGAGGCGGTCTGGCCCGGGCGGCACAAAGCTGTTCTTCGCGTCGTCGTGGTTGCCCAGTTGGTTCGCATACAGGTGCCACTTGCCGATGTACCCCGTCTGGTACCCCGCGCGGGTCAGGACGTGGCCGAAGCACTCGTGGTCGGTCCGCATCCGAAGCTCATTGATGACCATGCCGGTGCTCGTCGTGTACTTGCCCGTCAGGAGCGACGCCCGGTGGGCGGAGCAGACGGGCGTGTTGCTGACGGCTTGGCGAAAGTCGACGCCCTGAGCGGCGAAGCCATCGAGCACCGGCGTCCGGGCCTTCGCGTCTCCGGCGTACCCGCAGCGCGTCGTGCCGAGCTGGTCGGCAAACACGTAGATGAGGTTCGTCCGGCGGGCGGCCGGATCGGTCGCGGCCATGGTCGGGGTGCCCTTCGCAAGCGCGCACGCCGCAGCGGCGGAGAGGCCGGCGGCCTTCAGGAACTGGCGTCGGGTGCGTCGGCGCAGGTCGGGTCGCGTCTCGAACATCGTCACGTCCTCCCGCCCCCTTCATCCCGATCATCGCAGTACACGCGCGTCAGCGGGCCGGAGCCCGTTTGTCGAAGGCCCACTCCTACAGCGCGGTGCCATCCTCGCGGACGAGGCCAACCCAGTCACGCCGGGTGCGGCCCGACGCTCGCCACCGCTTCACATCGGGTGAGGCACGACGCCTAGACTGCCCTGAAGCGCCTTCAGCTGCAATGACGGCACTGGTGGACCCGAGCGGAGGGTGCCCGCCCGCACGCGTCCCGGCTGCTATCGCCCCGCCCCCGAGCCGTTGACCCCCGGAGAAGACCCCAAGGGCCTTCTTCGGCAGGCGCTACCCCTCGAAGTACACGTCGCCGGCCTCCAGGGCCCTCCGCAGGTCGGCATACGGGAGGTCGCGCGCGCCGCATTGGCGAGCGGCACACAGGGCGGCGGCCGTGCCGGCGGCTTGGCCCTGACCCATGCAGCACACCGTGTTGCGCGTGGACATGTGGGCCCGCTGGTCCGTCGTGATGAGCATGCCGGCGGCGAACAGGTTCTCGACCTTCGCCACGCACAGGGCCCGGTAGGGTATCCCGTACGTCCCGCCGCCCTTGACCTGAAGGCGCGGCGCCGAGTCGTGGAACCCGTATACCATGACCTCGTCCGGGAAGTGCCGGGCCTCGATGACGTCTTCGTGGGTGATGTCGTAATCGCAGGCGATGCGCCGGCCGCGGCGGATGCACAGCGACGGGCTCGTCCGGGCCATGAAGGCCTTCTCACACCCCGGCACGTGCTTGCGCAGGAGGTCGATGGCCCGGGCCTGGCGCCTCCGCAACTCCAGTTCGGCCAGCGAGACGGCGTCGCGGTCCGTGGGGCTCTTGGACATCTTGAAGTTCAGTTTCAGGAACATGAAGTAATCGTCGTGGACAGTCGTGGTGACCAGCGAAAGGCCGATCTTGTCCGCCTCGTCCCGGAACTCCTTGGGCAGCCTGCCGCCGTCGGCGTCCACGCGGACGATCCGGCCATCGCGGCCGCTGCGTCGGCCCTCGGCCAACTGGCTGACGGCGTCGTGGGACGCGAGGAATTCGTGGTACTTCTCCACGTCCACGTTGGCGACGCCGATGCTGTTGGCCACAGGATAGTCGTTCGGCTCGACGTAGTCGGCCCCGGCGAAGGCGGCCAGATCGCCGTAGGCGGTGCAATCGACGAAGGCAGCGGCGGCCATCACCTCGCGGCCGGCGCGGCTCTCGGCCAGAACGCCGCGGACCCGCCGGACGTCCATGACCGCGCCCGCCAGCAGCGTGTTCATGCCGAGGAAGACGCCGGCCTCGGCCAGCATCTCGAAGGCGACGAGTTTGTAGAGTTCCGTGTCGATGGCGGTGCAGACGGAGTCGTAGTCGTAGCCCCGGCTCATCTCGGCGTGTCCGCTCGTGCCGCCCACGGCCGCGAGGCGGTCGATGATCTCCTGGGCGATGCCGCGGACCACCTGGCGTTTCTCGACCCCCGGAAAGGCCTTCCAGAGGTTGTAGAAACTGTGCAGAGCCGTGCCGCCTTCCACGACCGTGCCGCCGGGATAGCCTTTGCGTTCGATGAGGCAGGTGCGGGCCCCCTGTCGTGCCGCGGCCAGCGCGGCCACGACGCCCGCCGTGCCGGCCCCGGCCACGACGACGTCGAACGGCCGGACGGGCAGTTTCCGCGCGGGTTCCTCGTACTGGGTCGTGGGCTGCTCTCCTGGCTTCGCGGCTCCGCCTGCGGCGAGGCCGGCCTGGGCCCCCACGCCGAGGGCGACCAGGCCCGTGGCAAATGTCCGACGTTTCACGGCATCCTCCTTGAGCGGAATCGGCGAGGCGGGCAAGCCCGCCGGCTGGCCCTGACGCCCCCCTGCAGGGGCAGCACCCCAGTATGGATAATGGGCGAGGCGCGGCCGGCGTGCAACTGCTTTCTCCGGCGGCTTGTCCAACGTCAGCGGCTTTGGCACGGAGGCAGGCGTCTGGTGAAGTAAGAGGCCCAGGGGTGTCGGAGGCTGGGGGGCAGAGTCCCCGGCAACGCCGAGCGGTATCACGAGGCCCTTGGCAACGTCGCGCCGGACGATGTATACTACGGCTGGTGAGAAGGCATCTTGAAGCGTCGCGGGGAACTCAAGACCAAGACGTTGGCGCGTCGCCGGCGTCAGAACCAGGGAGTGCCCGGACTGAAGGAGGCCGACCGGACCGAAAAAACCCCACTCGCGCCGAAGGCTTACTTGTGCCACGTACGCTGAAGACGTACACTCTTCCGCACGCAGTGGGGCCGCGACGCCGAGCGCAAGGAGGAATAGGCCCGGCCGTTGAACAACACCAGTTACGGCCACAACGTCGAGTTCATCTGGCTGTTGCTTCATGCCTGCGACATCCTGGGCATCCCACGGGAGACGGATGCTGAGACGGCGCGGAAGAATCTCGACCACTGCGTACGGTACGGCATCGACTGGCAGCATGGCGGTGTGTTCGTCGAGGGCCCGCACGACGGCCCGACAACCGTTGTCGCCGCCAAGCAATTCTGGCAACAGGCGGAAGTGCTGGTGGGCATGCTCGACGCGTATGCCCTGTTCGGTGACGAGGAGTACTGGCGGGCGTTTCGCAACGTGCACGACTTCGTTTTCGGCCACTTCGTGGACTTGCCTGGCGGCGAGTGGTACGAGCGCGTGGACCGCGCCGGCAACCCGCTGGACACCGCTTTGAGGCACGGCTCGAAGAGCAGCTACCACACGGTGCGGGCGATGGTGCGGTGCATTGGACGCCTGCGGGCCCTAGCCAAAGGGACCCCGTCATATGCGAGTTCGCCAAGCAGCGGGCGTGACCTGTTTATGCCCCAGGGCGGCACAGAGGCACACCTCCGTGGCAGAGCCCTTACAAGGAGCGAATCCATGACGGGCCTCGCACGAATCGTGGCCATCGCCACCGTAATCCTCACGGCCGGACGCGGTGTCTGTGCAGAGGACACGCGGGTGGACCCGAAGGACCCGAAGATGCCGTCCCCGGTCCGCCTTAGGATCGCGGCCACGACGACCGTCGAGATCGCGCTCGCCTGGGATCCGGTGCCAGGCGCGACGGCCTACGTCCTTCAGCGGAGCGACGGGCCTTCGTTCGATCCCGCGACCACCATAGCCTTCGAACTTCCGCCGGACGTGGCGGGCTATGGCGACCTCGGGTGCGGCCCGTACGAGGCGAGCCGGTTCGGGCCCGGTCATCACGTCAAGGAGTTCGACCGGCAGAACGTCTTTGCGGATGGTCGCGGAGCGCAAGGGGGGACGCAGTATTACCGGCTGAAGGTCCGGCTCAAGGCCGGCGGGGACATGACCTCGGAGACTGTGAGCGCCGGCCTGGCTGGCAAACCGGTTCGCGGCGAGAAGGGCGACCTCTGGGCGGACGTCGTCCTGGGCCAGCCGGACTTCTACAACTACAACTATGGAAAGGTGACGGCCCTGAACGTCAACCTGGCCGGCGGCCTGGCGATCGACCGTTCGACGAAGCCCAACCGCGTCTTCATCCTGGACGGCAACAACAATCGGGTCCTTGGGCTGGACCGGCTCGGCGTCTCCTCCTCCACCGGAAGGCCCGCGACCAGCGAGGAGGACTGCCCCCCCGGGGAATCGCTCAACCTCATGCCCGGGAAGGTCGAGCCGAAGGTCATCCTCGGCCAGCCGGGCCCGAACACTTCCGCCGCCAACGGGGACGCGACGATGCAGGCCTTCCCCGGCAAGGCCCCGGCGAGCCGGCTCTCGCTCGCGATGAGCCGCAGCGGCGCCGTCAGCCCCGGCGAGACCGTCGTGTTCGCGAACCCCGCCGTCGATGCCCAGCACAACCTCTACGTGCCCGACTGTTACAACAACCGGGTGGTGATGTACCGCGATCCGTTCAACCCCACGAGCGGCGTGGCGGCCTGCGCGGTGTGGGGACAGGGCGGAGACTTCACGACCCACGAACCGAACAAGGCCGGCATCGGCCCCGGCTCGCTGCGGCTGCGCGACATCATGGGCCTTGACGTGGACGCCAAGGGGGCTCTCTGGATTACGGACTCGTTCAACAATCGCGTTCTCCGGTTCAGCAGGGATCCGAAGACCGGAATCCCGCGCCAGGAGGCCGATTTCGTGCTCGGCCAGAAGGACTTCCAAGGCGCCGCGGGCCGCAAGGGCGACGAACTGGACGGGATGTTTCTGCCGGTCGGCGTGCGCGCGGACAAGGACGGCAACGTCTACGTTCTCGACTGGAGCGCTGAGGGAACGAACGAACGTTCGAGGCTGGTGCTCTACACCGCGAAGGCCCTCGCCGTCGCCGAGGAGGCCGGCCGGAAGACCGTTGCGGCGGACCGCGTCGTTCTTCCGAAGCCGGGCGACCCGCCGGGCCTCCTCTATATGCCCTCCTGTCTGGCGTACGACCCCGTCCGGCACGGCCTGTGGATGCTCAAGGTCAACGGCACAGCGGTTTTCTACGACATCGCGAAAGACCAGCTCACGTGGCGCGTCGGGAACGGCCCCGGGCACCTGACCGGGATTGACGTGGATTCGGCGGGGAACGTTTTCCTGATCGACAACTGGCACCCCGAGAGCGTCCGCCGCTATTCCCGGGCCAAGGTGGAGGCCTCCAGCCAGGCCAAGCCGGTCCCCTGGGACGCGCACGAGACCGTCTTCTACGCCCGGGTCGAGCGCACCCTGGATGCCCTGACGGGGGTCACCGGCCTGGCACTGTACGGACAACAGCTCGTGGTGGCCGACAGGTACCGACTCCTGTGGTGGAACGACTATCGCAGCGTCGTGAACGGTCCGGCCGTCGGCCGCGCGGCCGATGGCCAGTGGGAACCCGACGGGGGCGGACGGGAGATCGGCCTGGCCTATCCACGGACCGACGGCAAGGGCCGCCTGTGGGTCTCGACCATGCGCCGCCTGCCCGGCATCCCGGGAGACCAGCCACCGGCCCTTCGCGCGCTGCGGGCACCGCTTCGCCCGGACATGCAGCCCGTCAAGAACGTCTCCCTGGCGCGCCTTGAGACGAAGGAAGGTGTGGCCTTTCAGCCGAGGTTCCAGGACTTCGTCTACTTCGCCCCGGTGGGCACGGGGGACCGGATCTGGATTGCCGAGGAGAACAGCGGCCGGGCCCTGCGGCTCGTCAATGTGGACGGAGATGAAGACGAGGACCGGGGGCCCTATGTGGACGTGGTGATCGGAAAGCCGGACCTCGCGCCCCCGGACCTCCGCAACCGCCCGGCAAGCATCTCGGCCGATTCGCTGTGGATCGTGTCAGGTCTGCGGGTGGACGCCCAGGGCGACCTCTGGATTCTGGACAAGCCCACGGGCGACGACGGCATCGGAACGCGCCTCCTGCGTTTCGATGCGAAGGACATCCCGGATCGCCCGCGGCAGACGGTCTTCGGGATCAGGGCGAAGGCGGTCTACGGCACGGCAGGCCGGTTCGACGTCGGGACCGCGAATCGTCCGGGCAGCGCGGCGGATTATGAGAACGGCGCCCATCCATTCCTTCCAGCCCTGGACGGACACGGTCGGATGGTCCTTGGGACCAACCCCTACGGCAATTCGCGCTTTGCCCTGGGATACCTGAACTACCGCGAGAGCATTCACCCCCAATTCGCGCTGGGGGACACGACCGGCTACACCTTCGACGCCATGTTCGACCCAGAGGGCAACCTATACCTCGGGGACTGGAACTGGAACCGAGTGCTGATCTACAAGGCCCCGTTCGAGCAGTTCGCGCTGACAGGAAGAGCGGGAGAGAAAAACGACGGGCGTTGACCCGTTCCGTGAAGCCGTGGTTCTCGGTGTCCCAGCGAGTACATCGGCGACCCAACGCGAGCGGCCGAGAATGCAGCAGCTCCAGGAGCCGTAGCTGTAGGCAACATCACGCCCGCGACGTATACTACGGCCCACGCGAACGCGTTTTGAACTGTCGGCGGCCAGCGGGTACGTGCCGACCGCCCGGTCTGAAGCGGAGCTTTACTCACTTGCTTCGAAGGGAGTATGATGGGCGAGAGCCCACCCCAGTACGTGAACTGAGACGAGGAGGAATAGAACGGCTGCGATGGCCGATACGGCAGGTCGCGACGGTCCCCTCGCAGCATGGAAGGAAGCCGCTATGCCTGCACCGCTCTGGATGGTCTCTCTGGCGGCCTGCGCGGCCGTGTGGGTGTGCGCAGCCTCTGCTTCCGCACGGGAGATCCACGTCGCCAAGACGGGAGACGATGCCGCCGCCGGCGATCAGGCCCGCCCCTACCTCACCCTCGGCAAGGCGGCCGCCGCCGCCCAGGCCGGAGACACGGTGACGGTCCACGCCGGAACGTACCGCGAATGGGTGAAGCCCGCCCGCGGCGGCACCAGCGAGCAGAACCGCATCACCTACCGGGCGGCTGCGGGGGAAGAGGTCCTGATCAAGGGGTCCGAGCGCATCACGTCCTGGGTGCCGGAAGGAGACGGCGTCTGGAAGGCGGAGTTGCCCAAGGCCTTCTTCGGCAACTACAACCCCTATGCGCTGACTCTCTCGGGCGGCTGGCTCGAATACGGGCAGTGGCACCACCGGGGCGACGTGTACCTGAACGGCGAGGCGCTGGGCGAGCAGCAGACTCCGGAGGCGGTCAAGCAGCGGGAAGGCACGTGGCATGGTCAAGTGGTGCAGCAGACGACCGTCATCCGGGCCAACTTCGGCCGGGCGGACCCGAACCGCGAACTGGTCGAGATCAACGTCCGCGAGAGCGTCTTCATGCCGTCGGAGAGCGGCCTCAAGTACATCACCGTCGACGGGTTTCACCTGATGCACTCGGCCGAGAACTGGGAGCCGCCTGGACTGGAGGTCCAGATGGGGGCCATCGGCCCGCGGATGGGCAAGCACTGGATCATCCAGAAC
>CAYGZE010000127.1:0-11308 GCA_964354185.1 uncultured Anaerolineales bacterium | reverse complement strand
TCTGCGTAAACCAGCGGCGTCAGTTTCGCTCTTGCGACATCCGGTTTCGGCGCCCACCGCGCGAGTCGCGAACCCCGTTACCCCAAACCTCACAAGCGCTTGACCCCAATTCCACAACAGAGAGTCGTTACGACTGGTGGTGCGCAGAGGGAGCCAAGAATCTAACCGCGAACTTTCGCGGGCCAAGTGGTTTACAGAGAACCCCGAGCCGAGAGGCGCCGGGGTCTTCTCCATATCTGGCCCAGAACAAAGACTTACGGCAATTGCCGCCCGCCGTGCCGCGCTCTCCGTTATGAAATGGCTCGTCTGGGATGCGAACGATACACGGGGTCTGCGCTCGCGCCGACCGCCAAACCTCTCTCCCTCTCTCCCGGAGGCCGAAGTGGTTAGCGCCGGCGTATCGTCTGCACCCCGCACGCACCACATTTCGAACTCCTTCCCGACGGGTCGGCCAACTGGCAAGCAGCCGCGCAGCGGCTTCGCTCAACAGCGGACTCGCGGTTGCGGTTCCAGACCGGCCAACTCTTCGAAACGTATAACGCGAAGGGGCCGCTGGGTGACTACCCCGCCGGTAGGGCAGGATTTCGATTGCAGGTGGGTCGACAGCATGGAGAATATGAACGCGAATTCGGCCGCACCTGATGTTGTGCTCCTCTGGGAGCGTGCTTTGCCCAAGGGGTCACGAAGGAGCACGCCAGCAGGGCTAGGTTCTGTCTGACGAATCCGATCTGGCTTCGAGCGGCTGCATTCGCCCCTGGCGGCGTCGCCCTGCATCGACGATTCAGATGCGAATCGCCTGCTTCGGGCTCCTTGCCAGGGACGAATTCGCTCGCTCTCGGGCCGACGACGGATTCGTCAGACAGAACCTAGTACGGCTCCGGACCGAACACCGGTTCAGGGGCCAGATCTTCTGCCGATAGAGGCGGGAGCAGGCTTGTCCAAGGAAAAGGTCAGGGCCGATGACGCTGGGGCTCATGGGGGCGTTGACGGGAGGTATCGCATGCGGACACTCGCCGCTACGGCCACGTTTCTCCTTGGACTTGGGCTGAGCGGCCTGATCGCCGACGAGGCCGAGGACGCATTCAACGCGCTCTATGGCAACGACTACAAGCGGGTGACGGCCTCGCCCGACAAGAACGACGACGTGGCCCTGGCCGCCGACCTCCTGAAGGCCGCGCGGGCCCAGGGCGTCCAGCCCGGGCTCCTGGCGATCCTCTGCGACAAGGCGTACGAACTGGGGACGAAACTTCCCGCCGGCTACGACACCGCCGTCCAGGCGATGGAGCTCCTCGCGCAGAAGTCCCGCGACAACGCCGCCGACGCCCTCGGCAAGGCGGCCCTCATTCGCGGGAAGGAGTACACGGCTGCCAAAGGCGCCGACAAGGCCGACGCCGGCGAGATCTTCATCGAGGCGGTCCTGGCGTCGGCCGAGGCCCACCTGGCGGGCGGCAGCACGACCGAGGCGATGGCGCTCCTCCGCAAGGCGGCCACGGCCGCCAAGGCGATCCAGTCCGAACGCGCCAGCGAGATCCAGGGCCGCATCGACCGCGCGGCCGCACGCCAGCGCGTCGAGAAGCAGGTGGCCGACCTCCAGGCCAAGGTCGAGGCCGACCCGCAGGACGCGGCCTCCCGCAAGCAGCTCGTCCGCCTCGCCCTCGTGGAGCTGGACAAGCCGGCCCTGGCGGAGAAGTTCCTGGCCGAGTCGACCGACGCGGACCTCCGCAAGTACGTCCCCTCGATCTCCAAGGGCGTCGAGGCGGCGCCCGAGATCGCCTGCATGGAGCTGGGCGAATGGTACCGCGGCCTCGGCGAGGCGCCGGGCGTGAGCCCGTTCGGCAAGGAAGCGATGCTGCGGCGGGCCCGCGCGTACTACCAGCGGTTCCTCGACCTGCACAAGGCGGAGGACCTTCAGCGCAACCAGGCGTCGCTCGCCCTGAAGAAGTCCGACGAGGCCCTCGCGAAGCTCGGTCCCGCGAAGGGCACAGGGATCATCGGCCCGGGGCGGTGGATCGACCTTGTGAAGCTCATCGACCCCGAGAAGGATTGCGCCAAGGCCAAGGACGTCTGCATGAAAACGGAGGAGGGCCTTGCCATCCTGAAGGGCGGATGGAACCCGATCACAATTCCCATCGTGCCCGCGGGAAACTACGAGCTGACGTTGAGCTTCACCCGCCAGATCGGGGATTACGACATCTACGTCCTATTCCCAGCGGGCTCCGGCCAGACGTCGTTCCTCATCGGCACCCACTACGACCTGCTCATTTACCCGCAGGTCAAGATGCTTCCCGGCTCGGCGAGCAACGCCCTGGAGACCGCGATGAGCATCCGGGTCATCGCCGCCGGCGACCAGGCGGAGATCCAGATCGACCTCGACGGCAAGCCGGCCATCCGGTGGAAAGGGGCGCAGAAGGCTCTCAGCCCCTATGACCTTTGCCGGCTGGCGGACATGAAAACGTTCGGCCTCGGCGCCTACTCAAGCAACCCCGTCTTCAAGAGCGTCCGCCTCAAGATGATGAGCGGAACGGCCAGGCTCCTGCGGCCGTGAGCGGCGCGAGGACCCGGCGAACGTCGGCCCGCGCGAGAAGGGGGCGGCGGGCCAGGCTGCGGCCGGTCGTGGGCCGGCAGGCGGGCAATCCCGGATGAAAGGGTCTCGCGTGGCTAAACTCGATGCGACCGAACGGGAGAGGCAACGGGGTCTGTCGCGGCGCGCGTTCCTGGCGACGGCCGGGGCGGCGGCCTTGACGATTGTGCCGCGCCACGTGCTGGGCGGCGAGGGGCGGCCTGCGCCCAACGACCGGGTCGCCATCGCCTGCGTCGGCGTCGGGTCGCAGGGGCTGCGGGTCATGCTCCAGTTCCTCGCCCAGGCGGACGTCCAGGTCGTCTCCGTCTGCGACGTCAACAAGCAGAGCAGCGACTACCCCCAGTGGGGGGCCGCCGAGTTCCGCGACTCGGTCCGCAGGCTGCTCGGCGGCGATTACGCCGGCTGGGGCGACTGGCTGAGCACCAGCCGCGAGATCGCGCTCACGCGCACGATGAAGGTCACGGGCGGGACCGCCGGCCGCGAGCCGTGCCGGCAGATCGTCGACGCCTACTACGCCGGGCACAAGCCCTCCGGCCGGTACCGGGGATGCTCGGCCTACGGCGACTTCCGCGAACTCCTCGAGAAAGAGAAGGACGTCGACGCGGTCGTCGTCTGCACGACCGATCACTGGCACGCCTTCGTCTCCGTGGCGGCCATGAAGAAGGGGAAGCACGTCTACTGCCAGAAGCCGATGACCCGGGCCGTCTGGGAGGCCCGCCGGATGGCCGAGGCGGCCCGCGAGGCGAAGGTCGCGACGCAGGTGGCCGTCGGCAACCAGGCCTCGGAGGCGACGCGCCTCTTGTGCGAGTGGGTCTGGGGCGATGCCATCGGCCCCGTGCGCCAGGTCGTCAACTGGTCGAGCCGGCCCTTCTGGCCGCAGGGCGTCGATCGCCCGAAAGAGGAAGAGCCGGTGCCGGACGGCCTCGACTGGGACCTCTGGGTCGGCCCCGCGCCCGAGCGCCCCTTCAACCACGTGTACCTCCCGTTCGTCTGGCGCGGCTGGCACGACTTCGGCGCGGGGGCGCTGGGCGACATGGGCTGCTACAGTTTCGACACGATCTTCCGCGTCCTCAGGCTGGAGGCGCCGACGAGCGTCGAGGCCTCCTCGACCGAGGCCTACGCGGAGACCTACCCGAAGGCGTCGATCATCCACTTCCAGTTCCCCGCGCGCGGCCCGATGCCACCGGTCAAGGTGACGTGGTACGACGGCGGCCTGAAGCCGCCGCGCCCGGAGGAGTTCGAGGAGGGCCGCAAGTTGCCGGACGAGGGCCTGATGTTCGTCGGCGACAAGGGGACGCTTCTGTGCGGCTTCACGGGGGACGACCCGGTGCTGATTCCGGAATCGAAGAGAAAGGCCTTCCAGCCGCCGCCGAAGACGCTGGCCCGGTCGCCCGGCAACGAACGAGAATGGATCGAGGCGTGCAAGGGCGCGAAGACCGTCCCGGGGGCCAACTTCGAGTTCTCCGACCTGGTGACCGAGACCATCCTCGTCGGGAACGTCGCCTTGCGTGCGGGGGAGCGGCTGGTGTGGGACCGGGCGGGCCTGAAGGCCGCCAACACGGCCGCCGCCCAAGGGCTCGTCCGCCCCGAGTACCGGAAGGGATGGACGCTGTAGCCAGGAGGTGGCCAACCTGCCGGACCTGTTCGCGATCGAGGTGCGTTAGCGCGGCGGTTCGCGGCGGCAGGTTGCCTGCGCGGCCGGCGCAAGAGGAGACCTGCATGCTCGCGTTGCGTTTGGTCCCCGCGCTCCTCGCCGTGGCGGCAGGATACGGCCTTCTTGCCGCTAGCACTTGGGCCGCGCGGCCGGCCGCGGAGGAGATGGCCCTCAGAGACCGCTGGGTGGCGGAGCATTTTCCTCCGCAGCCGCCCGGCCCGCCGGCCGCCGCGGCGGCGAAGCCCGCCGAGGCCGGCCTGATGGCGTGGGCCGGTTACGGTCCCGTCTTCTGCAACGCCATCGAGGGGAGGCCCCTACAGATCGCCGACCAGAAGTTCGCGCACGGGCTCTACTGCCACGCCCCCGCCCGCGTCCAGGTGTTTCTGCCGGGACCGGGCAAGTCCTTGTCGACCGTCGTGGGCATCCTCACGAACCCCAATTCCCAGGGCGGCAGCGTGGTGTGTTCCGTGAGGGTTGGCGAGAAGGAGGTCTACGCGTCGCCCGTCCTGCACCGCGGCGAGCCGGGCGTGCCGGTGAACGTCGATCTGGCCGGGGCGCGAGACTTCTTCCTCTGCACGGGATGCGCGGGGGACAACATCTCCAGCGACCAGACCGTCTGGGGGGAGGCCGCGGTGACGCTGGCCGACGGGCGGTCGCTCCGCCTGGGCGACCTGCCCCTGCGGGACCCGCTGACGTGGGACCGCCCCCCCGCCCCGGCGCCGTTCTCTTTCTTCTACGGCGACCGGCACTCGGACGAACTCCTCGCGGCCTGGCAGTTCCACGAAGAGCAGGACACGTCGAAGCCGGGGCGGACCACGCGCGTGCGCACCTATACCGATCCCGAGACGCGCCTCGTCGTCCGGTCCACGGTCGTCACGTATGCCGATTTCCCGACCGTCGAGTGGACGCTCTCCTTCCGGAACTCGGGAACGCGCGACACCCCCATCCTGGCCGGCATCCTCCCTCTGGACACGCGCTGGGAGCGCGGCGAGGGCGGCGAGTTTCTCCTGCATCACTTCGTCGGCAGCCCCTGCCAGCCGAACGATTACGAGCCGCTCCAGACCCCGCTCGGCCCCAAGGCGGGCAAGCGCATCACCACCCAGGGCGGGCGCCCGACGAACAGCGACCTCCCCTACTTCAACCTCGAGACCGGCCGCGAGGGCGGGGTGATCGCCGTCATCGGCTGGGCAGGCCAGTGGGCGGCCCACTTCGCCCGCGACGAGGGCCGCGGCCTGCGGATGACCGGCGGCCAGGAGGCGACCGCGCTGCGGCTGCACCCCGGCGAGGAGGTCCGCAGCCCGCTCGCCGTCCTCCAGTTCTACCGGGGCGACTGGATTCGCGCCCAGAACGTCTGGCGGTCGTGGATGCTCGAGCACAACGTGCCGCGCCGAAACGGTAAGCCCCTTCCGCCGTTCATCTACATGTGCTTCGGCGGCTATTACCCCGGCCTGATGACCGACGCCGCCACGGAGTTGGAGTTCTTCCGCCGCTACTGGGAGGAGGGCATTCACGCCGATTACTGGGACCAGGACGCCGGCTGGTATCCGTGCGCGCCGGAGGGGTGGCCCAAGGTCGGCACGTGGGAGGTGGACCGGAAACGCTGGCCGAAGGGAATCCGCGAGGCCAGCGACTGGCTCCACGCCCACGGCAGCAAGGCCATCCTGTGGTTCGAGCCGGAACGGGTCCATGCCGGCACCTGGCTGGCGGAGAACCACCCCGAGTGGATCTACGGCGGCCGCGGGGGCGGGCTCGTGAAACTGGGCGACCCCGAGTGCCGCCGCTGGATCACCGACCGCGTCAGCCAGGTCATCGGCGAGGAGGGCATCGACTTCTACCGGCAGGACTTCAACATCGATCCGCTCTACTACTGGCGCAGCAACGACGCCGACGACCGCCTGGGCATCACGGAGATCCGGCACGTCGAAGGCTACTTCGCCTTCTGGGACGAACTGGTCCGCCGGCACCCGAACCTGTGGATCGACTCGTGCGCCTCGGGCGGCCGCCGCAACGACCTCGAGACGCTGCGCCGCGCCGTCCCCATCCTGCGGAGCGATTGGGTTGCCGACCCTTATCACCCCGGCGCCGATCCCCTCGACCAGCAGAACCACATCTACGGCATCACCTTCTGGATGCCGTACCACGGCTCGGGATTCGGCGAAATCAACACGTACGCGGTGCGCAGCCTGATGGGGCCGATCGTCGGCATCGGATCGGACGCGCGCCGCAAGGACCTGGACTACGACCTCCTGCGCAAACTGTACCGCGACGTGCGGCAAGTGCAGCCGTGCTACCTCGGCGATTACTGGCCCCTGACCCCGTACAGCCGGGGCAAAGACGTGTGGGCGGCCTGGCAGTTCAATCGGCCCGACACGGGAGAAGGCCTGGTGCAGGCGTTCCGGCGCCAGGAGAGCCCCTGCGAAGAGACTCGCTACCAACTCCGCGACCTGGAAAGCGACGCCCGCTACGTGGTGACCAACCTGGATGAACCGGCCGCGCCCCAGGAGGTCGCCGGCAGCCGGCTCATGCAGGAGGGCCTCGTCGTCACGATCCGCGACAAGCCCGGCGCCGCCCTGTTCATGTATCGCCGGATGAAGTGACACGGCGGCCCCGTACGTGTTTAGCGTGCCCGTAACGGGCGTGCCGCTGGCTGCTTTCAGCCACTGCGCGTGCGAGCGGCACTGGTGGACAAGCCACCAGTGGCACCCGGCGATGGGAACTTGCCAAGCACGCTAAGCACGTACGCGGCCCCGGCCGCCGCCGGCCCCAATGCGGCCGCGCGCCTGCCGGAGCCGTGGAATCGCGCGGGCGCTCAGGGCGCCTTGCGGACGCACTGGACCTCAATCTCCCAGATCGTCGGCACGACGGACGCCTTCTCGATGACCAGCCTCAGGCGCTTGGCCTCGACGGGGCGGGCCAGGCTCACGGCGCGGCCCGGGCCCATTTCCTTGCCCTGGGCGACCTCGGCCAGTTCCTCGGACCCGGCCAGGAGTTTCCAGGCCTGGATACGTGGACCGAAGTCCATACATTCGTCGATGACGACGCGGTCGAATCGGACGGGCTTGTCCCAGGCGAGTTCGATCCAGCACCCGTCCTTGTCGCCCCCGCGGCTGTTCCAGCGTGTCGCGGGGTCGCCGTCGACCGCCTTCAGGGCCTCGTAACCTTCGCCCCAGATTGACGAGGCCGAGGCCTTGGCTTTCGCCGCCAGGTTCTCGGGACGGGCGGGCCACGCGCGGACCCGCAGGGGGCGCTCGGGGCCACGGCCGCCTTCCGCCTCCAGCGTCACCGTGGCTTCAAGCGGCTTCCCCGGGTCGACGCCCGACACGTCGGCCGAGACGGCCACGTCCACCTTGGCCGGCCAGGGGCCGAGGTCGCCCTCCGCGGGCGCGAGGTGCACCCGCGGGTCGGAGGACGCCAGTTTGAACTTCGCGGGCTTCGGGCCGATGCTCCTGACCTCGACCCGGCCGCCGGCCCCCGGCGCCAGGTCAAGCGCCAGGGGCGCCAGGTCCAACCCCGGCCCCGTGCACGGCTCGAAGGTGACGTTCCACGCGGCCTGCCCGCTGCCGCGGATGGCAACGCGCGTGACGCCGCCCGCCCGCTCGGGCCGCGTCATCGGCGCCGACCCCCCTGCGTCGGCCGCCACGTACCGCCCGGAGGCAAAGACGAGTTCGTACGGGTCGCCCTTAATGAGGTGCGACGACTTGCCGCTGGCCGTCCATCGCTCTCCGTCGCGCTTCCACGCGACCTCCTCGAGGTCGAGCCCGCCCTGGCTGAGGTGGCGGCTCGTGGAGACCAGGACCGGCTGGTCGCCCGCGGCGGGGACGACCGACAGCAGTTTCCCCTCGTACGCCGCCAGCGCGAGCGGCACCTTCGCGTCGCGCGGGAAGCGGCCCAGGTACGTCGAGCCCCAGTACTCGAACAGGTGGACCTCGGGCGCCTCGAGCGGCAGGCGGCCGAGGTCCAGCACCTTCTCGGCCTGCCGCCCGTCATAGTTGAACACGCCGACGACGTCCCACGTGCCCCACGGCTTGGCCACCCGCAGGTCAAAGAGGTCGTACCGCCGCCACTCCTTGATCGGGTAGAGGTTGGCCGGATGGATGTCGAGAGAGGGGAACGAGCACTGCCAGGCCCGGCAGACCTCGGGCGGGACACGTGTCCACACGTCGTCGGTCAGGAACTGCTGGCCCGTCAGGACGCGGGCCTGGGCGTTGAGCCTCGCCCGTTCGGGGGTGGCCTTGTACAGGTTGGCCGCCGCGTCGGGGTCCGAGTACCACGCGACGTTGTTCAGGAAGTTCCACTCGAGGACGACGTTGATGGCGTGCGGATCGTTGCCCGTGTCGCCGCCGATGCGCGAGCCGTTGACCAGGCCGACGGCCTCCACCGGGGTCCCCCAGCACGCGTTGATGAACTTGTCGGGCCCGACGACGGCGCGGCCGATCTGGAGTCCCTTGCGGTATCCGTCGTCGCCGCCGCCGTCGGCCGACGCGCGGTAGGCGGCCGCCACTTCCGGCTGGCCGTCGATCTTGAAGAAGTCGTAGTTCCACGTCTCGCCGGCCTTTCGCCACCACATGCCGTACCACGCCTCGATGGCCTGGGCGTTGGTCACATTGAGCGTCAGGTTGCCGCCCCAGTTGACGCCGCCGAACGTGGCGAGCAGTTTCCCGGCCTTGTCGTGCAGGAACCACTCGGGGTGCTTCTCGGCCTCGGCCTTCGGGGCGACCGTGAACGGCGTGAACCAGATGCCCGGCACGAGTCCCTTGGAGCGGATGTAGTCCGAGAGTTCCCGCATCGCCTTGTCGTTGTTCTCGGGGTAGTTGTCGTCGAGTTGGAAGACCAGGTTCGGCCCGGCGTAGGGCAGCAGGTGCTCGGCCACCCAGTCAACCTGGGGGAAGAGCCAGTCCTTCCGCTGGGCCGGGCGGCCGTTCCAGCCCTCGATGCCGTACCAGGTCATGGCGACCACCGGCGCCGTCGGCCACCGGGGAGGCTTGCGGATGGGGGCGTAGTACCGGATGCCCAGCGTGTCGCGGTAGTAGTGAGGATGCAGGCGGAGCGCCAGGAGCGCCTCGCCAGCCGGGGCGGACGCGCGAACCGTCCACTCGGAACCGTGCCGCTCCCACCGCGCGCGGTCGGCCGGGCCCGCCGTGAGCGCGAAGTCCTTCTCGGGCCCGAACAGCGATCGCGCCCCGGGGACGACCGCCGGGCCGAGCGTGGTCACCAGCACGCCGCGGTCCGCCGGGGCCTCGGCCTGAAGGATGGCGGGGATCGCATCGGGACCCAGACCCGCGCGGCCGGCGAGCGCCGCCGGGCCGTCGAGGGTCCCCTCCGCGCGGAACTCCACCTCGCCGTCGCGGACGGTCGCCTTCACCGCGAGCGCGCCGGGCAGCGCCAGCACGAGTTCGCCGCGCGCGGCGTCGGCGGCAACGCTCGGCGTCAGGGCGGCATCGTCCGACGAAACCTCGCGGCCGCCGACCTTGGCCTTGACGGCGATCCGATCCAGGATGGCCCCTGCCTCGCGGTGCAGGACCGTGAGCGACCGCGCCGCCGAGTCGTACTGCACCGTGACGTCCCCGGCCGAGACGGACGGGTCGGCGGCCAAAGCACGGGCGGCGACAAACGCCAGCAGGAACGAGGCAAAAAGGCCCAGTCTCGCTCGCATGACCTTCCTTTCCGATGCGGCGCGTCCGCCTTGCCATGGCACGCGCTGCCGCAAGCGCCGTGCCGCCGTGCCGGACGAAGATACATCCCCGCGGGCGAAATACAACCTTCCTCCTCGCGACGCTCATGACCTTGCATCGCGGCGCGGTTTGGTTTATACGTAGGCCGCACAGGGGGCCTGGCCAAGAGGCTATCTCAGAACCGGCTTCGGCCTGTGGCACAGCCGCCCCCGGCTGTGCCCATCACGCCCGAGGGCGGGCGTGCCACGGTCCGGCCGAGCGTGGCCCAGGCGGGCGAGGAGGCGATGCGCATGACGAAGGGGACGCGCGCGATCCTGTGGCTGGCGACCGCCGTGTTGGCCGCCGGGTGCAGCAGCGGGCCACCGAGCGGCCAGGCGGGCGGCCAGGACGTCCGGATCGGGTTCCTGGTCAAGATGCCCGAGGAACCGTGGTTCCAGAACGAGTGGCGGTTTGCCCAGCAGGCGGCCGACCAGGACGGCTTCCAACTCATCAAACTCGGCACGCCCGACGCGGAGAAGGTCCTGGCGGCCATCGACAACCTGGCGGCCCAGGGGGCCCAGGGGTTCATCATCTGCACGCCCGACGTGCGGCTCGGACCGGCCATCGTCGCCAAGGCCGCGCAGCACCACATGAAGGTCTTCAGCGTCGACGACCAGTTCGTCGGGTCGGACGGCACGTTCATGGACGTGCACCACATGGGCATCTCGGCCCGCGCGATCGGCCGCATGGTGGGCCAGGCCCTCTGGGACGAGATGCAGAAGCGCGGCTGGACGATCGACCAGACCGGTGCCATCGCCGTGACCTTCGAGGAACTCGACACCGCGCGCGAGCGGACCGACGGCGCGATCGAGGCCCTCACGGCCGCCGGATTCCCCAAGGAGCGGATCTTCCAGAGCCCCCAGAAGACCACGGACGTGCCGGGCGCGTTCGACGCGGCCAACGTCTGCCTGACGCAGCACGGCGACGTCAAGCACTGGCTGGCGTTCGGGCTGAACGACGAGGCCGTGCTGGGCGCGGTCCGCGCGACGGAGGGCCGCGGCTTCGCGGCCGACGACGTCATCGGCGTCGGCATCGGCGGCGACACAGGCCTCGTCGACTTCCGGAAGGAGAAGCCCACGGGGTTCTTCGCGTCCGTCCTGATCAGCCCCCAGCGGCACGGCTTCGAGGCTGCCGAGTATATGTATAAATGGATAAAGGACGGCGTCGAGCCGCCGAAGTTGACGCTGACGAGCGGCACCCTGATCACCCGCCAGACGTACGAGAAGGTCATGCGCGAGCAGGGGCGGCTGGACTGAGCGGCCAGGGCCCGCCGCACCGGCAGTGATGACGGACCAGCCCGGAGCCTTATGACCGATCCCGGCGCGTGCTATCTGGAGTTTCGGGGTGTCAGCAAGTCCTTTC
>CAYGZE010000126.1:4756-11318 GCA_964354185.1 uncultured Anaerolineales bacterium | reverse complement strand
CGATCAGGTCCGGATGTACGTATCTGCCATCCTCCTCCAACTGGACATCGTCAGCCCAGACGGTGGGGTACAACACCGTGCCGTCACTGTGCCCCGGCGCGCCGGCCCACGCGGCACCGATCCCGAACTCCATGCAGCCAAAGACTCTCTCGTCGTGGGCGATATCGCCTTTGCATCTCGTTATGCCTGGGTTGAAACCGTAGGTGCAATGGGCTATTTCGTACATGGCAGGATGGTCGAAGGCCGCCAGCCATCTCTCGAAGGTCTTGGCCTCACGCCCCCCACTAATGCTGACGATCCTGTTCTTGTCGATCTCAAGCCTGACGGGCTGGCTGACCACGCCCACCTCGAAGGGGGGAGCCAGAGCACCATCGAACACTATTGTGCCCTCAACGGTGCCAGGGACGTGCCCCACCGAGGCTTGGCCAGGCGCTACTTGGGTTGTCCCTCGCCGTTTGGATTTCCCCACGTCTCCCCCTACCTCGGCCTCGAAAACATCGCGGTGCTGGGATGTCGCCGGATCAACGCGGAATCTCAGATCGGTCCCCTCTGCGCTGGTGATGTGCATCTCGGATGCTTCGTCCGAGAGTTGGACAAGTCTTGCACCGAGGTTCACCACAGCATCGTGGTTGACTCTGCCCACCATCCGGACCAACCCATCCACGTCCCCCGCTATCGCGAGGTACCTCACCCCGGCCTGCATCGCTTTCTTCCACGCACCACTGTACAGCAAATATGAACTCTCAAACTCGATCCAGGCATCTGTAGACTGAAGAGCTCCCGATACAGGCTCTGGCGGGTCGCTTGTAGGGAAAGCAGTTGTTGGGTGGAGCACGACCGTGGGCGTAGCTCCCAGTGCATACACGGCTCGCGCCGTCTCCTGAACGACCCGCCAGTCGGACTGAGTGTCAGCGGTGATGACCACATTCTCCCCAGGCTTTATGGGGAAGAATTCCTCGACCAGCTTCCTGGCCATCCTGCCAACCTCTATCCAATAGTACTCTGGGGCAGGTTCCAACGCCTTGTCCAGTTCCACACTTCACCTCCCTGGATGATCCATGTGCGCGATCTCCAACTATCCCTTGTCTTTCACCGACCCAACGGTCATCGTCAAGCCACCATCTGCGCGACCGTGGCTCCATGACACAGTGTTTGTCCGTATAGCCTACAACGTCCCAGCGCGAATGCTGCCTCACCTCCCTCCGTCACCGCCCCAAAACTGGCGGGTTGTTCCTGGAGTGTAACCCCGACAGGTGCAGCCAGTGCGCCATCTGGAGCAAGTAGGCTCCCGGCGCAGGTCAATGCGCCTGCCGCAAGTCTCCTGATTGTGCCTGCCTCCCTCTGCCCTCACCACCCGTACAGCCCTTTGTGCGCACATCTGCACCGGGAATCGAGACAACCAATCAAGCCGAAAGATCTGGCCCCTTCCACACCCAGCAAATGGGGCGAGCGACCTCCGGCAATCAGCAGGGCCAGATAGTCAGTCTGCCAAGCACAAGGAGTCTTACCACGTAGCCCGGGGTTCGCTGCAAGCTGGATCAGATGCTCAAGCTGGCTTGCTGCCCTCTGTTCTGACTTGGCGTGCACTGCGATACTCAGCTTTCGTGCTCTTTCCCCTCCTCGGGTCCGTTCCCCATCGAGGGTTCTTCGTCCTATCGAGATTCTGAGATGCAACCCTGTGATCGCCTCGGATACTGCTAGCGACCACGGAGCGCGCCGCACCTAGCGAGCCACCAAGTCCTCCATGCCAAGGACCTTGCCCGGCAAAGCTCCCGTGTGCTCGCCGTGCTGGAAGACAATCTGTCCATTGACTAGTACATGGGCAATCCCCCGCGCCAACAGAGGCGGACGGCCGTACTCACAGAGATCGTCGATTCTGTCGGCATCGAAGAGGACCACATCCGCCCTGTACCCCGGCATCAGTCTTCCGCGGTTTCGCAGCCTTAGGCGTTCGGCGGGAGCACCGGACATCTTGCGTACCGCCTCTTCGAGTGAGAAAAGCTGAGAATCCCTCACGTAGTGGCCAAGAACGCGCGGATAGGTTCCGTAGCTGCGTGGGTGCGGCCGTCCCTCGGCGAGAGGGCCCGTAGTAGCCAGACCGAGAGCGTCTGTGCCGATTGTAGCCACGGGGTGGGTCAACCCTTTGCGTACGTTGTCTTCGCTCTGAGCGAAGATGATGATGTCCGCCACCCCCTCGGAGCGGATCAAGAACTCAAACACCCAGTCCAACGGCGCCGTCACGGCCTCGTCGGCCAGCTGCTTCACCGATTTGCCGGCGTAGTCGGGGTATGCCCGACACCCTCCGATAACGATCTCGTGCCAGTCTGAGCCGGCGAGGATTTCTAGCTGCAACATCTCCACGCCGATCTGCTCCCTGAGTCCCGGCTCCCGCAGCCGCCCCAGCATAGCGGAGGTCCCATCGGCCAGCACCCAGGGCGGCAGCAGAGCTGTCACTACCGTGTTGGCCGCTACATAGGGATACAGGTCAAAAGCCACATCCAACCCTTCTGCCCTTGCCTGCTCAATCAGGGCTAGCGCTTCGTCGTACTTGTCCCAGTTTCCCCGGCCTACTGCCTTGAGGTGACTTATCTGCACTGGCAGATTGGCCTTCCTCCCGACGGTGATGGCCTCCTCAATGGCAGTCAGAAGCGTCGCCCCCTCCCCGCGGATGTGACTGAAATAGAACCGTCCTGCCTGGCTTGCCACCTTGGCCAAGCGCACTAGCTCGGCGGTATCCGCGTATACACCCGGTGGATATATGAGCCCGGTAGAGAGTCCCAGAGCGCCTTCGATCGTGCTCGCTGCTACCAGTGCCTCCATTCGGGCCGCCTCTTGTTCGGTGGGAGACCGATCTTCCATGCCCATCACGGCATTACGGATTGCGCCGTGCCCCACTAGAGGGAATATGTTCACGCCAAGCCCTCTTCGCTTCAGTCTCGCCATGAAGTCGCCGAAGGAGTACCAGTCCCAGGAAAGCTCCCCTGGTGTAAACGCCTTACTGTCAATCCATTCCTCGCGATGCTCGTCACTCAGGGGAGCTGGCGTGCTGCCGCAGTTACCTACCACCTCGGTGGTCACCCCCTGGCTCACTTTGCTCAGAGACCGGGGATCCGTGGACAGCGTGTAATCTGAATGGGAATGCATGTCTATGAAGCCCGGGGCAGCAACAAGGCCACGGCCGTCGATCTCCAGCGGTGCCCTGGATGCCCCGATGTCCCCCACGGCCTCAATGAGGCCATTGCAGATGGCCATATCCCCTTCGAAGGCTGCCGCGCCGCTGCCATCGGCGATGAGCGCCCCTCGCACTATGACATCCATCTTTGCTCTGGTCGCCCGCTCCTCATTCTATAGACTGCACAAACACGCTCAATCTGAACACTGCCATTGATGCCGTGTCACAAGTTGTCGCCGCCGAAAACGATACGTCCATCGAGAATCGTGGCGACAACTCGAGTGTTGAGTATCTCTTCCGGCGGTATGCGGAAGATGTCCTGAGACAGTACTGCAAGGTCGGCCAGTTTTCCCACGCTGATAGAGCCCTTGTCGTTCTCCTCACCGGAGGCATAGGCTGCTCCCAGCGTGTAGCCGTGGACCGCCTCAGACACAGACAGCCGTTGCTCTGGATACCACCCTCCCGCAGGGTCTCCGTTGGGCCGCTGTCGTGTAACCGCCGCATGAATGCCCAGCAGTGGGTCAGAAGATTCCACCGGGGCATCGGACCCGAAGGCCAACCGTGCCCCGGCATCCAACAAGGATTTCCAGGCATAGCTCCAGCGGGCGCGTTCTCCCCAGTACCTGTCGGCAAGGAGCATGTCCGAGGTAGCGTGAATCGGTTGCACGGAGGCTATGACATTCAGCTCCTTGAAGCGGGGGATGTCTGTCGGGTCAAGAAGCTGTGCATGCTCTATGCGGTGCCGCACTCCGCTTTTCCTGCTCTCTTGGAGTTGTCTGTCGAAGGCATCCAGGACCCGGCGGTTCGCTCTGTCTCCAATGGCATGCACAGCGCAACCAACGCCGGCAGTTGAGGCGCGACGAATCAAGTCCTCCAGCTCACTCTGGCCGGTCACTGCAATGCCTCGATTCTGAGGCTGATCAACCAGAGGCTCCAGCATCTCTGCCGTTAGCGAACCAAGGCTTCCATCGGCAAACAGCTTCACGTGCCCCAGCCTGAGGTATTCGTTGCCGAAGCCGCTCCTCAGACACATTTGCACTGCTTGATCCAGGTTCGCCTCCCCCAGCATGGCGTAAACACGCAGGCCCAATTCTCCCCTACGGAGAAGCTCCTGATAGTCGCCAAACGATTCACTGCTCTCCAGCCCGGCATCATGGACACTGGTCAGCCCCAGCCTCTGTGCTTGACCAATCGCGGCCCGGAGGGCCCTGTGTCGAGTCTCTGGTCCTGGCGTCGGCACGCGCTCATAAAAGAGGTCGAGAGCCTTGTCTTTTAGAATGCCTGTGGGTTCTCCAGATTCATCATCCCTCTCAATCATTCCACCAGAGGGATCGGCCGTGCACTGGTCGATGCCAGTGAGACGGAGTGCCAGAGAATTCACCCAGTGCGAGTGCCCGTCCTTCCTGGCCAAGGCTATGGGATTGTGGGGCGCCACCCTGTCCAGGTCCTCCTTCTTGGGAGTCTCCCCGCTTCTCCAGCCCTCGTCGCTCCAACCCAACCCCTGTACCCACTCTCCCGGACTCGCCAGTTGCGCGTGTTGGGCCACGGCACTCAGAACATCTTCTTTGGAAAGAATGCCTGCGAGGTTCAGCCTGGTCAGACTCCAGCCACAGTGGAGAAGGTGGAGATGACAATCTGTGAAGCCGGGCAGCACGGTCTTGCCCTTCAGATCGACAATCTGCCAGCTGTCGGTACGAGACAGAGCCCCAATATCATCGCTCTTTCCCACAGCACGAATCCGAGGGCCTTGGATGGCCACCGCCTCCGCCCTGGGCACAGCCGTGTCGAAAGTGTAGATACTGCCATTGAGCAACAGCAGGTTTGCACACATTTGGAGCTGATACCCCCTTCTCACAGTCCTGTTATCTCAGAATGATCGTCTCAGTTTCTCTTCTCTCGTCCACACTGAATGGATTGCTGCGGGCATCGCTTGGGAATAACCATTTCAAGCTCATGGTTTGGCCTACGCAGAGGATCATTGGCCTGTTACACATTCTGGTCAAGCGAGCAATACCTCCACGCTGCTCCTTCAATGTGGTCCCCAATCTCTCGGGCAGCATGGACCTCAGCGGTCTTGCAGCAGCAGTCTCCGGCCATGCCGCTATCCAGCCTGCGCCTGGGATATCAGTCGTCGAGAGAACGAGCAACGGGCTCTCCACCTCCTCGCCCCGGAGCCAATCGAGTCAGGGCCACCCCAGCCAACACCAAGACACCCCCGAAGACCTGCAAGGGTGTGAGTGTCTCGCCCAGAGTCAGAACGGCGATAACAACAGCCACGGGGGGTACCAGGTTATTGTAGATCATCGTCCTGGTCGCTCCGATCTCCCCAATGCCTTTCCAGAAGATCACGTAGCCCATGCCTGCTACCACCACACCGCCGTAGGCCAAAGCCATCCAGGCGCGGAAGGACACATGCGCCCAATCCTGCTCCACTATCGAGCCCCAGGCGAAGAGCAGGAGAAACAGACTCCCACATGCCATAGCCCAGCTCGTCACCCGGAGTGCCGAATATCGCCTCAGAAGTGGCACCGAGATGACGGCACCCAAGGCGCTCACTGCCGCTCCGAGCGTCGTGAGGGCGTCACCCCAAATGCCATACTGACTGAGCGCCGGACCATCTTTGCCACCCGTGATCACCAAGACCAGGCCTACAAAGGACAGTGCGATCCCTGTTATCTGAGCTGCAGTGATCCTCTCCTGCCTTGATGCGGCGGCGATTATGGCCGTCCATATGGGTGACGTGGCGCAGAGCAGTGACGAGTTGGAGGCCGTTGTATAGCTGAGGCCGACATGGAAGAGCACCTGGTATATACCTATCGAAACTAAGCCGAGCAGGACCACTCCCAGCCAGTCCTCCCGCCTGATCAAGGGTTTCCATTCCGTGAGTGACAGCAAGAGAAGCAGGAAGACGGCAGCTATCAGCATGCGGAGCGCACCAAAGGACAAAGCAGGTAGCTCTTGCACGCCATACTTGATTACAGTGAACCCGCTTCCCCAAATCAAGACGACGAGGACCAACAGCAAGTCCGTTCTGGCAAACTTGGTCCCGTGCAGCACGATGTCTTGTCCCCAGACTGATCCTATCGCGGAGCCCACCCTAGGTGGGCCAGAATCCCCTCACAATCTGCTGCGCCAGCTCTGCGGATTACTGAGCCACGGATGCCCTTGACCCGTATAGGAGATGCCCGTCCGGGCATGACATCTCGGCCCACCGACCCTCTGCCTCGCTCGAAGGGTCCCCCTCACCTCAGGCGCTCCAGGGAGCGGGCACTCACGGCAGAGTCTCTGGCAAACACGCCAAGTGAATCCATACACTGAATGATGACCGTTGCCGTCTAGGTCCCCGAAGTTGCCAGGGGCCGCGCCAATCAGTATACAACAATTATGCTC
>CAYGZE010000126.1:0-4656 GCA_964354185.1 uncultured Anaerolineales bacterium | reverse complement strand
GAGCGAAGCCCACCTATCAGGGCTGCTCCAATGTGGGCGTACCCCCCTACGCGAAGCACTCCAACGTCTGAGCCACGAACACTTGGTCGACCTTCCGCCCCGTCGAGGAATTCTGATCCCGGAGTTGAGCATCATTGATTTTCAGGAAGCCGCCGAGGCTCTTCTCCACACGGGCGCCACCTATGTCGAACTCGCCAGCCAGCGTATGACCGATGAACAGCTAAGCCTGTTGAGGAACATAGTCATCGAGCAGCAGCAGGAGGATGCAGCCGGCCGGTTCTATGAAGTGGCAGAGCTGGACTGCCGGTTCCACACCCTGCTGGCTGAGGCAACGGCGAACCGATACTTCGCGGACGACGCGCACCGGTTGCACACCTCGCTGGAGCGATTCATCTATCGCTCGTGGGTAACCACGGGCAGCGCCGAGCGCTCCATAGAGGAACATCGTCTCATTGTTGAGGCGCTCGCGCAGCGCGACCCGGTGCTGAGCAGGGAGAGACTGCGACAGCATGCCGAATCGGGCAGGCAGAGAGTACTCCTCATTCTCGGCCTACGGGACCACATGCAGGAGTCTTGACGAAGAGGTGTTGCGACAGTAGTCGGCCCAGCTTCGCAGCTATGATCGGGTGTAGCAAGGGACAGTGCGAGCCTTAAGATCCATTGTGGCAGCTACGGAAGACGCCAGTGGCAGTGGACTTCATGTAGCGCGAACGGAGGACGAAGGGAGGTGGCAGCCTACAAGACTCTGGGTGTCAGTCTGGTTAGACTCGTAACGCTGATGGTCATCACTATGTGCGCAGCGTAACGGACGCTGGGAATTGCTGATGGTCATGGAGGCAAGGCCAGACGCAAACCAGCGGCCGCTACAGATGCACCCTTGTAGTAAACAGGAGGAGAATCATGACAGCTGGAAGGCAGTACAACAGCCCGGAGCGAAAGAAGGAGCTCACACGCCGACGTTTTCTGGAGATGCTGGGGCTAGGTTCCGGAGCCGTGTTGGTGGCCCGCTGCGCCCCGACCCCGCAGGCAACGCCGATACCCGGGACACCATCGGTCCCTGGCGTATCTCCCACAGCCGCGCAACCTACGCCGACAACTGCGGCAGCGGCTGAACCCCAGGTGCTCATCTATTCCAGCTTCGTGGAGGTGTCGACCATCGACCCTCTCGATCAACAGGACATGGCTATCGACCTCTTGCACAGAGCGCTCTATGACTCGCTCTGGTGGGAGACAGGATTCCCCCCAGAACTTGAACCCAGACTGTGTGCGGACTATGAGGTGTCGGACGATGTCAGAGAGTGGATTCTCCATCTCGACGATCGTGCGGTTTTCCACGATGGGACGCCGGTGACCTCCGAAGCGGTGGCATGGACGCTGAAGAGTCTCCTAAGACTGCAGACGCCACGTGCTGCCGCCTTGTTGCCGTTCATGGACGAGAACGGCGTCGAGATAGTGGATGATTACACCCTGCGGCTGGTCCTGACCACAGGCCATGCCGACATACATAGGCTTCTCGCGCTCCACCCTATCGTCAACAACGAGGAGGCGTTGCGACATGAGACTGGCGGCGATCTGGGGCGAACCTGGCTGATCGACCACGAAGCCGGCTCTGGGCCCTTCACAATCAAGCGTTGGGACCCTGGAACGGCGTACGAGGTTGAGGCTGTACCTGAGTACTGGTGGGGATGGCCACCGGAGGGTCGTTTGGCTGGCGCAATCTACACCATCACTCGCGATGCGGCTGAGAGGCGGATGGCCCTGATGGCCGGAGAGGTAGATGCTATCGACACCTTAGCCCCGGACGACCTAGCCTTGATCAACGACAACCCAGGCACCCATACCGAGGTCTATCCTAGCAATCTGGGCGTCTACATCATGATGAACAACCAGCGGGAGCCCTTCACCGATGTCAACTTCCGCAAGTTCATGGCCTATGCCTTCGACTACGAAGGGTTCGTAGCCACGCAAGGTGGCCCGGAACTCGCGCCATTGATGACTGGCTGTATCCCTGATGGCGTCCCCGGCCACGATCCTAATGTCCAGCCGGTCTATCGGCAAGACCTAGCGAAAGCCCGGGAGTACCTCGATAAGACCGCTTGGGCCGGTGGTGGACTTGAGTTCAACTTCGTTTATGTGACAGAGGTGGCTTGGGAGGAAGCCCTCGGTACGATGCTGGCCGAGCCGCTGGCAGAGTTTGGTTTCACCGTGAATCTCGTGCCCACGCCCTGGCCCGACCTGGTCGCGATGTGTACACATCCAGATACTGGCGCCGACCTGGTCGCCATCGTGAGTGATTGTACTACCGTTGCGACCTCGTGGTTCAGGTACCAGTATTACTCTCCGACATGGGACAGTGAGCAAGGAGGTGGCTTCCCATCAGCGTCCTTCTACAAGAACGCGGACCTTGATGCTCTTCTGGAGGACGCGGAGCGTACCGCCGACGAAGACGCCCGGATGGAACTCGTGCGAGATATGCAGCAGATGATCATGGAGGACGCACCCGCGATCATGGTGCACATGCTGCCCAATTTCTATGGTCTTTCCGACCGCGTCAAAGGCATGGACTACAACGGGCACATCTCAGCCGATTGGTACCCCTTGAGGCTCGAGGAGGCCTAGCAGCACATGCAAAGGTGGGGGGATGCTTCTGCTGCCCCGAGGCATCCCTCCTTGAACCGCACGCCATCTGAACGGCCTAGGTTCGTTCGACGGCACCCAGGACCTCTGAATCAGCCGCAGTTCCAGTTGTGAAGCTGTGGTATGGACGCTTCCATGCGGGACGACGTTCGGTAGTGTGTGACGCAGATGATCCTCGCGTCAATACCCTCTGGCCTGACTGGCAGATGCACGGATTGTGCTGCGCCGGCTACGTGATTGGTGGTGCGTCATGAGACTTCGCTATTACGTTATCAGGCGCCTGTTGCTGATGATACTTGTGCTCGTGGGTCTATCCATTGTGACCTTCGTTCTGTCGCACATCGTCCCTGGTGATCCGGTGAGATTGGCAGCGGGACCCCGGGCCACAGGAGAGCAGATACGGAAGCTGGAAGAGGAGTTCGGCTTTGACAAGCCGCTGCCGACGCAGTACCTGAACTACATGAAGGGCGTTTTGAGAGGTGATCTCGGACGATCTCTCAACACACGCCGCCCCGTCGTCGTGGACCTGAGGCAGTACTTTCCAGCGACCTTCGAGTTGACCATCGCATCCACATTGGTCGGAATCGTCATCGGTGTTCCTCTGGCTATGGCAGCGGCTGTTTTCAAGGATAGATGGCCCGACCAGTTCTCCAGAGTCTTTGCTCTCTCATCCATCAGTATGCCGGTCTTCTGGCTGGCCATGGTGTTGCAGATGACTCTGGCCATGAGCCTGGACCTGGTCCCCATCAGTAAGCGATTCGACCCCAGGGTACCATTTCCCGATCAGGTAACCGGCATGCTGCTGATTGACTGTCTGCTGGCCGGCGACCTGGAGAAGTTTGGCATAGCCGCCAGTCACTTAGCGCTACCGGCATTCTGCGAAGCAGTCTACGCTATTGCACTGATTACGAGAGTGTTGAGGTCGGACATAATCGAGGTGATGCACAGGGACTTTGTCATGGTGTTGCGTGCCAGCGGCCTCCCGGAGCGTGTGATCCTGCTCAAGTATGTGCTCAAAAATGCGCTCATTGCCACGCTGGCAATGCTTGGAATGCTGATCGGCTGGCAACTGGGCGGATCCGTCATGATCGAGACGGTGTTTGACTGGCCCGGCATCGGTCTATACACGGTCAAATCCGCAATGACTCTGGATTTCCAGCCCATCATGGGCATTACTCTCTTCGTGGGTCTGCTCTTCACTGTCATCAACTTGTTGGTGGACATCTCCTATGGAGTCATGGACCCACGGATCCGATACGGGTAGGTGCGGGTAATGACTGTAGCGCTGGAAACTCGGAGTAGGTGGACTCGCTGGCGAGCTGAGCACCGGGGCCTTCTCGACGAGCTCAATCGCGGTCTATACCGCTTCCGGCGGAGTCGTCTGTCCATGCTTGGCGCAGCCATTATCGTGTTTCTCCTTCTCGTGGCCTTTGCGGGACGGCAGTTGGTGCCCTATCCTGACGATGCAGGCTTCACCACACACGTCGAGATACGTCTGACAGGACCGACACGCGACAACCTCTTTGGCACCGACGAATACGGTCGCGACGTCTTCACCCGCACCATTTGGGCCACGCAGACCTCCTTGATAGCAGGAACGATGATCGTCCTCGTTGGAAGCCTGATCGGCGTGGTGCTGGGCGCCATCGCTGGATACTTCGGCGGCGTGGTCAACGAAGTAATCATGCGCCTCACCGACATCATGCTCACCATACCCGGCATTTTCCTCGCCCTGGCCATCACCGCCGCCCTCGGCCCCAGTATTCTCCATGCCATGATGGCCCTGTCCATCACCTGGTGGCCCGGCTATTGCCGTTTAGTCCAGGCTCAGGTTCTTTCCGCCCGGGAGGAGGACTATGTGGAGTCGGCGCGCTGCGTGGGCGCCACCCGCCCAAGGATCATCTTCAGCCACATCCTGCCCAACTGCACGTCGGCCATTCTGGTCAAGGCTTCCATGGATTTCGGTTTCGCCGTCCTCAACCTGGCCGCCCTGGGCTTCATCGGGGTGGGGGCCCAGCC
>CAYGZE010000125.1:0-11353 GCA_964354185.1 uncultured Anaerolineales bacterium | reverse complement strand
GCACCTGTTCCTGAGCGACGCCGTTACGCTGGATGACATCGTGGTCCCCGCCAACATCGAGGTGAAGTCCGGCGGCGAGATCGAGCAGTTCGTCGCCAAGCACGGGGCCGCGAAGGCCAAGCCATAGGCCGCGCGGCAGGGGATCGCCGGAACTCGAGAGGAGGGAACCGCCCACGATGCGGCACATGGCATGGATGGGTGTGATTCCTGCTGCGGCGGCCGTTCCTGCCCGCCAGGTCTAAGGGGGGGCCGCACCCCCCGGTTTTGCTGTAAGTCCACTTTTTACAATCGGGAAAACGAGGTGGCGCGCGCGGAATTGGCCGATTTTGGGGCCTCCCGGCCGGCCAAAACCGCCCTGGCGCTAGCGCCAGGGGGGTCGGGCCTGGCGGATGTTAAGATGGGTAAGGCAAAACGCGTCGTTTTTCGATCGTTTTTTGACGTTTTACGTACGGATTGCGGCGCTTTTGGTCGGTTTTTGATCGCTTTTGACGGCTTTTTGCGCTCGATGGGTAGCGATGCGTCCATAACACTTACAGCAATTTCCCGCCGCCGATTTGCATTTCGGACCGGCGAGAGCGTATTCGCCCGGGCCGGGAGGATACGGTGACTGGGTAACTTGGGGAACCGAGTGCCTGAGTACCTGAGGAACGGAAACAGCCACGGCACGGCGGCCCGCATGACTGTTTCAACCGCAAAGGACGGAAAGAGCGCAAAGAACGGCGAGGTTGAGGAGCGGCAACGGCCACGACAGGGCGCCTCACGCCCGCCCCCCGGGCCTGAGGGGGGCAGAGCCTGCCGGGCGGGCCGGCCGTCGAGCGACTGGGCGGAGGCCTCAAGCACATGTCGGCCGACCGGACGCACGAGGTCGTCGCGGCGCTCCTCGCGAAGACGGTCGCGGGTCCGATCGACCTGCCGGGCAATCTTGTCGCGACGCGCCGCCGCCGCGTGATCCGCATCGGCCGCGCCTGGCAAACGCGTGATTGAAACCGCAAAGGTCGCAAAGAGCACAAAGAACAGGCGCTGAGGGAGAAAAGGGGCTGGCCATGCGTGTTACCCACAAGACGGCGTGGGCCTTGGTCCTGGCGGCCTGTCTCTTTCTGGCGGCGGGCGCCGCCGCACAGAACGACGACGGCTACGACCCCGGCAGAGACGGCCCGGACCCCGGGCTGGGCCTCCTTGCGCTGTTTGGGCTCATCGTCTGCCTGGTCCTCATCGGGGTCGGCATCGTGGTTGGCCTGGCGGTCCTGGCAGGGGTTGCGGCGCTCCTGGCCGTCGGCATCATCTCATCAAGCGTGCTGGTGGGTTTTACGCGGAACCGGCCCAGCGCGGGTTTTCGCGCCCTGTTCCTCCAACTCGGCGGCATCGGTGGAATCGCCTGCGGCATCGGGGTGGCGCTGCTGGTCCTGTGGATCGGCAGCCTGGAGGTCCATTGGGGATGGGCCGTCCTGGTCGGCGGCGCGGCAGGCTTGGGGTGCGCCCTGGGGATCGCCCTGCTCTTCAACCTGGCGTGGACGCGGCTGCTGGATTGGGGCTCGAACCGCTTCAAGGCCCGGCAAGGGGCCCAAGCGTCGCCGGCGCCGAATCGCGCCGCCGCGCGATCTGCGTCGGGCCGCTCGAGTGGTGGCACCTCTTAGCCGAGGAGCGCGGCGAGGGCCTTCTGGAACGGCTCGCGCACGGCGGCGAGCCATTTCCCCGCGGCAGCGATGCGCTCATCCAGCGCATCGAGGCCCAGGTTCCCCGGCCCGCCCTGGAGCGTCTTGGACTTGAGATTCTCGACGGGGTCGCGCGCGGCCAGGGCGCCCAAGTTCGCGGCCACCTCGCGGTAGGCGTCGCGGAAGGGCTTCCCCTCCCGGACGAGTTCCAGGGCCCGGTCGGTCGCGTAGATCTCGGGGACGAAGCCCTTCCGCAGGTTCGCCTCGACGACTTCCAGCCGCTCGATGCTGAGGTGCATGACGGCCAGCGACGCGGCGGTCGTCTCCACGCCGCGCATCACGGGGCCCTTCGTCTCCTGGAAGTCGCGGTTGTACCCGCTCGGCAGGGCCCGGAGGATGCCGGCGACGGTCTGCTCGTGGCCGATCACCGCGGCCGCCTTGGCCCGCACGAGTTCCAGGGCGCACGGGTTCCGCTTCTGCGGCATCATGCTCGAACCGGTGCAGAGTTCCTTCGGGATGCGGAAGTAGCCGAATTCGGGCATCGAGCCGAGGATGAGGTCCGTGGCCATCCGCGAGAGGTCCACCATCATCTGCGTGCACGCGCCGAGGGTCGCGAGTTCCACCTTCCCGCGCGAATTGGCGCAGTAGAGGACGTTGTTCTGGACCCGCGCGAAACCCAGGAGGTCCGCCACCATCCGGCGGTCCAGGGGCAGGGCCGACCCGTAGGCGGCGCCGGATCCCAGGGGCGACTGGTCGCACAACTCGTGCGCGGCCCGCACCAGGACGAGGTCGTCGAGGACCGACTCGGCCCACGCCCCCGCCCACAGGCCGATGCTCGAAGGCATGGCGATCTGCATATGCGTCCGCCCCGGCATGGGGACGAACTCGTGGGCCCGCGCGAGGGCCGCCAGGGCGCCCGCCAGGCCGATCGCCCGGTCCGCCAGATCCTGAAGCCGCTCCTTGCCCCACAGGCGGAGGTCCAGCAGGACCTGGTCGTTGCGGCTGCGGCCGGCGTGAAGTTTCTTGCCAAGGTCGCCGAGGACTTGCGTCAGGCGCTCCTCGACGGCGGTGTGGACGTCTTCCTGGTGCGCGGAGATCGCAAACTTGCCGGCGGCAGAATCCGCGAGGATCGCCCGGAGGCCCGCGAGGAGGCGGTCGCGCTCCTGGGGCGTGAGGATGCCGATCTTCGCGAGCATGGTCGCGTGAGCGGCGGAGCCGAGGCAGTCGGCCCGCACCAGGTCGCGGTCCAGGAGGTGGTCCTCGCCGACGGTGAACCGCTCGACCTCGGGCTCAATGGAATACCCTTTGTCCCAGAGTTTGGCCATCCGTAGTTCTCGCTGTGCTGGCTCGCCCGACTCCCCGGCCGCGACGCCCCACGGCGCGCCGCCTCAGAAGAGGCTCGTCTGCGTCTCGCTTCCCAGTGCGGCCTTCTCGGCTTTGAGTTCGCTCTCGACGCGTTCCCGAGCGGCAACGGGGCATCCTACCACAAATCGTTGCCAGTCCGGTCCACTGGAGAGGACGACGCTTCTCTGGTCCGGGACGATCCTGAGGGTGACCGTCTTGCCCTGGCAGGCCAGCCGGGCGACGTTGGCCAGGGTTCCCGCGCTCGTCTCGTCCCATACCATGAGCCCAGCCGCGGCCTCCGCAGCCATGCACCGATCCTTGGCGGCGTAATACTGGAAGCCCCTGCGCTTGCGGCCGGCGGCCACCGCGCGAACCGGCCATTGGCCCACGTTGTTGCGGCACCGCCCCTCCATACAGAACACTTCCACGTTGGCGTAACCGTGCGCGTGCAAGTACTGCTGGACCGCCTTGTCGGCCCCGTTCGCATCACCGATGAGTACGCCGTGCCCCTCCGCCATGATCGCGTCGAGCCGCCGCGTAACGTCCGCGTCGAGTCTGGCGACGCTGCGTGAACCGCCGACAAAAACCTTGATCATAGCCCCCTCCGCGTCCTCGTGAAGGCCAAGGCGTAGACTTCGGCGACATGGCCCTCGGCCTGGAGAACACCCGCCACCGCGTTCATGGTAGCCCCGGAGCGGTAGAGGTCGTCCATCAGCAGCACGCGCTTGCCGCGCACCGCATCGGCGTGAACGGCATAGGCTCCCTCCAAGAGGGCCTGCCGCGCATCGGCATCGAACACGTCCTTCAACTCCTGCGTGGCTTTGCGCTTGACGACGCAGGAGAGCGCGATCTCGGCGCCTATCTCCGCGGCAACGTCTCTCGAAAGGAGCACCACCGGCTGTTCCTCTCGCGTGTCCTTGGTCGCCGGCACAGGGACGACCACGTCCACGCCGGGGTTCCACGTCCGCAGGAACCGCACGGCCGTGGACACAAGTTCGGGAATCACCGACGCATCGGACTGGTACTTCAACCGGTACAGCAGTTCACCGACCGGCGATCGCTTGGTGTCGAAGACGGCATGCCCATACTCGTCGTCTCCCAGGTAAGTGCTGCTCAGCGTGTGCAGATCAAGCACATAACCCTGCCGCCAGCACCCCACAATCAACTGAGGGTGAATCTCTATCACAGGCTTCATCCCCCACCACGCGGCGAGATGGCGAGGACGCCTTCGCGCAAGACACGGCCCGTATCGCCTTCCCCGGGAAAGGCGTGTGCGAAGGCCCAGGGCCCTCGCACACGATACCGCCGACGCCGCGCCGATGCAACAGCCTTCGCTTCAGTCCTCGATGCCGCCGCGGCGGGCGAGGATCTCGAACGGCAGGCCGCGGATCGTCGCCGCGTCCTTGGCCGCCTGCTGCGAGAACCCCTTCGCCTTGATCGACCGGATCTCGGGCGAGAAGAGGCCGGTGGCCTTCTCGCGCTTCAGGATCTCGATGTTCCCCTTGTACAGGCCCACCTGGTAGGCCCCGTTGACGAACTTCTGGCTGGCCGCGATGAACGCGTCCAGTTCCTTGCGCAGCGGGTGGTACCACATGCCGTGGTACACCAGGTACGCCCACTTGGCGTCCACGATGCGCTTGAACTCCAGTTCGTCCTTCGTCAGGCACCACTGCTCCAGGTCGCGGTGGAGGCGGAGGATGACGTGGGCGGCCGGGGCCTCGTAGACCTCGCGGCTCTTGAGGTCCATGATGCCGTCCTCAAACATGTCGATCCGTCCGACACCGTTGCGGCCCGCGGTCACGTTGAGGGCGTCGACGAGTTTCCCGAGTTCCAGGCGCTTGCCGTCCAGGCGGGTCGGCACGCCCTCGGTGAACTCCAGGCGGATCGTCTCGACCTTGTCGGGGGCCTTCTCGGGCGGCACGAGCCACATCCAGATGTCGTCGGGCAGGACCTGGTCGAGGCCGATCGCGCCGGAGGCGATGGAGCGGCACCAGAGGGTCTTGTCGTCGCCGCCCTCGATCTGCTCGTCCACGGGGACGCCCCACGCCTCGCACAGGGCCCGCTCCTCGGCCCGCGTGAGGTCGAAGTCGCGCACGGGGACGAGGATCTTCAGTTCCGGCGCGAAGATCTTGAACGTGTTGTGCAGGCGGTACTGGTCGTTGCCCTTGCCGGTCGAGCCTTCCATGACGGCGTCGCAGCCGAGTTCGCGGGCCTTCAGGGCGACCTCGCGGCCGACGAGTTGCCGCGTCATCGAGGTCGAGACCGGGTAGCCCTCGTAATCGGAGTTCGCGCGGATCGCGCGCGAAAGCCAATTCTCCGTGAACTCGGCCTTCTTGTCGATGAAGATCTGCTTGACGCCCAACTGCTTGGCCTTGGCGCGGCTGGTGGCGACCTCCTCGTCGCCCTGGCCGACGTCGATCGTGATCGGGATGATGTCTTTCCTCGCCACGCCGTAGCGCCGCTGGAGGAGTTCGATCGACAGGCTCGAATCCAGCCCGCCCGAATACGCGAGGCCCACCTTCTTAACCTCGGGGACCGGCGTCCCCATCACCTTGTTGATGATCGCCTGCACGTCCATCGTACCCGCTCCTTTCGGAGGAATGCCCCTGACCCTCCACCCGAGGCGGCATCTTGTACCGTGCGGCAGGGCCGATGTCAACGATATATTCGCGGGCCCCGGATGCGGCAAATCGGTGCCGCATGGGTGCCATTCCCCGAAGCCTCGGCCCTGATAGGACGCCAGGAGCGTCCGTTCGGGTGGCCGCAGCGTCCCATCGGAGGCCCGCATTGCCGCTTCGGCGCAGTCCCGCCCGACCCCGACCGGCCGAAACCGGCCCGGCTTGGCTTTTGAGTTTCCGCCAGCGGCCGCTAGAATGGCCCAGGAACGCGTACCGGAGGGCCACCATGCGCGACCTGACCCGTCCTGCCGCCCGACCCGCCCTCGGCCGCCTCGCCCTGCTCCTGGCCGCCGCCCTCGGCGGCGGCTGCGCCGGGCGCTCGGCCGTTCGCGCGCCAATCCCCGCCCTCCCCTACGACGGCTTCGTCGTCGACTCCGGCGCGGTCAACCCCTGGACCGGTCTGGTGCCCGAGAACGACCCGGACCAGTTCCAGTTCGTGATCATGGCCGACCGCACGGGCGGGGCCCGCGAGGGCGTCTTCGAGGACGCGGTCCGCAAGGTCAACCTGCTCGGGCCCGAGTTCGTCATGTGCATCGGCGACCTCATCGAGGGCAAGACCGAGGACCCGGCCGAGATCGACCGCGAGTGGACCGAGTTCCTGGAGATCCTTCGCCCCCTGCGGATGCCGTTCTTCTTCGTCGCCGGCAACCACGACATCTGGGACGACCTGGCGGCCCGCACGTGGGACGCCCGCTTCGGCCGCTCGTTCTACCACTTCGTCTACCGCCGGGTCCTCTTCCTCGTCCTCAACACGGAACGCATGAGCGCCAGCACGATCAGCAGCGACCAGGTTGCCTACGTCAGGAAGACCCTCGCCGCGAACCCGAAGGTCCGATGGACGTGCGTTTTCACGCACAAGCCGCTATGGCTCTCGCACGACCCGACCGGCTGGGAGAAGGTCGAGGCCCTCCTCAAGGGCCGGCCCTACAGCGTCTTCGCCGGGCACGACCACGGCTACACGAAGTACGTGCGCGGGGGGCGGACGTACATCAAGTTCGCGACGACGGGCGGCGTAAGCGCCCTGGAGGGTCCCGAGGACGGCACGTTCGACCAGATCGCCTGGGTCACCCTGACGGACGAGGGGCCCCGCATCGTCAACCTCGCCCTGGACGGCGTCTTCGACGAGGACCTCGTCACGGAACAGACGGGGCCGCTGGCGGCGGCGGTCGCCCGGGCCTTCGCGTCCGACCCGCTCCTGGTGGAGGGCGACGCCTTCGACGCCCGCACGGTCCGCCTGACGCTCGCCAATGCCGCCGACTTCCCGATGAAGGTCCGCACCGCGTTCGGGCCGAACCCGCACCTGGTGCCGACGCCGGACGTCATCGAGCGGACCGTCCGGCCCAAGGCGGCCGAGACGGTCGACGTGCAACTCGTGCCCGCCGGGTCTGTGCCGCCCGACGCCATCGCCCCGCTCGGCCTGGCGTGGACCGTCACCTACGATGTGCCGGGCCAGCGGCCGTTCCAGCGCCAGGGCACGCACTGGATGCTCGTCGAGCGGGTGCGGCCGTGCCCGCCCGCCCCGCGCGCCGTGACCGTCGACGGGCGACTCGACGAGTGGGGCGACCTGCCGAACCTCTGCCGCGAGCCCGCCGAGGTCCGACGCGACCCGAAGACGTGGTCCGGCCCCGCGGACGGCCGCTTCCGGTTCGCCGTCGCCCGCGACGACGCCTGCCTCTACCTGGCCGTCGAGGTGACGGACGACGTCCTCGTGCTCGACCCCCAGAAGGCCGTGTGGGACCAGGACGGGATCGAGGTGCGGCTGGACGCGCGGCCGGAGCCGGAGCGGTCGGCGGGCCGCGGCACGGGCGAGTTCCAGGACATCCTGCTGGTGGCCCTCAGCCCGGCGGCCGAGGGAGGCGAGATGGTCTGCTACGGCCGCGACCGCCTGCCCGAGGGGACGCGCGTCGCCTGCGTCCGGACCGGCACGGGCTATGCCGCCGAGATCGCCATCCCATCGACCTACCTCGATGCCAAGCAGGGCAAGGCGTGGGAGGCGTTCCGCCTGAACGTGGCGGTCGACGACTTCGACGGGCCCGAGGACCGCGGGTCGCAACTCTGGTGGCGGCCCGACTGGCGGCGGGACCGGAACTACGCCGGCTCCGGCACGTTCCGCCGCTAGGACCCCAGGACCTCGCCGTACAGGGCCAGGAGGTCGCGGACCATCCGCCGATAGTCGAACCGGTCGGCGAGGTCGGCCGGCCAGCGATCGCCCATCCGGGCGGCCGCGGCGGGATCCGACGTCAGCCGCTCCATCGCGCGCGCCAGCGGCGCGGCCCCCTCCTCGTCCGTCGCCGCCGGCCCGGGCGCGGGCAGGAGGAACCCGTTCTCGCCGTCGCGGACGACCTCGCGTGCCCCGCCCACGTCGTAGGCGACGACCGGCCGCCGGCACAGGCCCGCCTGGGGCAGGACCCGGGCCAGGCCTTCGCGCAGGCCCGCGTGGACGACGGCGTCGGCGGCCCAGAGGATGGCCGGCACCTCGTCGGGCGGCACGAGGCCCGCCAGGCGCACGCGGTCGGCCAGGCCCAGCCGCCGCGCGTCGGCCTCAATCCGGCCCCGCAGCCGCCCGTCGCCCACGAGGACCAGCATCGCCCGCGGGTGCCGCCGCGCGACTTCGGCGAACGCGGCCAGGACGAATCGGTGGCCCTTGAGGGGAAAGAGCCGCGCGACCTTGACGAAGACGAACGCCTCCGGCCCCGCGCCCCAGGCGGCCCGGACGGCGTCGCGCCGGCCCGCGGCAGCGCGGAACGCCTCGACATCCATACCGCTGTAGATGACCGGGATCCGCTCGCGCGGCGCCAGGCCCGCCCCGGCCGCCCGGTCGGCCATGTCGGCCGAGACGGCCACGAGCCGGTGCGACCAGCGCGACGCCCGTCGCTCCGCCGCGCGATAGGCCGCGCCGGCGAGCGCGCCCGAGTACGCGTCGAACGCCAGGCCGTGGACCGTGTGGACGATGCACGGGACGCCCGCCCGCCGCGCCGCCCACCGGCCCAGGATGCCCGCCTTCGACGAGTGCGTGTGGACGACGTCGGGGGCGAGGTCTCGCAGGTGCTTCAGAAGGTCGAGGGCGGCCGCCGGGTCGTGCCACGGGCAGACCGCGCGGCGGAGCGACGGCACGAGGATCGTGCGGAAGGGGAGCGCCTGGGCCGCGCCGAGCAGGCTCCCCTCGGGCCCCGTCTCCGGCCCCGTGAGCAGGGCGACCTCGTGCCCCAGCCGCGCGAGTTCCGCGCACGCCAGGATCGTGTTCTCCTGCGCCCCGCCGACGATCAGGCGCGTGATGACGTGGACGATCCTCACGCCCCGCGGTCCCCCCCGCCCCCCGCCGCGCGCGGCGTCTCCCCGGCCGGCGCCGGCGGCGTCGCGCCCTGGGGCGGCGCGGGCGGATACCGAACCTCCATCAGGCACAGGCCGTGCGGCGGCGCGCAGGGCCCAGCCGCCCGGCGGTCGCGGGCCGCCAGGACCTCGGCGACCCACTCGGGCGGGCGGTGGCCGCGGCCGACCTCGACCAGCGTGCCCACGAGGTTCCGCACCATGCGATAGAGGAACCCGTCGCCCTCGACATCGAAGCGCACCTCCGGGCCCGCCTCCGTGACGTCGAGCTGCGCGATCGTCCGCACGGTGTCCTCGCGGTCGGAGCCGCGGGCCTCGAAACTCTTGAAGTCGTGCCGCCCTACCAGGAGCCGCGCGGCCACGCGCATCGGCTCGACCTCGATCGGCCGGTACCAGTGCCAGACGTACCGCGCTTCGAAGATCGGCCGGATCGGGCCGCGGTAGAGGCGGTAGCGGTAGTGTTTGCCGAGGGCGTCGAGCGAGGGGCGGAACCCGAGGGGCGCCTCACCCATCTCGGAGACGGCGATGTCCTCAGGCAGGCGGCTGTTGAGAGCGGCATGGAGGCGGCCGACCGCGATCGGGCGGTCCGTCAGGAACGCCGCCACCTGCCCCAGCGCGTGGACGCCGGCGTCGGTCCGCCCGGCGCCCTCGACGGCCGGCCGCTCGCCCAGGATCGTCGCCAGGCAGTCGGCCAAGGCCCCCTGGACGGTGGCCCACCCCGGCTGCTCCTGCCAGCCATGGTAGTGGGTGCCGTCGTACTGGACCGCCATCCGGATGCACCGCATGGGCCCAATCTAGCGGCCCGGGGCCCCGCCCGCACCGAAAAAAGGGGCGGCCGCCCCGAGTGGGCCGCGAGGCCCTCGAGGGTGGGGGTGAGCGGAGAGCCATTTTTTTTCTTGACTTCCGGCCGCCGCTGACCGAAGAAACAGGACGTTGGATAGGCCGCGAGCGAGGCGTCGCGAGCGACGCGATCCGGAGGGGTTTGATCAAGGGGGCACACATGAACAGGACTTCGCCGCAGTCGCAACCGGCAGCAGGTTGCCATGGGCGGACGGTCGCATGGGCAGCGGCCGTCTTGCTTTGTTTCGGGGGGCCCGCGGCCGCCGGGGATGGCCCGTCGCTTTCCGAGATGGGCCTGGCTGAGTGGCTGGACACGCCGCTCACGCTGGAACTGGCGGCACCCGACGCCGACCCGCTGGCGGCCGCGCCCGCCGCAGGCGGCGGCGCGGCGGCGCCGGTTCCCGAGGCCCCCCCGGAGAAGCCGACGAAGGGCCCGCCCCTGCCGCTCTACACGGTCGAGGGCACGGGCGGCGGGTTGATCGTCCCGATGGCCTACCTCGTCAACGCCGGGCCCGGCGCCGGCCCGACGGGGGGGTACACCTTCGTCAAGGTCGGCAAGAAGACGATCCACCAGGCGTCCATCACGCAGACGATCCTCGGGCGGCTCGAACTCGGCTACGCCCTGGTGACGCTCGACCTGGGGGACTTCCCCGGCGACGTCGAGGGTCACACGGGCGTGGACATCGGCTTCAGCCACGTCGTGATGCACAACTTCAACGTGCGCGGCCTGGTGGTGCCGGAGGGCACGTGCAGCCCGTACATGCCGGCGATCACGGGCGGAGTGACCTTCAAGTACACGCCCGCCGTCCAGGAAATCGACCGCCGCCTCGGGCGCGGCGTCCGGGCCCTGGGCATGGAACGCTCGAACGGCGCGGACTTCACCCTGACGGCCTCGAAGACGATCCCGAACGTGATCGTCGGGCGCCCCGTGATGGTGACGGGCGGCCTGCGGTTCTCCCAGGGCGCCCAACTGGGGCTCCTCGGGTTCGGCGACGCCTACCGCCTGACGGCCGAGGGCAGCGTCTGCGTCCCCGTGACGGACTGGATGGCCATCGCCTACGAGTATCGCCAGAAGAAGAATCCCTATCGGCGCCTGGGCAGCCTGGTCGGCGAGGAGGACAGTTGGCACACCATCTGCCTCGCCTTCATCTTGAACGAACACTGCGCGCTGGCGTGCGGCTGGGGCGACTTCGGCTACATGGTCAATCACCGCGAGGAAGGCGTCTGGGGCTTCCAGTTCAAGTACGAGTTCTGAGCAGTCCGATATCGGTGTGACGAGGTTCGCGCGGCGGGTCTTGCCGACCCGCCGCGTTCTTTTGGCGCGCCGCTCAGCGCCCGCCCCGCGCGGGCACAGGCCCGGTTAGCCGCGACCCGAAGGGGAGCGCGCCGCTCAGCGCCCGCCCGGGCGGGGACCCGCCCGCGCCAGGTCCCTGACGCAGGACGCGAGCAGCCCCAGACCCACCTGGACGATGCCCGCCAGGAACAGGCCGATGGCGGCGGCCAGGCCCGGCC
>CAYGZE010000124.1:5538-11494 GCA_964354185.1 uncultured Anaerolineales bacterium | reverse complement strand
ACCCGCCGCTTCTACTCCGCGTGGGTGCAAGCACCCACCCTACCTGCTGCCCGCCACCTTAGAATTGCTGTAAGTCCCATTTTTACAATTCGAAAAACGGGTTGGCGCGCGCGAAATTTGCCGATTTTGGGGCCCTCCGGCCGGCCAAATCGGCCCTGGCGCTAGCGCCAGGGGGGTCGGCCGTCCCGGATGTTAAGATGGGTAAGGCAAAACGCAGCGTTTTTCGATCGTTTTTTGACGTTTTACGTACGGATTGCGGCGCTTTTGGTCGGTTTTTGATCGCTTTTGACGGCTTTTTGCGCTCGATGGGTAGCGATGCGTCCATAACACTTACGTCAATGGCGGACCCGCCCTGTCCGAAATAGGGCCAATAGAGGTGTCGCCGACACCTGTTAAAATGGGGGGACTGGGGAACAGGGACCGGGGACTGGGAAGGCAAAACAGAGGCGAAGGCAAAGGCGGGGGACTGGGGAAGGGGAACTGGACCGATTGCGGATTTCGGATTGCGGATTGCGGATTGAACGGCAAAGGCCGGCAGAGGCGGGATGGGGACCGGGACGAAGGGCGGGGCCGCCTTCGGCCCCAACGGGGCCGGGGGGTGTAGCCGCGGGTGGCGCGGCGCGGCCGCGGAGCGGCCCGACGCGGAACCCGTGGGCGGGAAACGGGTTCCCTATCGTCTTCTTCTTGCCCATCCTCTTCTTTTCGCCCCGGCGGGGCGAAGGAGATTCCTCCGCCCCTCGCGGGGAGGGTCCATCGCCTACGCACCTCTCCCACGGGTTGCGCTCCGCCCGCCATGCGGCGGGCTTCGCTCCACCCGCGGCTACATGCCGCCGCCCCTGCGGGCCTTGGAAGAAAGGGAGAGTCGGTAGGTCGGGTCAACAGACCCGACACGCAGGTCTCGCCCACCGTTTGTGGAAGAGGATGTCGGGTCTGTTGACCCGACCTACCACTACCACTTCCCCCGGCGGCGAAGGGGAAAACCGGAGCGGGCTTACGCCCGCCCCGGGTAAAGGGCAAAAGGGCCAAAGGGTAAAGCCTGTCTGCCGGCAGGCAGGGGTTATCGTCGAACGCCTCTTCGCCTCATCAGCATCCCCAGGCCTGCCAGCGCCAACAGGCTCATCGTAGCCGGCTCAGGAACCTCGGAGACGCGAAACCCGAGGAGGCCGTGGTCCTCGTCCGCCGGGGGGCCGTCGTACCGACCCGCCGCGTGCAGGGCGTCGCCGGTGCCGTCGTAGAACGACCCGCCCCGCACGCCGCGATAGGACCCGGACGGTATGGCCTCGTTCCACTCCCAGAGGTTCCCGCCCTGGTCGAAGGTGTCGTAGGGACTTTCAGACAATTCGAACTCCCCGACAGGCGTCCGATAGTATGGACTGCCGATGGTGTAACCGCTGTCGTAGAAGTTCGCGTTGTTGCCCCCGTCGGGCGTCGTCAGGTTGTTGCTCGGGACGCTGTCACTGGCAGTGGGATAGTCGAAATAGTTCCCCGTATCCCCGTCGTTCTTGTGATAGGCGGCCTTGTACCATTCATCCTCGCTGGTGATGGCCCATTTCCAGTCGGCCTCGCGCGTCACGGCCAGCAGGGCCGCGTTGCTCGTGGCGCCGTTCAGGTAGTACGCCCCGTCCTCAGTGGTCGTGAGGCCCTGATCTCCCGTCGGCTGGCCGTTGTGCAGCCAGTTGGCCAAACGGGCCGCGTCGCCCCAGGAAACGTAGTTCACCGGGCGATTCGCCCAGTCGGAAGCCACGCTGTACGAATAGCCGCTGCCTGTGGTAGTCCGCTCGATCTTGCAGCCGTAGTCGTTCGACCACATTTCCGTGTTGTACAGCGCATAGGTGTCCACCCCGCCTACGGCATTCAGGAACGCCGTGTACTGACCGGCCGTCACCTCGTACTTGGCGATGTTGAACTGGTAGTCCACCGCCCCGCAGATGCGGTCCGGCCCCCAGCCGCCGGCGCCAGCGCCCGACAGTTCACCCGTGTTGCCCGTGTTGGCCACGGGGACCGTGTCAATCGTAATGGCCGCCTGAACCGCACCGGCCGCCAGCAGCGCCAACGCCGCCGCCACCACCGCCGCCCTCGCCACACCTCTTGTGCTGATCATTGCCAATCCCCCTATGTGCCATGCGGTCCAATGAAAATAGGATACTCGGCCTCGATCTGGCCGATCTGGCCGGGTGCATGACCGCCGGGGAATGCGAGAAGAAGGGACTCCCCCGTGAAGACCACTCGTCGAAACACAGCCTTGCGCGGCGAGCGCCCCCTGCGCTCGCTGGGAGTATACCCCAGGAAATGCGGAAAAGCAAATGCCTGCGAAACTGAATGCCACAGGGCCAGGCCCGCTGGAACCCACAAGTGGGCGTAACCGCCTAAAGGACCTATGGAACCAGGTTCTCCGACCGCCTGTCCGTTCTTCCCTGAGCCCGCGCCGCCGTCAGGCTTTGGCGGCGTCCTTCCGCTCGGGCATCTGGGCGCCGACGGCCGCGCGCCAGCGGACGAGGCGCGTCCGGAGTTCGGCGGCCCGGTCCGGCATGGCGGCCGCCAGGTCGTTCTTCTCGCCGATGTCGTCCTTGAGATTGTAGAGTTCCAGCCGCCCGTCCTCGTAGGACTCCAGGACTTTCCAGTCGCCGGCGCGGACGGCCCCGCCCGGCGTGCCGCCCTGGTTGCTGTAGTGCGGGAAGTGCCAGTAGAGGGCCTCGCGCCCGAGGCCGCCCTGCCCCTTGAGGAGCGGGACGAAACTCGTGCCGTCGAGCGGCCGGTCGGCGGGCGCTGCCGCGCCGACCGCCTCGAGGATCGTCGGCAGGAAGTCGTCGCTCGTCACGGGCTCGCCGCACACGCTGCCGGGCCGGGTGACGCCGGGCCAGCGGACGATCATCGGCTCGCGGATGCCGCCCTCGTAGAGCCAGCCCTTGCCCGCCCGCAGGGGCAGGTTCGACGTGGGCCAGCCCTCGGCCGTCGAGAGGCCGCCGTTGTCCGACATGAAGAAGACGATGGTGTTCTCGTCGACGCCGAGGTCGCGGAGTTTCTTCAGGATGCGGCCGACGCTCTGGTCCATGTTGTCGACCATCCCCGCGTAGACGGGGTGGTCCTGGACGAGGCGGACCTTGTGCGTGCCCTCCTTGCCGAAGACGGGCGGGCGGCCGGCGGGCAGGGCCTTGGCCTTGGCCTGGTAGCGGGCGACGTCCTCCTTTTTCGCTTCCAGGGGGATGTGGACGGCGTAGTGGGCGAAGTAGAGGAAGAAGGGCCCCTGGCGGTGGGCGTCGAGGAACCGCTCGGCCTCCTCGGTGAGGCGGTCGTTCAGGTACTCGCCGCGGCGGCGGTCGGGCAGTTTGGGAATGTCGTACGGATCGAAATACGTCTTCGGCCCGCCCATGGCGCAGCCGCCCACGTTGAAGTCGAACCCCTGGGCCTCGGGCGAATAGGGGTCGCCGCCCAGGTGCCACTTGCCGACGAAGCCGGTGGCGTAGCCGGCGGCCTTCAGGGCCTCGGCGATCGTCACCTCCTCCAGGGGCAGGAAGTGCTGCCACTTGACCGGGCGGATGGGGCTCTCGGCCGGCCAGCGGTCGCCCACGAGGTAGTTCGTGAGGTGAAGGCGCGCGGGATTGCGGCCCGTCAGGATGCTCGCCCGGGTCGGCGAGCAGACGGGGCAGGCGGCGTAGGCGTCGGTGAAGCGCATGCCGGAGGCGGCCAGGCGGTCGAGGTGCGGCGTCTCGTAGAACGTGCTGCCGTAGCACGCCAGATCGGTCCAGCCGAAATCGTCGATGAGGAAGAAGACGATGTTCGGCCGCCGCGCCGCCGCGCGGTCGGTCGGGACGCAGCCGGGGCGGGCCAGCGCCGCGGCGGCGGCCCCGAGCCCCGCCAGGCCTGCCTGCTTCATGAAGGTCCTCCTCGTCGAGCGGCTCATGGCTTGCTCCTCCCGCCTTCCCGAAACTCCTGTATAGCCGCCGAGCCCCGCGTGTCAACGCGCATCCCGAGCGGCGCTGTGATTGTCTCTTCTGGCAGCCCCGTCAGGGGCGCACTGTTATCTAGCCACGGGCGCGAGCCCGTGGTACCGGAAACGCGGACCGTTCTGCTGTTTGTTTCTTCGGACCCCGCCAGCCGCGACTGAGCCGGTCAGTCGCCGCTGGCGGGGCTTGACAAGAAGAAGAAGGTTCGTGCGCCGCCGCCTTCCCAGGCCTTGCGGCCTGGGCTAGAGAACAGTCGTGCCTCCGGCACTCAAGGCACGACGTTTCCTGAACTTGGGGCTGCCAGGAAAGGCAGCCACACCCCGGGCGGCGATCGCGCTTGCATCGCGCCACCCCAGGCGGTAAGGTGGCACAGCGGAGCGGGCCTGCGAACCTGCGCGTACGTGTTCAGCGTGCCCGTAACGGGCGTGCCGCTGGCTGCTTTCAACCACTGTGCGTGCGAGCGGCACTGGTGGACAAGCCACCAGTGGCACCCGCCGATGGGAACTTGCCAGGCACGCTGAACACGTACACCCGCGCGGCCCGAGTTATGGAGGAAGCCCCATGTCCCGTATGAACCGACGCACGTTCCTGAAGCAGTCCGCGATCCTGGCCGGGGCGACGCTCGTCCTCGGCCGCGCGGGCCGGCCCGTCCTGGGCGCGAACGAGCGGTTCCGCATCGGCGTCGTGGGCACGGGCGGCCGCGGCAGCGACCACTTGAAAGAGTGGCTCGGCATGAGCGACGTCGAGGTGGCGTGGCTCGTCGACGTCGACCGGCGCCGCCTGGACTTCTGGGTCGGAGAGGTCAAGAAGAAACAGGGCGCCGAACCGAAGGGCGCCCAGGACGCCCGCAAGGCGCTCGACGACAAGGACCTCCAGGCCATCTCCGTCGCGACGCCCAACCACTGGCACACGCTGATGACGATCTGGGCGGTCCAGGCGGGCAAGGACGTGTACGTCGAGAAGCCCGCCACGCACAACGTCCTGGAGGGCCGCATCGCGACCGACATCATCGCGAAGTCCGACCGCATCGTGCAGACCGGCACGCAGCGGCGGAGCGAGAGGAATTGGGCGCGGATCCCCGAGATCGTGAAGTCCGGCCAACTGGGGAAACTCCTCATCAGCCACGGCTTTGCGAGCAAGACGCGGCCGAGCATCGGCCTGAAGGAGCCGAAGGACCCGCCGCCCGAGGTCGACTTCAACCTGTGGCTGGGTCCGGCGCCCGTGCAACCGTATCACGAGAACCTCGTCCACTACAACTGGCACTGGTTCTGGGACTTCGGGAACGGCGAGATCGGGAACCAGGGCGTGCACCAGACCGACGTCGCGCGGTGGGTCATCCCGGGCGCGACGCACCCGAAGGGCGTCTTCAGCATCGGCGGCCGCTTCGGCTACAAGGACCAGGGCCAGACGCCCAACACGCAACTCACCGTCTACGACTACGGCGACACGATGATGGTGTTCGAGGTGTGCGGCCTGGTGGGCGGCAAGGAGGCCCAGGGCAAGGACGAGAGCCGGACCTCGCGCGTGAGCAACGACTTCGTGTTCGAGGGCGGCAAGATCGTCGACGACAGCAAGTTCTTCCCCAAGGACAGCGACAAGGCCGCGCCCATGCCCAAGGCCGAGGCCAAACTCGGCCCGGGCAACGGCCACTTCCGCAACTTCATCGAGGCCTGCCGCAGCCGCAAGAAGGAGGACCTCAACGCCCCGTTCCTCGAGGGGCACTACTCGGCGGCCCTGTGCCACCTGGGCAACATCTCGTACCGCCTGGGCAAGGAGACGGCGTGGAAGCCGGGCGACAAGCCCTTCGGCTCGAACGAGTACGCCAACGGGTGCTGGGCGCGGCTGGAGGAGCACCTGGTGAAGAACCGCGGGCTGAAACTGGAGGAGATGCCGCTTCGGATCGGGCGGCCGCTGAAGTTCGACATCCAGAAGGAGCGGTTCGTCGACGACCCCGAGGCCGACGCGATGCTGAAGCGCGCCCCGCGCAAGCCGTTCGACGTGCCCGAGAGCGT